>CAMZLW010000079.1 GCA_947311785.1 uncultured Ignavibacteriales bacterium | reverse complement strand
TTTGGTATCGCAATAGATTCTCGTTGAGTCGATTCTAACAATTTATCATTTCGAAACTAAACTATAACTCATTTAGCAATAGTTTTATAGTCGATCTTTCTCGTTTTAGTTTTTTAGGTAATAAGGAAAAAAGAATTGAACGAAAAGATGGAAGGCTACTCGGCTTTACATCGGAGTATCTTGGCAAAACCAGTTTTAACAATATCAAAGCAGTTGTAATTCCACGAAAAATTAAATACAAATGGCATGGAAATGTTCTTGATACAACTTTAGGATTGGCTCATGTAATATCAATTAAAAGAAAAAGGAACTCACTTTATCCTTTCCCTTATAATTCTAATGTTAAGTTTCACTTAGAACAAGATGATGGTGATATTGAATTTGACATCCCAACACCATCCGAAATAACAGGCAAAGTTAAAACAGAAGGGACAATAAAAGATAAAAATCTTAAGATAAATTTGTTTTGGAATGGAAGCAACGAGGGGCAAATAGTTATTGTTGTTGGTGGTATGAATCCAAGCAACCGCACACCATTTCCGTTATACAGAATTAGAGTTAAAGATAATGGGAGGCTTACAATTCCAAAATCTTTAATGAAAACTTTTCCCTTCAACAGATTTAAGCAAATAATGTTTTCATTTGTTAAACAAAAGTTTGTAGGTAATCCAAGTAGTTCAAAAAGCATAGTTGTTGCTCAAAGTATTCATAATATTAAATTTGATGTTCCGTAAAAGTTTACTAAAAATATTTCTTCTTATTCAAATTTTTGCATTGCAAACATCTGCACAGCAATCGTTGGATATTTATGGGGGATTTTCGAAATTGATGCGACCTAAATATAGGGTAAATAGTTTTGAAGGAAATACTATGAATTTTAATAGAACAATAGATTGGGAATTTGGATTTTCTGGTGCAGTAATTCTATCAAAAAAAAGAGCAAACAGCATACAGCTTGCTTCTGTTGGAAAAAGAATTGGAGACCACTATTTATACGCACGTTACACTCCTGGATTCAAAAAATCATTTGCCCTAAACACCGATACCCTTGTTACTATTGATGATTCAATAAATGTGTTAAACTCAAGTCTTAATTACTCGGAGCTTTTTGGAGCTGGTTATTCCTGTCAGTTTTCAAACTCATTTACTGCGGGAGTTACATTACGCTATTTTGAACAAAGCTACTCGCAAGAAAATGTCTATTTCTATTTTAGCGACACTGTAAATACACTTGTAACCAACCTTGATTATTGGAACAAAAAACAATGGCGTGGCGATATTGGGTTTACATATCAGCCATATAGCAATCTACTCTTTTCTGTTAGTTCGTCTAATCTTCTAATCCTCAATGAAAGCGGGGGTTTTGTAGATAACACTAATTTAGAATTAAAAACTACGAAAGATGCAATTATAGGAATTGAATATAATCCGTTCAACAATATTTTTCTTTTTGGAAATTACGAAACATCCTCATCATTTTTAGTTGGAGCAAATTATAGTATCAATTTGCTCGGAGGAAAATTAGGGTTAGGCATGTCAATGTTTCACGATAAGTATCAAACCCCATATATTACTGGGTTTCAGCCAGCAATAAATTTTTCGTCCAAAATTTTAAGTGTATCTGTTTCAGCTATTTACTACACTCACAAAAGAAGCAATGTGATGGAGATAGAAAATTTACTTACTGATGGCATTCATAGTATTACAAACAATCAGTTTAGTTATAGCAAAATAGTTGCAAGTATAAATCTATCACTTAATTTCAAACGAAAACAAAATATTAAATTTTTGGATGTTGAAATAGAAAATCAAATTTTTCCTATTCTTTCGGAGGAGTATATTGGTAACCCTTTTGCATACGGAAAAATTATTAATTTG
This sequence comes from uncultured Ignavibacteriales bacterium, assembly GCA_947311785.1. GTDB lineage: Bacteria > Bacteroidota > Ignavibacteria > Ignavibacteriales > Melioribacteraceae > 1-14-2-50-31-20. The sequence goes on along the minus strand of CAMZLW010000079.1, from coordinate 74,496 downwards.
TCGGAAAACTCAATTGTTGTAAAGCCCTCCAGCTATGTTTCAAACATTAATAATGATGTTATAAATTCTCCATCGGTTACGGTTGCTCCAATGGATACAGCTTTAATTCCATTTTACACTGTGATATCAAGGGATTTAGAAAAATTTAGTAATCGTGAGATTGGGCAAGCACATTTTTACATAACAAGCATATACAATGAAAATGACGATGAACTACAAAAACCAATCTTAATTAATGGATTAAATAGTTGGAACTCTGAAGTTAAAAATCTCAGATATTTTGTGCGATACAATTTTTCAGAATCTAACAAATATTCTAAAAGTATTTTGAATAGCAAAAAGCTACTGTTAAAAAATATTGATGAAAAGCTTCTTCCTTTTAAACAGATAGAAATTCTATTTAATAGTTTTGTAAAAAAAATGCAATATGTAGCCGACCCACGCTCGTCAACAGAGTATGTGCAATTTCCAACAGAAACAATTAAAATTAAAGGTGGCGATTGCGATGACCTAAGCGTTGCGTTTAGTTCAATGCTAGAAAGTATAGGAATTGAAACCGCATTTGTCGATTATAAATTGGAGGATAAAATTAGTCATGTTAATTTATTAGTTAACACAAAGCTAAAACCATCCGAAGCCCAGTTAATAACTACTAACGATAAAAAATATTTTGTGCGAAAAAGCAGTGTGGAAATTGAAGAAATATGGATTCCCATAGAAATGACTTTGCTTACAAACTTTAATGCTGCGTGGAAAGTTGGGGCAGAAAAGTTTAACACTGAGGCAATAGAAGGTTTGGGTTTAGTAAAGGGGAATGTTGCTATTTATAATGTTTATTAACCTTAGCATATTTTAAATAAAAAATACTAAGCTATTTGAAACTAAGCTAAAATTGACAATACAATAATTGGGTATTTATAAGGAATATACAAATGAATAAAATAATAATAATTCTACTACTAGCCTCTACATTTCTTGTTGGACAGGAATTTAAAGTAGAAAAGGTAACAGGTAAAGTTCTACTGCAAAAAGGCGTTGAAGAGAATTTTACAATAATTAAAAAAGGCGATTTTCTAAGTGGAAACGATTTGGTTTTAACTGAGAAAAATTCTTTTATCCAATTGCAAAAAGAGGGTAACCTATTTATTCTTAACTCGAACTCTGCACTGGGGTTAAGCTATATTCGTAAGATTTCAATTAACGATTTATTACTTGCCCTAGCTATGGAAGATATAAGAAATGTTCCTAAAAAAAATTCTAAAGGAATTGAAAAAAATACTGCTGTTTACGGAGAAAAAATAAAAAATAGTTCTACAAATGTTTTATCCGAAAACAGACTTGGAAAAATGAAAATTAACGGTGCCAAGCAACTTGCCCAAAGTGGATTTGCAGAATCGGCAATTATTGTTTCAAAAGATACATTTAGAAAATATCCAGAAACAAAATTAAATTTTGAAGACAGAATTTATTTTGCTGAACTTCTTGAAAAATTAAATCTAAAAAACGAAACATTGGATGAATATAATTCTATTAGAAAGCTGCCATTAACAAAACTCCAAAAACAGCTTGTTGATAAAAGGGTTGAAACTATTTCGATAAAAAGGATTAATGAGTAATGCTTTTAAAGAAAAAATATTTTTCTGATACGTTTTTACTACCAACTAACTTGCTCTCGTTTTATGGGCATAGTCATACATCGGCAACCGCCTCCACCTCTTGCAAGTTCGGAGCCAGGTAGTGTAATTACAAATTTTTTGTGGTCTTCAATATTTATCTTGCCACTTAAAACATCTTTTGAATCTAAAGTATCAAATCCATGTTTGCTTAACTCTTCAATTGTATTTTGGTTTCTGGCATACCCAATAACTTGTCCAGGTGCCAATGCAAAAAGATTTGCACCGCTATGCCATTGCTCTCGTTCTTGAGTCCATAAATCACTTTTCCCACCACAGTTAACGGGAGATAAATACAAGCCAAGAATTGCAAGGGCTTCCAATAAATCTTTGCGTTCAGTTATTGATTTTACTTTCCCATTATCTACAGTTATATGTATAGTTCTATAATCGTAACGGTGTTTAATTAATGGCTCATAAATCATACATTGATTTTTATCAAGAAATGTAAAAACCATATCGAGGTGAATAAAAGATTCTGGTTTTTGAGGTAATTCTTGAATTATTATATGACGTTTTTCTTTGTTTTCTTTAACACGCTCAAGAATAAAATCCACCCCTTCCGAAGTTGTTCTTGCCCCAACACCAAGCATAATAATATCTTCGCGAGGTACAAATACATCGCCACCTTCTATGGTAATTTTATTATTATAAAATTGGCTACTAATAGGGTTAACCGTTTCGGTTTTTAGTTTAGGATGAAAATTGAAAATTGCTTCCATAATAATAGATTCGCGTTTGCGTACGTTATTACTCATTGCAGCAATTAAAACTTTGTCTCTAATAGTAATTGAGGCATCTCTCGTAAAAAAAGCATTGTGTAAAGGTTCAAGTAAATATCTTTTTCCACTAAGATATTTTGTTAAGTTATCTTTTATTAAGGGCAACCCCTCTATTAAAATTTTTGGCAATTTATCTAAAGGTAACTCAAGCAAATGCTCTTTTAGTTCAACAATGTTTTCGTTTTTACAAATACTATTTATTAAACTAGTTCTTGCTTCTTTGTTTTCTATAATTTCAGTAAGAAGTTCTGTAACCTCGTAAACTTTAGTAAATTTAGTAAGAATTTTATTAAATGACGTGTATTCTCTATCGATAACTGACAAATTTAAAATATCGCTATACAAAGCTCTTTCGGCATTTTTGGGTGTCATGTTCTCAACTTCTTTGCCAGGAGTATGAACTATTACACCGTTTAGTTTTCCTATTTCGGATGATACATTAACTAACATAATATTTTAAATACCTATTTTATTTTACGAGTTCCAAATTTACTGTTTGTTTACGATATTCCAAATTTTATTTATCTAAAATCTTGTAAAACTTTTATGTTTTTTAGAATACTTATTCATAATATAGATATATGAGCATATTTCTTTTTGTTTTTGTTTGCTTTTTTGGAAATGTATTTTTGTAATACTATTCTGTTTTGGTTTCGTAAAAGAGAGAGGTGAAAGGTGAGAGGGGAGAAAAAGAAAAAAAGCGTTCTGAGGAACGCCTTTTTCTTTTAATTTTGTCTCTAATATCTACTTTAATACATACTTTGTGGGACTTTATTTCAATAGCAACTCCGCAAAAGCACGGAATTGTATTAAAATAAATATCCCACTTTGTGGGACTTTATTTCAATAGCAACATTTTTTTAACATCTGTAAAATTTGAAGAAGAAATTTTGTAGAAGTATAAACCTGAGCTTAAATTTGAAGCATCAAAATTTATTTCGTGAAATCCTGCAGAGATATTATCATTTAATAATTCTGCTACTTCTTCGCCAATTGAATTATAGATACTAAGTTTTACATCTGCTTGTTCTGGTATTGCAAAACTTATTGTTGTGCTTGGATTAAACGGATTTGGATAGTTTTGAGATAACAAATATTCTTGAGGAACTTCAACACCAATTTGTTTAACAGATGTAGCAACTGTAGTAAATCCAGTATTCTTATAATCTTTACGATTTTTTGGCCATGGGCTATTGGCTAAACCAGTACTTGAACTATTGATAGCATATAGTATATCGTCCCCACTTATTAGAACTGCACCATCTTTAGTAATAGTTGCTGACGAAAATGGAATATGCTCTGGGGATAATTCCCATTTGATAGTGCCATCTTCATGATTTACCGCAAATACTTTGGATGCGTAATTGCTGGCATCTGTTCCGCCAGTATAAATAACGCCATCAGAACCAACAGCAGGAGTTACTAAAAAATTTGAATAGAGACCCCAAACAAGACTCGATTTCCATTTTTCTGTTCCATCTGGATTTATAGCATACAAACTAGTTTCACTTGAATGAATATAAATGGTTCCATCTGATGCAATTACCGGTGAGGACATAATTGCTGCATCAGTAAAATACTTCCATTTTTCTGTTCCATCTGGATTAACGGCGTATAAATTATAATTCTCCGAGCCAACATATATTGTTCCATCTTCACCAATTGCTGGAGAGGAATTAGGGTCAAAACCAGAACCAATTTTAAATTCCCAAATTTCAATGCCATCAGCACTAATTGCTTTTAAATAAACATTTGAACCATCCTTAACATTAACAAATATTACTCCATTAGCATCAATTGCAGGGCTACTGTAATAAGAAGTTCCAACATTAACATTCCATTTTTCCGTTCCATCGGCAGGATTAAGTTCTACCAATTCACCCATTGAATTTGCAACTAATATGCTTCCATCAGGAGCAACTGCGGGTGGAATTCTTATTACACCCTCAAAGTCTTTAGTCCACTTTTCTGTGCTATCAGGGTTTATTGCAAAAAATTTGCCTAAAGCAGCTGAACCAAAATATATTGTTCCATCGTGTCCAATTGCAGGTGCACTTGTAAGCACAGAGTTTACAGTTCCACCAGTATATTCATCGTGTGCTTCATAAGTCCATTTTAGAGTTCCATCACTATTTAAAGCATAAAAAATGCCATCTCTGGAACATGTATAAATTGTTCCGTCGTCAGCAATAGCTGGAGTATCTTGGATTTTATCGCTTGCTTCAAAAGTCCACTTTATTGTTCCTTCTGTTTGTGCAAATACAAAACTTGAAAGTAAAATAAAAAGTGTTAATAATTTTTTCATAATTTGTTTCCTTCTATAAATAAGTGTTATAATGTTTTATACTATAAATTAGCTAATTTTCTAATAAAATTTGTGATTAAAATTATGTTTAATTTTTTGAACTAGTAAGATAAAAAAATCTCCAAAGAACTATTTTTTTTGTTCAATTTTTATCCAGTTCACAATAGGTAAAACTAAGATTATAGATTTTTTACGTATCGCACGGTAAAATAGAAACTAATAACTATTAATAATATGTGAACAAGAATTTGGACAGTTTTATTTATAATTCGGTAACTTTGAAAGAGAATTTAATTACAAAATAAATCCACAAAGAATGGTGTGAAAATAAGAAATAACTATGGGAACTTGTTATTATTACTGAATTGAAAAAACATATATTCCAATTACTATCCTTACTTACTTTCATAATATTTTTTTATGAAAGCACGTTTGCCCAGAGCAATTATTCAAAAGCAACAATTGATGAATTAAAAACTCTTCGAGGAAATGTTTCTGAGGCTCTTTCCAGTAACGATTCTCTTTCCGTTGCACGAGCATATTATAAATTAGCATTAAAATTTGATTACTTAGAGCAAAATGATTCTTGCGATATATACTATAATAATGCTCTTGCAATTGCTAAAAAACTAAAAAATATTAGAGCTGTTGCAATCATTTCAAATGCTTTAGCAACTACTTTTAGCGATAGAGGCTTGCATAAAGAAGCAATTAAAATTTATAGTGAAGTTGCAAAGTTGTTTTTTTCGGAAAAAGATTCCACGGGAGCTGCTGGTGTAATACTTAATACTGGTGCTGAATATTTGGAAATGGGTGAGTATCAAAAAGGCTTAGAACTTTCGCTAAAAGCATTGAATATAAAATTAGAAACTGCTGATTCAGTAAATCTTGCTGGATTTTATCATCAAATTGGAACCATATTTAAAATAGTTGGTAACAACGAAAAATGGGGTGAATATATTTTGCTTGCAAACTCTATTGCAAAAAAAAATGAAAAGTATGGCGATTTTTACAGACGGATGGATTTGCTAAACGAGCTTGGTGGATATTATTTTAGTAAAGATGATTTTGTTTTAGCAAAAAAATATTACGATACACTTTATGTAGAAAGTTCTAAAAGGGATTATCTTGCTGGAATTACTTCTGCAACATCTAATCTTGTTCCACTATTAAAAAAGGAAGAGCAATATATTGAGGCATTAGCTCTTTCTAAAAAAGCACTTTCGCTTGCTCAGAAAAGTGGTAGAAAATATAAAATAATTCATAATTTAGTTGAAACTGCAAAACTTGAAATTATTTTAAAGCAATATTACAACGCAGAACGGAAGATATTGTTAGCAAAAAAACTTTCAAAAAAGTATAACTATCCAGATGAGTTGATTTCTATATATGAAATAATGGCGGAATTGAACTTAAAAAAACGAAATTATAAGCTGGCGTATAAAAATCTTTCAAGCTACTATACTCTTAAAGACTCGATAGAAGGTGGAAAAACTAAAGAGATAATTGCAGAACTTGAAACAAAATATCAAACCGAAAAAAAGGATAACCAAATAAAAATTTTGAATCAGGAAAACTTGATTCAGGAAGAACATATTGCATTTCAAAACAAAACTGTTATTGGATTAATACTTTTAGGTGTTTTATCAATTTCGTTTTTTGCTTTATTTTATACTCAATACAAATTAAAGTCGCAAAACAGAATTTTAAATATGCACCAAAAGTTACTCCGCTCGCAGATGAATCCTCATTTTATTTTTAATGCACTTATTGCCATTCAGAATTATATTTTGAAGAACAAAAAATTTGAGGCTTCCGATTATCTTTCGCAGTTTGCAATTTTGATGCGTTCCATTCTTGGAGGTTCGCGTAATGACTTCCACACGCTAAAAGAGGAAATTGAAATACTAAACAATTATATTTCGTTACAGCAATTACGTTTCGAAAATTCATTTCAGTTTAACTTAGAAGTTGACGAAAAAATTGACACAGAAACTTTACAAATTCCTCCAATGTTAATACAGCCATTTATCGAAAATGCAATTGAGCATGGTTTGCGAAAAATTGTAGAGAATGAAAAAATTCTTATTGTGAAATATTTTTTGGATGAAAAATCACTAACTATTATTATAGAAGATAATGGCATAGGAATTGAGGCACACAAAGATAACAAATCTGAAACAAATCATAAATCGTTTGCAATGGAAATCACAAATGAGCGTTTGACGAATATCACAAAAATATATAAAGAAAAAATAGATATTGTGGTTCAAGATTTATCAAAAACTGAAAACAGAAGAGGAACACGTATTAAATTTGTGATTCCATTAAGTTTATTATCAAGGGGAAAAAATGATTAAAGCAATAGTAGTTGACGATGAGAAAAATTCACGTGAAGTAATTACCGAACTGCTTAAAGAATGTTTTGATGAAATAAAAGTTGTGGCACAAGCTGGAGATGTAAAAACTTCCATTGCCGAAATAAAAAAGCACCAACCCAATTTACTATTTCTAGATATTGATTTGCCTGATGGAACTGGATTTGACATTCTAAAAAATGTTGAATATCGCGATATGAAAGTGATATTTATTACTGCCCATCAAGATTATGCAATAAAAGCAATTAAATTTAGTGCGTTCGATTTTATCTTGAAACCAGTTATAAGTGGCGAGCTAATTAAAACAGTTCGCAGAGTTCTTGACGAACACAATGCAGAAAACAATTCCTTACGTTTCGAGTCAATTCTCTCTAGCTTTAGCAACTCACTACCCGAATTGAAAAAAATTGTTTTGAAAACATCCGAACGAATTTATCTTGTAAATATTAAAGATATAATACGTTGCGAAGCCGAAAACAATTACACAATATTTTATCTTTCAAATGGTAATAATATTATGGTTTCTAAAACAATAAAAACATACGAAACACTACTTGAGGGGCATGAATTTATGCGAGTTCATCAGTCGCATTTAGTAAATTTAAACTACATCCAACATTTCGATAAACCTGATGGTGGCATTCTTGTTTTAACAGATAATTCAACAATTCCCGTTTCAAATCAGAAGCGTGCTTTACTTTTAGGGTACTTTGCTTCCTTATCTTAAGAAGACTGTCTAGTAAATATCCTCACGGACTTGCCAAAGGTATCCGTTAGGGGGTTCATAACCCCCATGTTGAAATGGGGTTAATGAAATTCTTGGTTTTAAAACAGACTGGCGTTAAGCAAAAATCATTCTTTTTGCTTAACTTTGTAATATTAGTGAGTATTATTTCAATAAATTTAGATGGGTTATTCAATGAAGTTATTTAATCCGAAAGAAACACCCGAGTTAGACAGATTAAGAAAAGAAAACGATGAATTACGAAATACAATTCATAACATTCTATCAAAGCAAGATACTTCGAGCGAACTTGAAAATAAAATTATTTCAATGACAGAAAAACTTTCTGAGCTATCAAAGGAAGAACAAAGAATTGAAGATTTTATTAAAAACTCTGCTGACGAAAAAGTTGCAAAATCGAAAGCTATTTTTGAGATTAACAAACAAATGAGTGCATTATCTCAAGAAAAAGAACAGTTAGAAGAAAGCGTTAAGACTGTTGAGAAAACAAACAATAGTCTGTTAGAGAAACAAGAAATTAACGAAGTAAAACTATCCAAAATTACATCAACAGTTGAATTAAAAAGTACCGAATTATCTGAACTTGAAGAAAAACTTAACAAACTTAACGAGACAGCAAACAGATTAAAAGATGAAATTACTCGTGGCGAAGAAAGAACTAATGAATTAAAAGCGACTTCGGAAGAATTAGCAAATCAGATAAAAACCAACAAAGAAAAAATTATAGAACTAGAAAGTGAAGGCAACAATAAAAAAGCCGAGTTAGAAAAAGTAATTAATGATAAGGAAAAGGTATTAACTAAATTAGAAATAAATTGCGATGCTACAGAAAAATCCCTTAAGACTTTGGAAGAAAAGAAAAGTAATATTTCAACCGAAATAACTAACCTTGAATTGCAGATTGAACAAATTAAGGAAGACCACTCTACGATATCAGACATGCTAAAAAAAGATGAAAATATTAGACGCAATATGCAAACAAATATTGCCGAATTAATAAATGAGTTAAACTCGCAAGAAAAAATATTTAAAGAGTATGAAAAGAAAAAAAATATTTTCACAGATGAAATTTCACAAAAACGAAATGAACTAGATAATGTGAAATTTGAAATTAAAAATAGAAATGAAACACTAAGTGAATTAGGAAAAGATATTGAACTTTTGATTGAACAAAAACGAAAAATAAAATCTGATATTGATAAAAAAGTAAATATTAAAGATGATATTGAAAGAGCTTTAATTAGAAAAAAAGAAGAAGAGAGTAGCTATCACGAAAAGCTAGAAGAAATTAAAAATGAGATATTAAATTTTGAAGAGAAAAAATTTAGAGTAGAAGAAAACATTCTACAACTTGAAAGTAGCTATACAGAGACAACTCAAAAATTTACCGAAGAGATAAATGAGGCTAAATCAAAACTCACTTCGGTAAAACAATTAATCATTGAAAAAGACAGAGATTTTAATAAAAAAGAAAAGATGCTTCTTGAACGCAACACACAACTTGCAGAATATACAGGAATGGTAAGGTTGCTCCGTAAGGAAAAGGAAACGGTTGAAACTAAATTAGATGAGCTTAAAAATGAAAAAGAAGTAATCAACGAAAAAGTGATTTCTATTCGCAAAAAAGAGAGCGAAGGGAAAATGACCATTAATAAATACAAACTTGAGATTCAAGATCTAATTGAAAAAAGAAGAAGTATTAGTTACGAACTTTCAACGCTTCTTGAAAAAAGTAGCCAAGCCTATACTGAATATCATGTTAAAAATGAAACACTTAGTAAAGAGATAGAAGACAAGGAAAGCATAACGCATACTCTATCAGAGAAGATAAATGACCTTGAACTAACAATTGTAAAAGCTAAAGATGATATTGCTAAAGCAGAATTTGAAAAAGAGGAACGCTCAACAAATATTTCTCAACTAATAACAATTGAAAAAACGATTAAAGAAAAAGTTAAAAAATATAAAAAAGAATTGGAACGGATTGAAGAGGAAACATTTTTAGGTGAACAACCACAAAAAATAAACCTTACTACAAAAGCACAGAAACCCAAAATAGAAAAAGTTGGGAATAATAATTAGATGCTTACCAAACGTGAGTTGAAGTATTATACATCACTAAACAAAGTTAAATACCGAAAGATTGAACAAAAATTTATTGTTGAGGGAAAAAGGTTGGTTGATGAGGCAGTTGAAAGTAATTTTGATTGCGAAGTAATTATTGCATCCGAAAGTTTTGCTAAAACCAACACCGAAAAAATAAATAAATACAAACATAGAACAATTGTTCAAACAATAGCCGATAATGATTTTTCAACTATTGCAGATACACAGACACCGCAAGGGGTTTTGGCAATAATGGAAATTCCTTTACAAAGATATATTGATGAAACAAAAAAAGGACTTGTTGTTGCATTAGAAAATATTTCAGATCCAGGTAATGTTGGAACAATAATTCGCACTTGCGATTGGTTTGGAATTAATGATATAATTATAAGTAGTAATTCTGTAGATATTTACAACCCAAAAGTTATTCGCTCAACAATGGGTTCACTATTTCATGTTAATATTCAAATTTCAGAAAATATTGTTGGTACCTTAAAAGCATTTAAGCAAAAAGGGAAAAAGATTTTCTGTGCTGATATGAATGGTGAGAACATTTATGATTTTAATAAAAGCAAATCGGCGGTTTTAGTTTTTAGCAACGAAGCAAGTGGCCCAACCGAAAGACTTCTTGAAATTGCTGATTCAATTATTACAATTCCAAAATTTGGAAATGCCGAATCGCTTAATGTTGCTACTGCCACGGCTATTGTTGTTTCTGAGTTTGCAAAGTAATTAAAACTTTCCTGAAATTTTTTTACCACAGTTATAACACGTCCCTTGTATAATTTTATTAGTGCTAACATTGTGCCAATCCCTTTCTATTAAAGGAGTTTTGCAATTAGGGCAGTAGGTCGTTTCGGCTTCAGGGTTGTGTACATTACCTGTATATACATATTTAATTCCAGTATCCATTGCAATTTCTCTAGCTCTATTAACCGTTGCTAATGGTGTTTGTTGATGATTTTGCATTTTAAATGTTGGATGGAAAGCTGTAAAATGATGAGGCACTTCATCACCTATATTTTCTAAAATCCAATTGGACATTCGTTTTATTTCGTCATCCGAATCATTTTCGTTTGGAATTAAAAGCGTAGTAAGTTCTATCCAAATGTCTGTTTCGTTTTTTAACCACTTAATTGTGTCTAATACAGGAGCGAGTTGTGAGGCGGTAAGGTTATGATAAAAATCTTCTGTGAATGCTTTTAAATCTACATTAGCTGCATCAATGTATTTGTAAACATCTTTGCGAGCCTCACTATCGATGTAACCTGCTGTAACCATCACAGATTTAATTCCCTCGTGCCGTGCTATTTTAGAAACATCAATTACATATTCCCCAATGATAGTGGGGTCGTTGTAAGTAAATGCAATAGATTTTACATTATGTTTTTTTGCTAAAACTATTACATCTTCTGGAGTTGCAGAAACGGAGTTTACTTCATCCAGCTTAGATTTACTCATAGTCCAGTTCTGGCAAAACTTGCAACCAAGATTACAACCAGCAGTGCCAAAGCTTAAAATATCTGTGCCTGGATAAAAATGGTTAAGCGGTTTTTTCTCAATTTGGTCAATTGCAAATCCAGTTGGTCGTCCATAGGCAGTAGAATAAAGGGTTCCGTCAATATTTTTTCTTATAAAACAAAATCCCTGTTGTCCATTGGCTAAAATGCAATAGCGTGGGCAAAGTGTGCATTTAACTTTGCTACTAGTTTCCTCTTTCCACCATTTAGCTTTGTGGTTCATATCTTTATAATCCAATAAAAAATATAATTTTATATTTTACTTGATTGGCATGATTACTCTATAAACAATGCTTTTAGTAGTAATCTTCACTACAGTTTGTTTTCCTACAAAAAGGAAAAACCCAACCATGCAATATAACATGATTGGGTTTTTGTTTTAAATCTATAAAAGATTTTTTATTCAGTAGGTACGCAAGCATCTACTGGACAAACTGACGCACATTGTGGCTCGTCGTGATGTCCAACGCATTCTACACATGTTTCTGGAACGATGTAGAAAAATTCGTCAGAAAATCCTTTGTTACCTTCGCCGTCACCAGCTTCAAAAATTGCATTTGTTGGGCATTCTGGTTCGCAAGCTCCACAGTTGATGCAATCATCAGTTATCATTAATGCCATATCTTTCTCCTAAGTTTTGTTAATGTTTATTAAATAAGATGTATTTTTAATACTTCAAAAGTATGCTTTTTTTTTGAAAAAAAAAGAGTTATTTCTTTACTTAAGAAATTTATATCGTGTCTAAATTGCAATAAATTTAAGTTCTTGTAATTGTTAGAATATTGTTCCAACTTTTTTACACCTTTAGAAAATTGACTAAAAGCACCTTCAAAATTTTGGCTACTAAAATGAAAAGCACCAACTGATACTTGAACCAATCCTTGATAGAACTCTCGCTCTTTGCCAGAAGAACAATTCCAAAGTTCTTCAAAATAATCGTGAGCTTCAAAATAACTTCCATCATTAAATAGTTTAACCCCTTCAGTAACATTCACAATTACCAGCCACCGCTAGCACCACCACCGCCAAAGCCACCGCCTCCGCCGCTGAAACCACCACCAGAAAATCCACCGCCACCAAAACCGCCACTACTACGTCCGCCACCACCAAGGGCACCGAGTAAAAGTAAAGTTCCAAGTCCGCCACGATTTTTTCCAAAAACTAAAAAGATAATTATGAAAACCAAAAAGCCCCATGGAAAACCGCCATCTTCATCGTTGTCTCGTTGCTTTCTAGTGTTTGTGTATTCACCTTTTGTGGCAGAAATAATTGCAGAAAGACCAGCAATAACACCAGATGCATAATCATCACGCTTAAAATAAGGAGCAACTTCATTTCTAATTATTGAACTTGCCAAGGCATCGGGCAAAGCACCTTCTAATCCGTAACCAACTTCAATTCTCATTTTTCTATCGTTCTTAACAACAAGAAAAAGAATTCCATTATCATTTCCTTTTGTTCCAATTCTATTTTTTTCGGCAACTTCATTTGCATACATATCCAATGGATATCCATCAAGAGTAGGAATTATAAGCAAAATAATTTGATTGGATGTAGCATCATCAAACTTTTTTAGCTCTTGGCTCAATTGTGATAATTGCGAAGCGGAAATTGTATTGGTTAAATCGTTTGCATATTGTTTTAGTTGAGGAATTTTAGGTTGTGCCGAAATATTACTAATTCCAAAATAGAAAAAAACTAATACTATCATTTTAATAAAGATAGTATTAGCAAAACAAAATTTATTATTTCTAATATTATTATTCATAAAATTAAAACTTAACTTTTGGTGCAACATCCGAACCTTCAATAGATTTGAAGTATTCTTTTTGTGTAAAGCCTGTCATGCCAGCAATAAAGTTAGCAGGAAATCTTCTGATAGTTGTGTTGTAGCCTTGTACAGCTTTATTAAATTTTCTGCGTTCAACAGAAATTCTATTTTCCGTTCCTTCCAACTGTGCTTGAAGCTGCAAGAAATTTTCATTTGCTTTTAAGTCGGGATATTTTTCAACCGTTACCAACAAACGAGAAAGTGCCGAACCTAAACCAGCTTGTGCTTGTTGAAATTTTTGAAATGCTTGAGGATTATTTAACATATCTGAACTTACATTAATATTGTTTACCTTTGAACGAGCTTCTGTTACAGCTAAAAATGTTTCTTTTTCGTGTGTGGCATAGCCCTTAACCGTATTAACTAAATTAGGGATTAAATCCATACGTCTTTGATATTGGTTTTCAACCTGGCTCCACGACTGCGTTACATTTTCTTCCAAAGTTACAAGCGTGTTGTAATGCCCAACAAACCAGCTAATTGTCATAATAACTATTAGAACTAATACTCCAACTATTCCTAACCCTATTTTCATACCTTTCGACATTTATTTCTCCATTCTATTTCAATTTTGATTTTAAAGATAAACAATATTTCCAAAATATTTTAAGGCTTTTCGCCTACATATTTTTTAGATAAAAATTCATACGCTTTGTTGGATATTTTTTTATTCCGTTCAACAGCAAATTTTTCTGCATTTTGGAAATTACCTTTGTAGAACCGTGTCCAGAGGAGACTTCCAATTAAAATCCCTTCCACCGCTCTATCCGTAAGGAAAGCATTTATTGTTAAATATCCGAACATCAGATTCCAGCCGAGGGACATAATTCCAGATAAATAATTACCAGTATAAAACTGTCCCGAACCAGGGATAATAAATGAAGCTACTTTTGCAAAAACAACAGAATATTTTTTTGCATTAACACTATCTGCTAGAGTTTTAATTGGGTGGAATTTGTTTAATTTTTGAAATTCTTCTGATGCCAATTCCCAATCATCTGCCATTAGGTAAGCCCACCCACGCCAATAGATTATTTTGCTGGAATCAATTTTGTTTTTGTAGGCTCCATCCATATTGTTTAGTAACAGCAAGGCTTCGGGGATAGTTCGTCTTAAAATATTTGTCCTAATTATTTGTAGTTCAGTAGCAATAGAATCTTGAGTGTTGATGGAATAGACCTTTGCAATATTAAAATGCTTAATTGCAGCGTTATATTTACCTCCAGCCTTATAACATAGGGCAATACGAAAATTTGTATCGTAATTATTTTCATCAGAATTAGAAAAGAACATCAATCTTTTATATTCTGTGATTGCATCAAAAAATTGTTCAGACTGAAAAAGGGAGTCTGCATAATGCTTCTGCAATTTCAAGTCTTGGGCTTTAGTAAATCCAATCCAACTAAATAAAATTATAGATATATAAAATGCTTTTTTCATCTAATTGCACAAATGTTTTGGAGTTGGTAAAAATTGATTTCGATCATTTATAAATAATTTCACTTTGCTATCAAAATTAAATTTTATTCCAGCATTATAATTTTGTACAGCAGTAGCCGAGCCGTAAACATTACCTGCATAGAAAAATGCTGCAAGTGATGCGTATAGCCATCCGCTTGCATTGTGGTTGTTATTAAATTTATCAACTGATAAATATGTAAATAATCCTGTTAATAAAAATGCAGTAATTCCATCACCAATTTCATCTGCATAAATTTTTCCAGAGCCGGGTATTAGTGCCGACATAATTGCAGCTGTTGTTGGGCTTTTAAATGGAGGTTTTGATTTCCAATTATAAAACTCAGACATTTTTGTTTTGTCATTCTCTACATATACAGAGACAAAGTCGTTTTTTTCTGGCAATGTTTTATCCTCCAAAAGTAGTGCGGAGTTTCGTAGCCTTAATATTTGTAACGAGTTTAATTTTGAATTTAATATTTGCTTATCCACTTGGTTATTCAGAAATGAATAGTTTTCTGACTTAAACAAAGACCTCAATTTTTCATATTGACTTTGTTCATACAACAGCGAATTTTTACAAATCTTCTGATACTCTTTGTAGGCTTGGTTATAATCACTCATTCTAAGGTAGGAGGTCGCAATTTTAAATTGCAAAGAATCATTCCACTCACTTTTTAACACGAACTTAAACTCATCTATAGCTCTTAAATAATCTCTTTCGCAAAAAAGATTATTTCCAAAAGCAATTCTGTTTTGTGTAGAGAAAATGTCATTGTTTGTTTGTGCTACTAAATTAGTAGATGCAAAAATAATTTCTAGAAGAAACAAATATGTAATTTGTATTAATCTATAAGTAATCATTTATTTTGCCAACTCTTCTCTTGAAGAATATATAATGGTGCTATCAATTAATAAATAATTCTTTATTGGGTCGTATAATTTTCCAGAAATATGAGTTGCATAGTGTTTGCGAGTTTTAAACAAATTTGAATCTCTCGTAAATCTATCGGCAAACATTAGTGTTCCTTTTAAAATATTTGTTTCGCTAACCGACTCCACAAAAAAAGATGAACACGTTGGGTAGAACGGACAATTATCTCCATCCAAATCTGAGATGAAAAATGAATAGCCATCTTTCAGTACTGTTAAAACAGATGCTTCCATTTCTATTGTATGCTCGTTAATGCTATGCGAATAAGGGGAATAGCAAATATCCACTTTTCCCCATCGTTCCCAATCAGATTGCGAATAAATAAAATTAGATGTAATAAGTATAATTAAAGTAATTACTTTCATTAGTCATCCATTGATAATCCAAGCCCTGCCATTTGTTTTTTTAAATCCAAGATACCGTATAGGGCGTTTTTACAAAGTTCAATATTTCCATTTACAATAATATCGCCAGATTTTTCATCAATTTGCACATCTGTGAAAACATCGATGTTTTCTAATTTAGCATACTGCTCTCTTGTTGTTAACTTTTTAAGCGATACCTTGCCTTCCATTCCGTTTGAATATTTTGCATATATAATTTTATTTGGAAGTGCTTTCGCCTCAATGATTTTTCTCATTTATTATTACCTTATTAATTAATCTCTGAGTAATTGTCGTCCAATTACTATTCGTTGAATTTCTGATGTGCCTTCATAAATTTCTGTTATCTTGGCATCTCGTAAAAATCTTTCCACCTGATATTCCCTTACATAGCCATAGCCCCCGTGAATTTGAATTGCTTCAAGTGCATTTTTTGTAGCAGCTTCTGATGCAAAAAGTTTTGCCATAGAAGCTTCTTTTATGTATGGTTTACCTTCATCTTTTAATGCTGCGGCTTGAAGTGTTAGTAGCTTTGCGGCTTCGGCTCGTGTTGCCATATCAGCAATTTTAAATTGAATTGCTTGATGGTTTGCAATTTCAGTTCCAAATGCCTTTCTCTCTTTAGCATATTTAATTGCTGCATCTAACGAAGCTTGAGCAATACCAACGGCTTGGGATGCAATTCCATAACGCCCACCATTAAGTGTGTTCATAGCAAAGTTAAATCCTTTGCCAACTTCCCAAATAACATTTTCTTCTGGAACTCTGCAATCTGTAAATGTTAATGAACAAGTATCGGAACTACGAATTCCCATTTTATTTTCATGCACACCATGTTCAAAGCCTGGAGTTCCTTTTTCCACAACAAACGCAGTAATGCCATGATGCTTTTTCTCTTTATCAGTTTGTGCAATTACAATATAGTAATCGGCAGATTCTCCGTTAGTTATCCAATTTTTAATCCCATTAATAATCCAATGGTTGCCATCTTTTACAGCATTAGTTTGCTGTCTTGTTGCATCGCTGCCAGCCTCTGGTTCAGATAGAGCAAAGGCTCCAAGCTTTTCGCCACGCGCAAGTGGTTTTAAATATTTCTCTTTTATAAAATCTGAGCCCCATTTCTCAAGCCCAAAAGTTACCAAAGAATTATTAACAGACATTATAACACCAACTGCTGCATCTACTTTTGAAATTTCCATCATTGCTAAACAATAACTAATAGTATCCATTCCAGCCCCATCATACTTGGGGTTAACCATCATTCCCATCAGACCAAGTTCTGCCATTTTTTTTATTATCTCGGCAGGAAACTCTTCACTTTTATCTCTTTCAATTGCAGATGGTGCAATTTCAGTTTGTGCAAAATCACGCACCATCTCTTGAATCATAGCTTGTTCTTCTGTTAAAGTAAATTTCATAATTAGTTCCTTTAATTTTTATATTCAGAATAAAGCTAATTATTCCACACTGCAATATCAATATTTGAAGTTTAGAAAAAGATAATTTTTGGAAACTCATTAACATCTATATTATATTAGCAACTATGAATAAAAAAAATGAAATAAAAGGTTTAACCCTTACAGAGCTTGAAAATTATTTTTCGTCAATAGGTGAAAAGAGATTTCGTGCTTCTCAGGTTTTTAATTGGTTATATAATAACCTTGTTACTAGTTTTGAAGATATGGGAACAATTCCTAAAAAACTTAGAAGAAAACTTGAAAAAGATTTTACAGTAAAAACTCTTACGTTAAAAACAGTTCAAAGTTCTACACAATCAAGGACTAAAAAATATTTGTTTTCAACAAAAGATAATTATTCCATAGAAACAGTTTTAATTCCAGACTCACAAAGAAATACACTTTGTATTTCAACACAAGTTGGATGTCCGTTAGATTGTAAATTTTGTGCTACTGGAATAATGGGATTTAAACGTAACCTAACACTTAGTGAAATTGTTGACCAATATCTCTTAGTGGCCAGCGAGGTTGGAAAGAATGTTATTACAAATATTGTTTTTATGGGAATGGGGGAGCCACTTATAAATTTCCAAAATACTTTGGATGCAGTTGGCGTTTTTACTGGAAGGCACGCAAATAGAATTAGCCGAAGAAGAATTACTGTTTCTACTTCTGGAATTCCAGAAAAAATAATTGCATTAGCCGATTCACCATACCGAGTTAAGTTAGCTCTATCATTGCATTCCGCTTTTGACGATGTGCGAAGCAAAATTATGCCAATAAACATTAAGTATCCTTTAAACGATGTGATTGAAGCCATACGCTATTATGGACGCATTACTGATACGCGAGTAATGTTTGAATATGTAATGTTAAAAGGTGTTAATGATAGGGATGAAGATGTTAAGGCTATAACTAAATTGTGCCGAAGTCTTCCCTCTAAAATAAACATCATTCCTTTTAATAGCATTGCTCACATGGTTCAAGATGGAGTGTCAAAAGAGTTAGAGCCTACTTCTGCTTCCGATATAAAGGCGTTTGTACAAAAACTTAGCGACAACAATATTGTTGTTGTTGTTCGTAGTACGCAAGGGGATGATATTGCTGCCGCTTGTGGGCAGTTGGCAACGGACGAATTAAGAGTTGATAATTGATAAATATGAAAAGCCATTTATTGGCTTTTCTATAAAAATATAGAAAATGAAAAAACTTACTCACGAAGAGATTACCAAAAATAGAAGTACACTTGAAACACTTGATACTGTTGATAAACTACCTGTATATGTAATTCTAAATAGCATCCGAAGTAGTTATAATGTTGGCTCAATATTTCGCACTTCGGATGGTGCAATGATTAAGAAATTATTCCTTTGTGGATACACTCCGCATCCGCCAAAGAAAGAAATACTTAAGACAGCACTGGGTTCAACAGAAAGTGTTGAGTGGGAGTATGTTGAAGATGCTACCGAAGTAATAAAAAGATTAAAATCAAATGGAGTAAAAATTTGTGCTTTAGAACAAGCACATAACAGCAGAGTTCACTATTCAATTAAAAGTAGCGAATTTCCTATTGCATTAGTTGTTGGCAATGAAGTTACTGGTGTTTCACAAGAGTTAATAGATTTATGTGATTTTGCAGTTGAGATTCCACAGTACGGAATTAAACAATCCCTTAACGTAGCTGTGGCGTATGGAATTTCAATTTTTGAATTCCGAAAAGTTTACGACACAAAAAGTTAAAGAATAATTATGAAAGTTTATATAGCAATAATTTCTATACTTCTATTTTTAAGTTGCAACACAAACAAGGTAAAAGAAATGGTTAAGGAAACAGAATATTCGTTTTATGTGGGGACTTATACAAATGGGGATAGCCAAGGAATTTACAAATATACTTTACAAAAAGATGGCAAACTTAAACAAACTGGTTTAGCTGCAAAATCTGATAATCCATCATTTTTAACAATATCTTACGACAAAAATTTTTTATTAGCCATTAACGAAATTAATGAAAATGGTGTTGGCTCTGTTGAATCGTTTCTAATTGCTGATGACAGTTTAAAATTTATTAACCGAAGTTCTTCTGGTGGTGCTCACCCTTGTTTTGTAGCTATTAATAAATCTGGTTTTATATTAATCGCTAATTATACTGGTGGAAATGTTGGGTTACTAAAACTAAATAGTAATGGCGAAATCAGTAATTTGTTAGATATACAGCAACACTACGGAAACGGAGGGACTAATAGACAAAAGGCACCGCATGCACATTCAGTTTGGTTTCAACCAAATAGTAATAAAGTAGTTTCTATCGATTTAGGAACTAACGAACTTATATTTTCGCAAATAGATAGTGTAGCTAACAAATTAGTTTTACTTGAGCAAAATAGCATTACGATGAGTAATGGTGCGGGGCCGAGACATTTGGCTTTTCATCCAAACGGAAAATACTTTTATGTTGCAAATGAACTTAACTCAACTATAACACAAATTATTATTTTAGATTCTGGCAAATATAAAAAGGGATTTTCTATTTCAACTCTCCCTATAAATTTTTCTGAGTCTAATACTTGTGCTGATATTCATATTTCTAATGATGGGAATTTTCTATATGCCTCCAACAGAGGGCATAACAGTATTGCAATTTTTGAGGTTGATAAATATGCTGGAGTTTTGAATCTAATAGGAGACGAACCAACAAGGGGCGATGGTCCACGAAATTTTTCATTATCGCCTGATAACAATTATCTACTTGTTGCAAATCAACATACAAATAATATTGTTTCGTTCAAACGCAAGAAGGCAACTGGCTTATTAACTTATATTTCCAAAGTAAAAGCACCAACTCCTGTTTGTATTTTATTCTAACACTTTCGCCTTTACAATCCAGTAAAAAAGGATTGTCCGTTCTCTTTTGTGTGAATGTATAATAAATTTGCTCGTACCATTTTAATTAGTGTACGCGAGGCTCTTCTGTGTGAAATGTTTGCCAACCCCTTTAGTTCTACTACAGAAATTGAATCATTTTCTTGTAAGTATTCAAAAACGATCTCTTCATTTTTGCCTATTGAATATTTTGCTAACCTTGAATTATTGCTTTCGGCCTGCAGAATTTTAATCATCTCTTTGCTTGCTGGAATACTTTTATCGTTAACACGCACATATACTTCGGCTTTAGTTAAATCAAGCGTTCTTTCATAATCTTGAATACGGTGTGGTTTATAGTCCGATTCTTTAATTTCGGCAACAACAATTTCGCGTCCAAATATTTCTATGAAATTTAATTTGTAATCAATTTTGGGTTCGCAGTATTCCTCTGTTGTTTCTTTTAGTAGTTCTGCAATTTCCTTTTCGCTTTCCACACCATATATTGAACCATCATCGTCAATTCCAAAAATAAGCAAACCACCTTTTGTGTTTGCAAAGGCAATTATCTCTTTCGCAATTTTGGTATGTGTGGAAAATCTTTGTTTAAATTCAGTTGTTAAATTTTCGCCCTTGGCAATTATGTTTTTTAGGTTTTTTTTATTCATTTATAAAACCGTAATAAATTTTGTTGGATGTTGAACACGAATTGTAGAGTATTATAGATTCTTATTTCACCTATCCCCAACGGGTAATTTACGTCGTTTCAACTGAACTTTGTTTTTTGTACTGTCCAAAATATTTTCATCCATCTTAAATTTGGTAAGGGTTGAATCAGAAATATTTTTGGTTGTATCAACAATTGATGAAGTGGTTGAATCAATACTTGCAGTTGAATCTACAATAGATGTGGAGTCAATAATTGAGTTTGAATCTGAAATTGCAACAGAATCAATAATTGGTGCATTGGCTAAGGAATCAAGTTTGAACTGTGCTAGGCTGTCTGCCTTAATGCTATCTGCAATTGCTTTGTGAACTCGAGCAACCGAATCTTGGAAAGCTTTTAATTCTTGGTGATAAAATGATAGCCTGGAACTAACCTCTCTTACATATTCCGTTTTAGGATATTTTGCTTTAAGTGTATCGTAGTATTGAACTGCTCCTTCATAATCGGATAGTTTGTTCTCATAAATCCAACCAATAGAATAGAGTGCTTTTGAAGAATATTGCGACTTAGGAAAATCATTATATATTGAATTTAGTTCCTCAATCGCATCATAGTATTTTTCTTGTTCAATTAAATTTTCAGCGACATAATATTTTTCTAAAGCTGGGTCGGAACTTTGCTCTTCCATTGTAATGCCAAGCCGAATGGCAGCCACTCTTGCAACAGGATCACTTTTAAAATTATCGTAAACAAATTGAAAAAGAGAATCGGCTTTTTGTTTTTTATCCACCGTTAAATAATAACTTCCAAGAGCATAAAGACCTTTGGCTTGATACTTAGTGTCTGAGTAATTATTTACAACATCCCGATAATAGAAGTATGCAGAATCTGGGACAATTAAATCGGAAAAATATAAGTTACCCAATTCATACTTACTGCTTGCAATTTTATTGCGTATGGAATCAAGAGAGATAAGAGGCATTATTGGCTTGTAGGTAAAAAGAGAATCTTCTTCGTATTTAAATTGATCTTTTAATGCCTTTGATGTTCCACGACTTGCACCTCGTAGCCTTGTTTTAGTCTCATTCTCGGTACTGCTATTTTCTCCCTTCAGTTCGTTTGCTACTTGCATTGCAGAGTCTTTTCTACTCTCGTAACCAGCATAGGCAAGAGAATCCGATTTATATAAAAGAGTATCAATTAAATAATTATATCCTTTAATTGATGTAAATATTTCTTCAGTTAGTTTACTACGTTGCTTCAGCAAATTAGATTTTTCACGAGCCTCAATTTTATATTCTTTAGGAGCTTTTTTTGTTGCAACTTTTTCGTAAAGAATTTTAGCACTATCATAATCCATATAGATATGCTCCATAATATCCCCTTGCATAAAGGCAGCAATACCACTACTTTCATCTTTAGTATAGCCAGTATCTATGGAATAAAAAATATCTAATGCTATTTCAACATTTCCTGATTCTAATTCAATTTGAGCAATTTCTAAATCAATTATATCCCAATACTTTTCGTATTTAGTATTATCGCGTAAATAATTTAATCTATCTAATGCTTCATCTTCCCTATCCAAATGCTTTATTGCTTTTGCATATTCAAGTTTGCTCTTAAACTCAATTTCAAAATTTGGCTCACCCTCTTCAACACGTTCAAATGCACTAACAGCTTTCTCATAATTTTCTAGTGATATATATAACATTCCAAGTTCGTATGTTACCTCACTTTTTACTTCATCTTCCAAATTTTGATTAGCTAGCTCTTCAATTTTTGTAACAGCCTTTGAGTATTCTTCGCGATAAATTAAATAGCTAATCTCAGAAACATAAACTTGGAATAAAATATTTTCATCTTCATTTTTTAATGCTAAAGTTTTAACTTGATTGAGATGTTCTAGCCCAGCTTGGAAGTTTCTCATTTGCAATTCGCATTTTGCAATCCATAGTTTTGCTGATAGCCCATAGTCTTTATCATTAAGTTTATCTAACTCAATAAACTTACGTAGCCCTTTGTTATACTGAGCTTTATAGTAATATGCTTTTGCAATCATATAAATTGCCTCAACAACATATTTTGAATCTTGATTAAATTGTAAAATTTTAGATGAGAATTTTATGACTGTATCAAAGTTTTTATTTGCTTTTGCTGGAAGTTTCTCTTCTTTAAATTGGAAAAGAGGTTTTTCTTGGTTTAGTGCAATATCTTCTTCGCCTTCTTCAAATGCCGATTCGGCAATATAAAATCTGTTGTAATACGCAGTAAAATTACTCCACATCCCACAGCTACTAAGCAATAGGAATAGAAATAAAAGAGATAGATATTTTGTTAAAAGAATTTTCATTTACTTCAAATTGTTTTAAAAAGTATTACTACTACAAAGCATCAACGCCAGATTCACCGGTTCTAATTCTAATTGCATCTTCAATGTTTGATATAAATATTTTGCCATCACCAATTTGGTTGGAGCCTGCAGCTTTTATAATAGCATCTACAATTTTTTCTACTTGCTCATCTATTACAACTATTTCAATTTTAGTTTTTGGAACAAATTCAATTTGGTATTCACTTCCACGATAGGTTTCTGTGTGTCCTTTTTGCCGTCCGTAACCTCGCACCTCAGAAATTGTAAGCCCTTTAATACCTTCTTCCAACAGAGCTTCTTTTACTGCTTCCAATTTAAATGGACGAATTATTGCTTCAATTTTTTTCATGAACTACTCCATTAACCATTTTTACCATGACAATGTTTATACTTTTTACCGCTTCCACAGTGGCAAGGGTCATTACGTCCAATTCTTGCTTCAACTTTAATTGGTTGTTGTTTCCCACGTTTTGCACCTTCGTCATCTCCGCCACCACCTTGCAAGCCCATATTACCAGCATTATCTTTTACCATATTCATTCGCTGAACTGGAATACGTCTTTGCTGTATCTCATCTGGTTGCTGTGGAAAAAATTTGAAACAGAATGAAACTATCTCGTCTCTAATTTCTTCAACCAGCGTCATAAATAATTTGAATGCTTCACCTTTATATTCAAGAAGGGGGTCCTTTTGTCCGTATGCACGCAATCCTATTCCTTCCTTCAAATCATCCATTTCACGTAAGTGGTCTTTCCATTTTTCATCAATAACGTGAAGCACTGCAAAACGCTCAAGTCTAGCCATTACTTCTGGAGTTAGCATTTCTTCTTTGTGATTATAGAAATTATGTGCTTCCTCAAGAATAAGTTTCTTAATACCATCTCGCCCCATATCCTGATATGTTGCGGGGTCAATTTTCACATCTACCAAAAGGTGCTGCATTAAATCTTCGCGAAGCTGTTCTATTAATGCATTCTCGTAGTATTTGTCCAATAATATATCAACGTATTCGTCAAGGTCGCTAAACACTTGGTCTTTTAATCTTTCTCCTTCAAGTGCTTGGCTACGTTTGCTATAAATAACTTCGCGCTGTTGGTTCATTACATCATCATATTCAAGAAGACGTTTACGAATTGCAAAGTTATTTTCTTCAACTTTTTTCTGTGCACGTTCAACAGATTTTGTAATCATGGAATGTTCAATAGCTTCACCATCCTCCATGCCTAGCTTGCTCATAATGGAAGTAACTCTATCGCCACCAAATAAACGCATTAAATCATCTTCAAGTGAGATGTAAAATTTGGATGTTCCAGCATCACCCTGGCGACCAGAACGTCCACGCAACTGCCTATCTATACGCCGTGATTCATGGCGACCAGTTCCAAGAATATAGAGACCACCTTTCTCTTTAACTCCTGCACCAAGTTTAATATCTGTTCCTCTACCAGCCATGTTTGTTGCAATTGTTACGGCACCAGGTTGACCAGCAAAGCCAACTATT
Source organism: uncultured Ignavibacteriales bacterium (assembly GCA_947311785.1). Lineage (GTDB taxonomy): Bacteria > Bacteroidota > Ignavibacteria > Ignavibacteriales > Melioribacteraceae > 1-14-2-50-31-20. Next base: position 49,520 of record CAMZLW010000079.1, on the reverse strand, counting down.
TCTGCTTCACTTTTATGTTTTTTAGCATTAAGCACATTGTGCTGAACACCTTGTCGTTTCAGCATTCTACTCAATGTTTCAGATACCTCAACGTTTACAGTTCCAACAAGAACAGGACGTTTAGCTGCTTGAAGTTCTTTAACTTTTTCGATTACTGCATTATACTTTTCTCTACGTGTACGATAAATTGCATCCTCTTCATCGGCACGTATAATTGGTTTGTTTGTTGGTACAACTACAACTTCAAGTTTATAAATTTCGTGGAACTCACCCTCTTCAGTTTCAGCCGTTCCAGTCATTCCAGCAATTTTTTTATAAAGTCTAAAATAATTTTGAAGCGTAATAGTAGCAAGGGTTTGTGAGTCTCGTTCAACTTTTACTCTTTCTTTAGCCTCAATTGCTTGATGAAGTCCATCAGAATATCTACGTCCAGGAAGTACACGCCCAGTAAATTCATCAACAATTGCAATTTTACCATCTTCAGTAATTACGTATTGATCGTCCTTAGCAAAAAGAGTGTAGGCTTTAAGTAATTGGTTTAATGTGTGAATCCTATCACTGCGTTCACCGTAAAGATGATAAAGTGCGTCTTTACGTTTCATCTTTTCCTCAAGTGAAAGGGAAGTATCGCTATCAATATTACCAATCCCATCACTTAAATCGGGCAATACAAAATATTCTTTTCCTTCTGTAGAACCAGAAGCAAGTTCTTCACGCCCTTTCTCTGTAAGGTCAATTGAGTTTTGCTTTTCATCAATTGCAAAATAAAGGTATTCATCTATCTCAGGCATTTGTTTTGCATTGTCTCTTAAAAACTCTAACTCGGTTGAGTTAAGTAGTTTTTGATATGCTGGCTCATTTAGTAATTTTATTAATCTTTTGTTTTTAGGTAATCCACGACTAGCACGTAAAAGAGCTTTGCCAGCTTCATCTTTGTTCCCATCTTTTGCAGAAAGCATCTCCTCTGCTTCTTTAACAAGTTCTGCAACAAGTGCGGTTTGTTTTCTTAAAAGGCGTTCTACTTTAGGATTCATCTCATCAAACTTTTGGTCTGTAGAACCAACAGCTCCTGAAATAATTAAAGGTGTTCGAGCCTCATCAATTAAAACAGAATCTACCTCATCTACAATTACGTAGTTATGAACTCTTTGTACTCTGTTTTCTACAGATGTTGCCATGTTATCTCTAAGATAATCGAAACCAAATTCGTTGTTTGTTCCGTATGTAATATCTCGTGCATACATATCTTTACGTTGCTCAGGGTCCATTGTGTTTAGAATACATCCAACAGTTAAATTGTGATATTTAAAAACTTCACCCATCCATTCGCTATCACGTTTTGCAAGGTAATCGTTTACTGTAACAACGTGAACCCCACGCCCAGTAAGGGCATTAAGATAAATTGGCATTGTTGCAACAAGAGTTTTACCTTCACCAGTAGCCATCTCTGCAATTTTTCCTTGATGAAGCACAACGCCACCAAGTAGCTGAACATCGTAAGGCACCATTTCCCAAGTAATGCTATATCCAGCAGCATCCCAAGATTTGCCCACTAATCTTTTGGAAGTCTCCTTTACAACGGCAAATGCTTCTGGTAAAAGTTCATCTAAAATATCTTCGTATTCTTCATCCAAGTTTTTTTTCAATTCGTCTAACTCGTCATAAAGCCCTAATCTATCGCCGTCATAATCATCAGCTTTCAAATTAGATTTAATTTCATCAATCTGGGTTTGGGTCTCAAGAGTATGCTCTTTTATCTTCTCTTTAAATTCTATTGTTTTCGCTTTTAACTCATCATCACTTAAAAGTTTTATTTTTTCATATTCACTTTTAATTTCATCAACAACAGGCCATAATTCCTTTAATGCCTTTTCATTTCTATCGCCAAATATCTTCTTTAATAAACTTTGTAACATCAACTTCTCCTAAATTTTAACAACTTCAAAGTTACTGAAAAGTGCCTTCTATTTCAAAGATAAAGGAAGCTAAACATAAATGTACTTTGAATTTGTTTATCCAAAATAAGAAGGAATAATTAAAAATTATATGGCAAAATTTGTAACCAAAAGAATTATCTTTAAATGCATAAAAAATAAAGGTAAGAAAATGGGTATAACAATTCATTATGGTGGTAAACTAAATAGTATTAATCAATTAGAAGATTTCCGCTACGAAATTAAGGATATTGCAAAGGATATGGGGTGGCAGTATAATCTTTTAGATAATGATATTAATGAACCAAATACATCTCGTTTTGAAAATGGAACCATCGTTGGGCATATTCCACTGCGAGGGATAGCACTAGAAATTCACGAAGATGTTGAGCCATTATCTTTTTACTTTGATAAGGATGGAACTATTCAAAATATATTATCTGTAGTTTTTAGAGATGATGACCAATTAAATGTATCTTCCGATTTTGTTAAAACCCAGTTTGCTCCCGTTGCTGTTCATATTACGATAATTAAATTGTTGAGATATATTAAGTCAAAATATATTTTTAACTTAAATGTTACGGATGAAGGCGAATATTGGGAGACTAACGATTCAATAAAACTTCAAGAAAAATTTAATTTTTTGAGCGATAAAATTAATGAAATAGGAGATTTGCTTGATAACACTGAGGTTAAAGAAACTGATACGCTTGAAACAATGGCTGACAGAATTGAAAGTATTTTAAAAAAATATTTTAAATAGAAAGGTTCTAAAATGAGTTTGTCAAATAAAGAATTAGCAATGATTGAAGAGACTGACTTTTTAATTACCAAAGTTAAAATTATTTCTGAGATAGTTATTCTTTTTGAAAATACTAAAAAAAGAATAGTTGAAGCAATAGAGAAAGAGAACATTCATCTTATATCTGAAACCGAATTATACAATGGGCGTGTATTCAAAGGTGAATATTATAGAAAACTTCCATTTGTTACATTAGACCTTCCAAGAATTTTTGAAAAAGAAAATGTGTTTGCATATAGAACTATGTTTTGGTGGGGTAATTTTTTCAGTTCAACACTTCATTTACAAGGAGAGTATTTGGAGTTACACAGAGCAAAATTAATATCCAATTTTGATATGCTCTTGCATCAAGATATCTATATATGCGTAGGCAAAACACCTTGGGAATACCATTACGGAAAAGATAACTATGTAAAATTGGATTTACAGCACAAAGAATTAATCAAAAATAATTTTTTTATTAAATTGAGTAAAAGAATTCCATTAGAGCAAATTGAGTCTATTCCACAAATTTCGTCAAGTTTTTTCCTCCACTTAATGACGGTATTAAGTGAATAAGCCTATATATTTTTCCCTATTTTTGAAAAACAAATTTTAGGAAACAATGTTTTTACCCACAACAAAAAAAGATCTAAAAGAATTTGGCTGGAACAAGCTTGATATTGTTTTAATTAGTGGCGATACGTATGTGGATAGCCCATACATGGGAATTGCGATTCTTGGCAATATACTTGTGGATAAAGGTTTTCGCGTTGGAATTATTGCACAGCCAGATATTAACTCGGCATTTGATATTACTCGACTTGGCGAGCCAGAATTATTTTGGGGTGTATCTGGCGGAAGTGTTGACTCAATGGTCTCCAATTATACTGCATCAAAAAAGAGACGTAAACAGGATGACTATACACCTGGTGGTGAAAACAACAAACGTCCAGATAGGGCAGTAATGACCTACACAAATCTGATTCGCCGAAATTTCAAAAATACAAAACCAATAATTATTGGTGGAATTGAAGCGAGCCTAAGACGTGTTGCTCACTACGATTATTGGAGTAACAAACTACGCCGTTCAATACTTTTTGATTCAAAAGCAGATTACCTTGTTTATGGAATGGGCGAAAAGACTACAATTGAAATTGCAACTAAATTGCAAAAAGGTAAGAGTATCATTGGGGTTCGTGGATTATCATATATTTCCAACGAGAACAATTACAAATATCTTCAACTTCCATCTTTTGAAGAAACTGTTAAAGACAAATATAAATTTATAGAAATGTTTGACACTTTTTATCTGAATAACGATCCACTCTCTGCAAAAGGATTAGTGCAAAAACATGGTGAACGATTTTTGATCCAAAACCCACCACAATATAATCCAACTACAGAAGAAATGGATTATTATCACGACTTAAAATACGAACGTGAAACGCATCCTTACTACAGAAAAGATGGTAGTGTTAGAGCATTAGATACAATTAGATTTTCAATAAATACACATCGCGGATGTTACGGCGAGTGTAATTTCTGTGCCATTGCTGTGCATCAAGGGCAAACGATTAGTGGGCGAAGTGAAAAATCTATAATCAACGAAGCGAAAGAATACGCCAAAATGAAAAATTTCAAAGGAAATATTTCGGATGTTGGCGGTCCAACTGCAAATATGTATGGATTTGAATGTGCTAAAAAACTAAAGTTAGGTAGTTGCGATGACAAGCGATGTGTTGCTCCATCCACTTGTAAAACATTAAAGCCTACACATAAGCCACAAATTGATTTGCTAAAAAAAATACGCAAGTTAGATGGAATAAAAAAAGTATTTGTTGCTTCTGGAATTAGATACGATATGGTTTTGGATGATAAACAATATGGTAATGAATATCTAAAAGAGATTGTGCAGCACCATACATCAGGGCAATTAAAAATTGCCCCCGAGCATTCGGAAGATAAAGTTCTAGAGCTAATGGGAAAACCTGGCAAAAGATATTTAACAGAGTTCCGAGATAAGTTTTATCAGTATTCAAAGGAGGTTGGTAAAAATCAATTTTTAACTTACTACATGATTGCCGCACATCCAGGTTGCACCGAAAGCGATATGCACAAATTAAAAGAATTTACTTCATCAAAACTATCAATATCTCCAGAGCAAGTGCAAGTATTTACACCAACGCCTTCAACATATTCAACGCTAATGTATTATACTGAAATTGACCCTTTTACAGGTAAGAAACTTTTTGTTGAAAAAGATATTGCAAAAACAACTTTGCAAAAAAATATTGCTGTTGCTAAAAAAGAATTCTCTATGGGTGAAAAAAAATGGAAAAACAATAGAGGAAATTATCGAGCAAAACGAAAAAAGAGAAAGTAGAACAAGTATTATTTTCTATCTTACACTGCTATAATGCAGATTTAAGGGGTTTTGCTTCATCAATATTTTTACACCCCCCCTGATGCTAAAGCATCTTCTCCTACTTTGAGAGCCTCAGCGTCTCAAGAGAGGACTTTTTGTGCCATCCCGCTTTGCGGGATGGATATTTCCCCACTTGAGAGGGGATTAAGGGGTGTGTTTCTGCTAAAGTTGATACCATTTCCCAATAGTGCATGATGAGAATAGAATATCAGTTTACCTGCTTTATTTTTCTTTAACTGTTTTTGTTTTACTTTGCTTTAACTTATAAATAATAAATGCCACAATACCAATCACAGCAATACCAATACCCAAATGTAATGGTTCAGTTAAGTAGTGATGTAAACTGTTACCATCGCTATCTACTCCATGCCCAGCATGAGCAGAAACAACGGTGGATAAAGCTAGCAAAAGTGATACGGTTACAGAATACAAGTTTCTATTTTTCATAATAAATCCTTTCTAAAGTTTAAAAAAGATGTAGCACGCTACATCTTTACAATTATTTAAATCTATTTACTAGTAAGTTTTTTCCCTTCACTAACAATGTTAGCAACAGTAAAACCATACTCTTTGAAAAGTATGTCTTGAGGTGCAGAAGCTCCGTAATGGTTGATGCTTATAGTACTTCCATCCAATCCTACATATTTATTCCATCCAAAACTTAAACCAGCTTCAACAGAAATACGAGCTCGCACTTCGTTTGGAAGAACTGAATTTTTATATTCATCAGATTGCATTTCAAATACTTCCCAACTTGGGAAAGAGACCACACGTGTTTTAACTCCAGTAGAATCAAGCTCTTCAGCAGCTTTAAGTGATATTTCAACTTCTGAGCCACTTGCCATAATTATTAAATCTGGAGTGCCTTCAACATCTTTTAGAATGTATGCACCTTTTTGTAAGCCTTCTTCCGATGCAAATTTTGTTCTATCAAGAATTGTTAATTTTTGTCTTGTTAATGCAATGGCTACTGGTCCACCTTTGTGAGCAATGGCAAATTTCCATGCTTGCAAAGTTTCGTTTGCATCTGCGGGGCGTAGAAAAACCACTCCAGGAATTAAACGCAAAGCAGCAGCGTGTTCAACTGGTTGATGTGTTGGTCCATCTTCGCCAACCCCAATGCTATCGTGGGTTAAAACATAAATCATTTTAATATGCGAAATTGCTGCTATTCTTAGTGTAGCTCGGAAGTAATCTGAAAACACCATAAATGTTCCGCCAAAAGGAATTACCCCACCATAAATTGCCATTCCATTCATCATTGATGCCATTGCAAATTCTCTAATTCCAAAACGGATATATTTGCCTGCTGGATTTTCTGGAGTAAAATCTTCCCACCCTTTTATTGCAGTATTATTTGAAGGTGTTAAATCGGCAGAACCACCAAATAGCGTTGGTAATGCTGGGGCAACAGCGTTTAATGCTGTTTGTGAGGAATTTCTTGTTGCCATTCCTTCGCCATAATTATCAAAATGAGGAATTAGTTCTTTCCATTCCTCGCCAATATCTCCATTCATTACTTTAGTAAACAACTTTGCATCTTCTGGATATTTTTCAGAGTAACTTGCAAAAAGTTCATTCCAATCGTTTTCTAACTTAGCACCCTTTTCAATTAGCTCGGCATAATGCTCAGTAACTTCAGTTGGGACAAAGAACTTTTTATCTTCTGGAAATCCAAAATTTCTTTTTACTAAAATAATTTCGTCATCGCCAAGCGGAGCACCATGAGCTGCTGCTGTGCCTTGCTTGTTAGGACTACCATGACCAATTATAGTTTTTGTAATAATAATTGATGGTTTATCAGTAACACTCTGTGCATTTTCAACTGCTTTATTTAGGGCATCTAAATCTGTAACATCAGTAACAGTTTGCACATGCCAGTTGTACGATTCAAATCTTTTTGTAACATCATCCGAACTAGAAAGTGAAATATCGCCATCTATTGTGATACTGTTATCGTCATAAAAAAGTATCATGTTGCCAAGTTTGTTATGCCCAGCATAGGAAGCAACTTCGTGCGATAGACCTTCCATTAAATCGCCATCGCCAGCTTCTGCGTATATAAAATGGTCAAGAATTTTGTAATCATCTTTGTTAAACATTGCAGCAAGATGTTTTTGTGCAACTGCCATTCCTATTGCATTAGCTAGCCCTTGTCCTAGTGGCCCTGTTGTTGTTTCTACACCATCAGTTTTTCCAAACTCTGGATGCCCTGGCGTTTTACTTTCCCACTGTCTAAAATTTTTCAAATCATCTAAAGAAATATCATAACCAGAAAGATGGAGGACTGAATAAAGGAGCATACTTCCGTGTCCGCCAGATAAAATAAACCTATCTCTGTTTAACCATTTAGAATTTTTAGGATTGTGCTTCATTATATTTTTAAATAGCAAATATGCCACAGGTGCCATTCCCATTGGCAATCCTGGATGCCCAGTATTTGCTTTCTGAATTGCCTCAGCAGATAATAGGCGAATCGTGTTTATTGCTTTTGCTTCAATTGTTGTGTAATCCATACTTCTCTCTTATTTATTATTATAATTTTGTTCTTAAATTGTCTGATTATTTATAAACCCATACTTATATAATGACTTTTAACTGATATACCTGTATGACCTACTTAAAAAAATTATTCACTTGCTCTAACTTCCCCATCAACAACAGGTGTAACGCAAACAAGTGGGTTTTCTGGAACATCAAATTTTGCAAACATTTCTTCAAATAGTTGGAAGTGCATTCCACGACTTTCAAGTTTTGCAAAACTACTGTATTTCATATACTCTCCGTGTTTGTTCATCGGAGCATCAAAATGAAATGAATTTGTAAAATCTATTTTTGCTTTCTCTTTTAATAAATCTATTTTTTGCTGATCACCATCATCACTTAAATATGATTTTGCTTTGAATCCAACAACAAACCCATTTTCTATTTCCAAAAAAATATTTAGTATTGTTTCATTCATTAATTTTCTCTTTAACTTTGCTATTATTTCTCATAGCATAAAGTGTAAATGTTATTGCTATTATTGATGCAGCTTTACAAAAGAAGCTTTCCACATAATCTATTAGAACTGGAAACATTGCAATGATTATTGCAACAGGAACAAATGTGGTTAAAATTCCAACAAGCATTATTATAAGATTCGTTTTCTCATTACTAAACACTGGGTTATAAATCATTTTTGATAAAAGGTAAATTGAAACTATAATTGGCGAGTAATAAACAACCCCATATAAATCTCCAAGTGGCATTTCGTAAGCAGCAAAAAGAACTGTGCAGTTAGTAATTTCAAAACTGTTTAATACAAATAGATAATAAGTTAACAACACTATTATTGGAACAAAAACTAAAAGCATCAATTTGTTTTTAACTTTGTTTACAGTTAAAACCAAGTAGAGCATTAGCGGAGGAAGAAACGAGATAATAATAAACGAAATATAAACCAACAAGTAGGAATAGCTTGCCGTGTAACACATAAAGAACTCCATAAACTGGTATCCAAAAAGAAGAGTTACAAGACCTATAATTATTTTATTCTCTCTATTCTTTTCTGAAAAGATTAGAAGATTAATTAAAAGCACTATTTCAATACAAGCAATAAATAAGGAGATGATTCCTTGAAAGTTTTCCATTAGCATTAAGTTTATTTTTGAAAACGTAAATTTACTAAAAATATTAGAATAGAGGTGTAAGTTGGGAAAAGAAAAATGCTTCTATAAATGTGATGTTAAGTTTATAAATTAGAACTCAACCAAATTTTTAAATAGTATATTAGCACAATTATTTTTTTCTTTTACACAAAACTTAAATTTATGGCAGAAAACGTAACCCCAGTAATACTAACAGCAATGGAACTATCGCTCAGTTTCGGTGCACAAATAATTCTTGATAATGCATCTTTAAGTATTCACGAGGGAGATAGAATAGGGCTTGTGGGTAGGAATGGTGTGGGTAAATCAACATTCTTAAAAGTAATTTCCAATGTAATAAATCCCGATTCCGGAAAAGTTGCAAAAAAGAAAGATATGAATATTGGATTTCTCACGCAGGACTTTACGCTAGATAATTCCAAAACAGTATTTGAAAATATAATGGATGGTGCCGAGAGTATTCAAAATTTAATTAACGAATATGAAAATACTTCGTTCGACTCACCGAAAAGGGAACTGCTCGAAATTGAAATAGCAGAAAAAGATGCGTGGAATTTGGATAAGCAAATCTCTGTTTTGATGAAAGCTCTTACTACACCTGGTGGAGAGCGAAACGTTGCATTACTTTCGGGAGGTGAAAAGAGAAGAGTTGCACTTTGCCGTGCATTAATTTCAAAGCCCGAATTGTTAATTTTGGATGAGCCAACAAACCATCTTGATACAGAATCGATTGAATGGATTGAAAATTTCCTTGCTGGGTATAGAGGAACGTGCATTTTTGTAACTCACGATAGATATTTTTTAGACCGGATTGCAAATAGAATTGTTGAAATTAATAACGGAATTTTTTATTCGCACAAAGGAAATTACACAGATTATTTAATTAATAAGTCGGAACGCCAAGCTATACAAGAGGTTGAAGAAAAAAAACGTCAGAACTTTTTGAAGCGTGAGCTAGAGTGGGTAAGGCGTGGACCAAAAGCTAGGACAACAAAATCGAAAAGTAGGCTCGATAATTATTACGAAATAGCTTCACAAGAAAATATGGAAATTGAACTTCAAGTCGATTTAGTAATTCCTCCGCCCAATAGATTAGGCAACAAAGTAGTGGAGTTAAAAAATATTGGAATGGAGCTTGGTGGCAAACAGCTTATTGAACATCTTAGTTTTGCATTTGAACCTGGACGAAGACTTGGCATTGTTGGAAAAAATGGAGTTGGTAAAACTACGCTATTAAAACTAATTCTTGGTGAACTTGAGGCAGATACTGGCTCAATTGATATTGGAGAAAAAACTGAGTTTAATTATGTTGACCAATCGCGTTTAATTTTGAATGATGACGATACAGTTGTTGAAGCCATTGGAGAGGGGAACAACTCTATTAAATTTGGCAACCGAGAAATAAATGTATTTACTTATTTACGCAGATTTCTATTTGCAGATGAACGAATAAATACAAAAGTTGGGCGGCTTTCTGGTGGCGAAAAAAGTAGATTAACTCTTGCTAACATTTTAAAGAATGGTGGAAATTTTTTAATACTTGATGAACCAACTAACGATTTAGATTTACCAACGTTACGTATTTTGGAAGAAGCCCTTTTATCATTTAACGGTTGCGTTGTTGTGGTTAGTCACGATAGATATTTCTTGAATAGAGTTTGTACAGGGATTTTAGCTTTTGAAGATAATGGCAAAATTCACTTTAGCGAAGGGGATTATAACTACTATGTTGAAAAGAAAAAATCACGAATTACTTCAGATAAAAAAAGTAATATCCAACCAAAAGAAAAAGCAGAGCGTACAAAGTTATCCGTTAGGAAACTCACTTGGAAAGAGAAAAAGGAATTAGAAAATATTGAAAATGATATTCTTAATGCCGAAACTGAAGTGGAAAAAATTGAATCTGTTTTCTCTTCTCCAGATTTTTTTACCAAGTATGCCGAGCAAACTAAAGAGCTAAACGAAAAACTAAATTTGGCAAAAGCAAAAGTGCAAGCTCTTTACGATAGATGGGAAGAATTGGAAGATATAAAATCTGGAAATACTTGAAACCAAGTGGTGAAAACACGCAAGCTCATGTTATTCCTAACTTACGGTGCATTGTGCTACACTAAAACATGGCTCAGTTAGGTTATCAAAAATTAGGCGTGATGGTGAAAAGAATTATAAGTTATTGGTTCAAAAACTTGTTCATGCAGTTTTTGAACCAATTTTTATGTAGCAGTTTTAATTTATCGTTTATACTCTTTTCGCTTCTTTCCCTCTACGCATCATTGCAATCAAAAATCCAAGCACTATTGCTAATGTTCCAATCCAAATTAAATTCATAAATGGCTTTATGCTTGCATCAACCCAGAGCGATTCACCTTTTGTAATTTGAGCTTTCTGAGTGGTGTTATCATCCGCAGATAGTTCAGTAATAATCACATCAATTTTGCCAGAGGCGTCTAAGTTTAGCATTTCAATTTTAAGATTTGCTTCTTCAATTGTTACATGCTCGTATGTTCTGCTTCCACCACTGCTTTTCATTTTGGGCTCTGCACTATAAGTTTTTCCGTTGTGGAAAACTTCTAAAACTGCACCGATAAAAAAGTCAGCACCAGATTGCATTGAGTTCATTGCATCTTTTGGAAAATTAAATTTAGTGAATGTAATTTGTGATTCGTGAAACTCAAAAGGTATCCCTTTTTGAAGAACTGTTTCGTGTTGATGCCCGCCACCACTGGAGGTTTTAGCTTCTTCGTAACTAATTGGCGAGATGTATAAATCTTTTGTAATTAAATTTAATATATCAGGATCGCGTGTTAAGCTTTGGTTAAAATCGGATACAAACATTACTGGAGCAAGATTGTTTTTAGAACCATCTTTTTCAATTTCAATATCGAAAGCAAATTTTTTGCCATCTTCTATTGGATGATATCCAGTAAAAGTAACGTTATAGCCAAATGCTTCTTTTGTTTCTCCTTTAATTAATTCCATTTGTTTCTCTTCGGTAAACCAGCCAGAAGCAATAACACCCAGCATAAACAAGGCAAAACCAATGTGGGCAATGTAGCCACCAACAAATGAAGTGTTCTTGTTTACTATTTTAATAAAAAGATAACTTGCAACAACTAAAGTGAAATATGCCGAGAACAAAAATAAAATTGCCATTATATCTGTAAAACCACCAAGCAGAACGGTAACCAAAGTAACTACTAACGAAATTACTAATGGAATTTTTACTTTATCAACAATGGTTTTTTCTTTCGTTTTTTTCCAATCGAGCAAAATGCTAAAGCCAATAAGAAATCCCATTATAATAGCTATGGGTAAAGTCATTTCGTTATAAAAACTAATTTCAACAGCCGAGCCAAAAATAGGTGCCGAAGTTCCTGCAATAATAATTACCGATGCAGCAATAAGCACAACAGCCCCTGTAAAAAGAGCTAACTCACGCGAAAGGATATTCTCTTCTGCAGAAAAAGTTTTCTCCAAATATTTCCATCTGTAAATTATTCCACCAAAACCGAGTATAGTAAATGTAACAATGAAAAGAAGAAGTAAAGTATAAGTTACCATTCCTGGTGAAACAAAAGAGTGAACAGAGGCATCGCCCAATACACCACTGCGTGTAAGGAACGTTGAGTAAAGAACTAACAAATATGTGAGAATTGACAATATTAAATTTGTTTTAATAAATTTTCCTGGATGTTTTTTTGTTTGCGTTTTCTTTTGGATAATCATTGTATGGATTCCTGCAACGCCAATAATCCAAGGCACAAGCGATGAGTTTTCCACAGGGTCCCAACCCCAATATCCACCCCAGCCAAGAATGACGTAAGCCCAGTAACCGCCAAGCATTATTGCCAACCCTAACACAGCCATTCCGCCAAGTAGCCACGGCAACGATGGGGCAACCCACTCGCTGTAATCGTTTTTAATCAGTGCAGCAAAGGCAAAAGCAAAAGGAACTGTTGACATTGCAAAGCCAATAAAAAGCATTGGAGGATGAATTTGCATCCAAAAATTATTCAACAATGGGTTTAACCCTTTTCCGAAAGCAATAAAATCGTTTACAGAAATTCCGTTACTTGCCAATAGTCCAGCCAATTTTTCGTTTAGCAGAACTAAACTAGTTCCTGAGGATTGATCCGTGAACATAAATTCTTGCAAAAAGGGAAGTGATAAGAATGATGAACTAATATTTTTGATATTAATATACGTTGGGTCCAGCCAAATAAGTGTAAACGGATTTTTGAGTCCAGGGCTTACCATCACCAATAAAAACGCTAGTGCCAGCGTAAAGACCATCATAACACGGCTCTCTAAATCGCCACGTTTTGCTGTATATTCCAGCAAAGCAATTCCCGATAGTGCAGTAAGTAGTAGCCACAACATAAAGCTACCTTCTTGCCCAGCGTAGAATGTTGACATTAACATTCCAAGACTAAGGTCGCTGTTGGAGTAATCGTAAATATATTTAAACTCGTATTGATGGTTTATTATTGAACTCATCAAATATGCCGAAGCACCTAAAACCGAGATGGCTGTAGCGTGATAACTAGCACGTGCTAATTTTAATGTATTACTGTAACCTTTATAAGTTAGGTAATACATAATTATGGAAAAAACGGATGCTAGCAAGGCAAATGTTAAAAGAATATTTCCAATCATTTATGTTTCCTTTCTATTTTAAACTTTATAATTAATATGCTACTTTTCTTAAATCAATTGATAAGATATAAATTGTTTTATCCAATTTGTCAATTACGTAAAACAACCTATATTTTCCAATTCTATAACGCCATGTTTCTGGATTGTAACCAACTGTTTTTTTTATATTGTTTCCGTAATGAGGCTCTTCTTTTAGCTGAGGATATACATATTGAATTAGCTTTTTCTCAATAAATGATTTATCTCTTGGGGATACTTTACCTATTTTTTTTGAAATTCATTTGTCTCAAAAATTTTATAGCTATTCAACAAACTATCCTTTTTTTGATTTCATATCAGAGAAACCTTTTTTAAGACTTTTGTTTAGTTCACTATTATTTCTAATTTCTTCCATCTCAAATTCATCAACATAAATATTATGTTCAATATATTTTTTTACGGCAGTTTCAATAAAATTAGAACTGGGTCTGTTATCTCTACTAGCAAGATTTTTAAATTTTTCTTCGCTTAAACGAAGAAAAATTGTTTTAGACATAATGTCCTCCAGTAAATAATTATCATTTACTGGCATTCTAATGTATTCATGCTCTGCCAAAAGTTCAATAGTTTTTTTGATGCTTTAAAGTTACGAAGCTTTTTCTGCTGCCTTATAAGTAGTTTCGTATTTGGACGGACATTTGGTTAAAATATCGGAAGCGTGAAAATTACCATTCTTATATTTACCAGTAACCACAACGCTTGTAGAGGATTCAAAATTATTTGGAATTGCTCCTTTGTAAACAACTTTAATCTCTTTTCCGTTATAATCTTTCATATAAAACGAGAAAAGGTGTTTCTGTTTATCTATATTATAATTTTTTTCTTTTACCCAACTACCTGTTGCTTTAATTGTGCCAGTGCTGTTTTCAATTTGAGAAAAATCTTCTTCATACTTTATGTTTGTTTCTGTAAGTAGATATCCCATAATTCCGAAAAACACAACTATTATAAATCCACCAAATATATATTTATTGTTCATATTATTGCCTTTCATTTTCTAAATCGTATCTGTTAAAAACGGACATTCCGCAGAATGTCTCTACTTCTTTTCGCAACATTATATAATGTTGTTTCTTGAGTTCTTAATTTTTATAGGGTCTTGCCTGGTATCAAAAACATCTGTTATTAAAATACCTTCTGGCACTTTTTTGTAAATTATTTTATAATTTCCCCTAACTAAATATCTATGTTCTTCTCCAAGTTGTTTAAGTGATTGTTCAATTTGACCAGCACTTGGATGGGTTTTTAATTGTTTTGTTGAGCTAAAAATATTTTCTTTAATCTTATCTGCTATTTCTTTTGATGCTATTATTTTATAATGCTTGAAAATTTCTCTCAAAGTATCAGAGGCAAATTTTGACCAAACAACTTTCATCAAGCTACCAATTTTGCGATTCAATTTCTAATTGGTCCTGGGTTTTGAAATTTCCAGAAATATAATCAGAATTAGATTTCTGAGTCCTTTTAATTAGCTCATCTTTAGTAAATTGATTAAAAGATTTCCCCTCAGATACTAAAGACATATGTAAAGTATCTTCAATTATTTTGAAAATCTTCTCATCTTGAATTCCAATCAAGTATTCAATTAAATTTAATTTTCTAGTCTGTAAATTCATAATTTTATAATATGTCTGTTTATTTTTCGTAATCTAATTTTTAATTCTACTTTTACTCTTGTTCTTTTAACTCTTTTTCAATTATTTTTAGCCGTTTATCGGTAGCCATTAAAAGAAGAAAAATTCCAGTCCAAATAATTAGTGTAATAATTAATACTATATATATAGAATTGTCGTGTAAAAAACTCATTAGTCCTTCCAAAGTAACCTCAAATATATTTTTTAGAAAGTTTGTCTTTAATAATTATCGATTTGTAAGTCATGTTCCAAAGCCAGAAATACAAAATAGAAAATGCAATTAGTGATAGGAAAAATATTAATTGCATATTTCCGTTCATCTTAAGTTCCATAACTGGTCCTACAGTATCGTCATTTGCAGAGCCTGGATGTAAACCAGCCATTATTCTTGGCATAATAAACACAAAAAATGGGACAGTTAAAAATGAAATTATTGAATAAACTGCCGATAGTTTTGCACGCTTATCTTCATTTTCAATTGCTGAGCGAAGTGCAAAAAGGGAGCCATAAATTAGCATCAAAACAAAAATTGATGTTTCGCGTGGGTCCCAATGCCAGAACGAACCCCAAGCAAATTTTGCCCACAACGAGCCAGTTACTGTTGCAAGAATTACAAACACCATTCCTATTTGCAAAGCTGCAAGTGATTTTGCATCGTCATCCAAGTTGTTGCTACGTAGATATTTAATTCCAAAAATCATTGCCATTAGGAATGATATTGTTGCAAGCCACGAGGTTGGAACGTGGAAAAAAATAATTTTTGCTTGTTCGCCTAAACCTGGTATTAATGGGAAGTGATACCATTCTGTTGTAACTTCAACAAGTGGAAACGCAATGCCTCCTACAATTACAAAGGACATCAGAATGTAGAGAAGCCCTTTCCATATTAAATCTATTCGCATATAATAATTCTTTCAATAATAATTAATTTGAAACGAAAAATATATATTACAGATTTAATATACAATTGAAAAAGAAAGCCTTAAATTATGCCATTAGAGATAAGGGATAAAATGTCTTTTTTTTGAAGTGATTTGAGCATTATTTAGTTATATCTTTTTGTGATAGTTTTTAATAAATTTCGTGTATTGTTGAAAGGGGAGTCTATTTTGAAAACTAAATATATAATAATTTTAATTAGTTCCATTTTTCTTATATCGGCATCTGTTTTTTCGCAAAGTTCGGGGAAAGCCGAAATTACAGTTACAGAGTTACTAGAACTAATTAACAGCGATACAAAACAAATTATTTTGGATGTAAGAAACCCTGATGAGTTGGTTGGTGAACTTGGGCATATTAATGGAGTTATAAATATTCCAGTTCACGAATTAGAAAATAGATTATCTGAATTAAATAAATATAAAGGAAAAGAACTTCTGATAATTTGTCGTTCAGGTAATCGTTCGCGCTATGCAACTGCTATTCTTAATAAGAACGGATTTATTGCATTTAATGTTGTAGGTGGTATGCGAGCATACAGAAAAATTGGGAAATAGAAAACATTAATAAAAAGAGAGTATAGGGTAATGGATTTTTTTAACAAAGAGCATATAAAAAATTCGCACAAATTGTTAAGTTGGTCGTTGTTATTTGGGGCAATCTATTTTTTCTTGATTAGTTTTGCACATGTTTTTGGGTTTAAGATTCCAATTCTTTTTATCTATTTCAATGTTCCATCCTATATTTATCAAGATATTATAATTGCATTTTTAAGCTTTGGTTTTGGGATGTTTTTATATGCGGGCTATTCGTCGGTAAAGCGAAATGAACTCATAACTACAAAATACATTGTTATTTCTGGGTTTGCTGCGGTTCTTGGGTTGATGAATATAAATTTGTTCACAGATTTCAATTATTTTGAAGCGGAGTTCAATATTAAAATTTCCACTTTTAATTTTTGGAGTGAAACAATTTTTGTTTTAGCGTATGTTTTATGGGTTCTGTTTCTTTACATAAGCACAAAAAGAAATAGTGAAAATAAAAAAGAAGTAATGCCACCAAGCATTTCTGAGATAAGTAATAACGAACAAAAGGAATTTACAAAGTTTAGATAGTATTATTTGCTAATCACTTGCAACATCTTACCTAGAATTAAAGTGGGAATACAAGTTAGTTGCAAAATTATCCCAACAAAATTCTTTATTTTAGTTGCAACTAATTTCATTACTCACTAAGTTAATCCACAAATTCTAATAAAATTAGGTAAAAAAATATGCCAGAAATTTCGCACACTTGGTTGCCACTTCTATACCTTTATGGTGTAGGGGGAATTTTCTTTTTAATTGGAATGATAATTATAAGGAAGAGCAAAGCAATAGATTTAAAAAAGAAACGTCATCGTTATTGGTACAGAGTTTTAATTTTTGGCTACTTCTATTTTGTAGCCTTTCACGTAATTTTTACATTAATCGCAATTTATTGGTAGGCAATGGAAACAGCACAAACAACATTTCATAGTATTGGTTCATCAACTGATTGGATAGTTATGATTGTCTATTTTATTGCAATCATGCTCTTTGGTAGTTATTTCGGAAAATATAATAGAAGCACAAAAGATTTCTTTTTTGGAGGAAGACGTTTTGCGTGGTGGCTTATTGCATTTTCTATTGTTGCTACTGGGGTTGGTAGCCACAGTTTCGTAAAATATTCTGCAAAAGGATTTGAATACGGATTTTCGTCAACAATGACGTACATAAACGATTGGTTTTTTATTCCGCTATTTCTTTTTGGATGGCTTCCAATTATTGTTTATACAAAAATTAGATCAATTCCAGAATATTTTGAAAAACGATTTTCACCATCTGCAAGATTTCTGGCAACGGTTTTGCTTTTGTTATACATGATTGGATATATTGGAATTGGATTCTTAACTCTAGGAAAGGCAGTAATACCAATGCTTCCAGAGAGTTTTGAACTTTTAGGAATGCAATTGGATGTAACTTTGATGGGGGCAATTATTGTTATTGCAATTATCACTGGTATTTATATTACCTTCGGTGGTCAGACCGCTGTGATTTTTACTGATTTGTTACAAGGTGCAGTACTCTTATTTGCTGGGTTCTTATTGTTTTTTCTAGGAGTTTCTTATCTCGGTGGGTTTGAAACTTTTTGGAACTTGTTGCCACAAGCATGGAAACTTCCACTCGCTGATTTAACCAAGCCCCCCGATTTTAACTTTATTGGAATTTTTTGGCAGGATGGCGTTGCCGGTTCTGTTGGGTTTTTGTTTATGAATATGGGCTTAATAATGCGGTTCATGGCAACCAAGTCTGTTGATGAAGGAAGAAAAGCGGCAACATTTAATATACTTTTTATGCTACCACTATCTGCTATTGTAGTTGGTAACGCTGGTTGGATTGGAAAAGCTCTTTCAATTTCAAATCCAGAATTAGTTCCTCCATCAACTTCACCAGACCAGATATTTGTTGTGGTTGCAAACATTGTTGCATTACCAGGAGTCTTTGGCTTTGTAATGGCCGCTTTAACTGCGGCACTTATGTCAACAGTTGATACTTTAATTAACGCAACGGCAGCTATCTATATTAATGATATTTATAGACCTGTTAAGAAATATTTACAAAAAGGTAAAGAAGAAACAAATACCAAAAATAAAGATAAGCGTGAACTTGCTGCTGCTCGTTGGTCATCAGTTGTAATTACAGCCTTTGGAGTGGTTTCAGTTTTAGCATTTAAAAGTTTCCCTACAGTTTACGAAGCTCACGGATATTTTCATTCAACCCTTACACCACCATTAGTTGTTGCAATATTCTTAGGTATATTTTGGAAGAAATTTACACCAAGTGCAGTAATATCAACGTTTGTAGGGGGTGTTGCGTTAATGATTCTTGGTCTTCACGATGCAAATTTAATAACTCCGTTTGCTCAAGGAATTGAGATGAATCATGCACATCCGTACTCGTACATTCGTGCATTTTATAACTTATTTGTTTGCAGTGCAGTTGCTGTTACTGTAACATATTCTACTTCTCTTCAGCAAGGAATTGTTGCTAAAATGCGGAGTAAGTCAAATCATAAGCAGATATCATACGCTTTAACAGCTCTTGCTATTGCAATATTTGCTCTCATTACTTTTAATGTTGGAACTTTTATCTTCCAATTTATTGGTGTTGTAATTATGACTTCTGCTGTTGCAATAATTACTACTTACACAGTTAAGTATGACCCAATTGGACAAACAGATGGATTAACAGTTTGGTCTTTGGCAAGAGCTAAAGAGATGTTCAAAGGCAGCAAAGTTAACGATGAAGAAGGCGAACTAATTAAAGTAGAATGGAAAATGAAAGAAGGCGATGATGATATTGCTAATTTCTCTAAAAATGATATGGCAAAAATGAAAGCCAATGTTGGCGATTTAGTTTATATATGTGATGCACGTAAGATTTATGGTGGTCTAAAATCTGTCCATTCAGTTTTTGGCGAACCTCACGAAGAGGATGGAATTGTTATGCTAAACAACGAACATCTGTTAAACGGTGTGTTTGTTGAAGGCAAAACTGTAACGGCAGAAAAAGAGATGTAGATTTAATCTTTTGTTTTGTGTTAAAAAAATCTTCGAGAGGTTCCTCAATAGCCAGAGTTAATGTCTGGTGAGTAAATATTCCAGTAAAATTCTCTATCACGTTATTTGCGATAGAGAATTTTACGTTTTAAAATACCTTTCGTTTTTACAAATCATTTCGTAAATTGTATTACATAAAACATATTACATAAAATATGTAATGAAAACAGCAAAAACGTCATGAAATCGTCAAATCCATTTTTAATAACTGGTTATGCCTCTCCAAAGTATTTTTGTGATAGAGAAGTGGAAACTAAAAAAATTATTGAAGCTATTAAAAATAGTCGCAATTTAACTCTATACTCTCTACGCCGAATTGGTAAAACGGGGTTAATTCAGCATGTTTTCTATAAGTTGAAAAAAGAGTATGAATTGTTTTATCTTGATATCCATTCAACTTCTAATTTAGCTGAGTTTACTAATGCGTTGGGTAATAGCTTAATTGGAAAGTTAGATTCAACAAGTTCTAAATTTGTGAAAAAAGTTGGGGAAATATTTTCAAGTTTAAAACCAGCAATTTCATTTGACCCACTAACAGGAAATACAACTGTCCAACTATCCATTGATTCGCAGGCAGAAGCAAAGCAGTCTTTGAATAAGATATTTAAATACATTGAATCCTCTGGTGAAAAAGTAGTTATAGCAATAGATGAGTTTCAACAAATAGCATTATACCCTGAAAAAAATATTGAAGAATTATTACGAAGTCATATTCAAAAAACAAAAAATATTTCTTTCCTTTTTGCAGGTAGTAGCAAGCACTTAATTACACAGATGTTTACAGATAAGAAAAGACCATTTTATCAAAGCACAGAGTTAATGCACCTTGAAAAAATAGATGGGCAAAAATACACACGATTTATTCTAAAGCATTTTTTAGAATATGGAAAAACTATTTTAACTGAAGATATAAAATATATTTTAAATTGGACAAAAAATCATACTTTCTTTGTTCAATATGTATGCAATAAATTATTTTCAAGTGGCAAAAAAAATATAAGTATTGAGGTAATTAAACACACATTGTATGGTATTCTTAAAGAGAATGAAGATTCGCATAACCAAATAAAAAGACTTTTACCTAAAAATCAGTGGAACTTATTAAAGGCAATTTCGTTGGAAGATGGGATAGAACAAATATCGGCACAAAGCTTTATTAACAAGCATAATTTAAGTTCGGCAAGTTCAGTTACTTTAGCATTAAAGGCTTTGGTACACAAGGGGTTAGTTACATTTTATGATGAAAAATATCAATTAGAAAATGTATTTTTGCTGAGATGGATTGAGAGAGAGTTCAAATAAGGAGTAGAAAAAATGTTATCTAAAAAAGATTATCTAAAAGAAGTAATTCAGCATATTAATATAAAAGAACACAATGTTGTTTCATTGGTAGAATCAATGGGGAAGATGGCATTTTCTGCAAGGGATTTAAGCCGTGCTGCGGATATTTATGATATGATGCTTAAGGATGAAGATACTGCAATAATTTTAACACTTGCTGGTTCTTTGTTCAGTGCTGGATTGAAAAAGATAGTCCACGATTTAGTTGATAACAATATGGTTGATGCAATTGTCGCTACTGGTGCATTGATGGTTGATCAAGATTTCTTTGAAGCACTCGGCTTCAAACACTACATTGGCTCGGCTGATGTTGACGATAACGAAATGCGTGAGCTTCACATAGATAGAATTTACGATACATTTATTGATGAAGATGAACTCCGTATTTGTGATGATACAACTGCAAAGATATTCGATTCGTTAGAGCCACGCCCATATTCATCACGAGAACTACTCTGGAATTTTGGTAAATACTTGGATGAAAATGGTGGACCCAAAGTTGACGATAGCATAATTTATAAAGCATACAAAAAAAATGTTCCATTGTTTGTTCCTGCCTTTTCCGATTGCTCAGCTGGCTTCGGAATTGTGATGCACCAATATAAAAATCCAGAGAAACATCTTTCCTTTGATTCTGGAAAAGACTTTCTTGAGTTAACTAAACTAAAAATGGAAAGCAAAGATACTGGAATATTTATGGTAGGTGGTGGAGTTCCAAAAAACTTTACACAGGATATTGTTGTAGCTGCAGAAATTTTGCAAGAAGATGCACCAATGCACAAATACGCAATTCAAATTACAGTTGCCGATGTTAGAGACGGAGCACTCTCCAGCTCTACACTTAAAGAAGCAAGCAGTTGGGGAAAAGTAGAAACAACTTACGAGCAAATGGTTTTCTCCGAGGCTACACTTGCACTTCCGCTTATTACTGGCTACGCCTATCACAAAGGAAATTGGAAAGATAGAGAGGGCAAAGAGTTGGGTAAGTTGTTTTAATTAGCTAATTTTTATATTTTAATCAACATCAAATCAATTATTAGATGAAAGTTATGGAAACAGAAACAATAGATTTTAACCAACTTAAATCTCTAGTTAATAAAGTTGGTACAGATAGAAAAATTGAGCTAATTAATTTATTGGAAAAAGAGATATTCCCAATTCGGTTTAAAAAATATTTAGAAAGAATTAAAACTGATGAAATAGATTTGGATGCAATAATTTCAGAAGTAAGTGATGTTAGGGCAAATAGATATAATGCCAAATCGAAAAATTAGAGTTGTTATTGATACCAATATTTGGATTAGTTTTTTAATTGGGAAAACCATTGCAGGTTTATCAAATGCAATTATCAATAATTCTGTTCAAATTTTATTTAGTGAAGAGTTGTTTGATGAACTTATTGAAGTTCTTAACAGACCAAAATTTAAAAAGTATTTTTCAACAGAAGATATTTACGAATTGGTTTCTCTGATTAACACCAAAGTTGAATGGATTAAGATTACAAATCACTTTACTGATTGTCGGGACCCAAAGGATGATTTTTTGTTAGATTTAATAGTTAGTGGTGAAGCTGATTATTTGGTAACAGGCGATGAAGATTTAATTGTTTTAAATCCATACAAAAATATAAATATTCTTCATTATCGTAATTTTACAAAAATTTTAGATAAACTTTAGTTTCTAAAAATCAAATTTAATCCCCCCAGTAGCCCACCGCCCTGGCAATGGAATTCCAATAAAATCGAAGTAATCAACATTAAACAAATTTGTAGCTTTTACAAAAACATTAAAGCCTCCAAGCGATTTAGCCAAACTTAAATCAGTAATAAAGTTGCTCTCAAAATTGTATCGTTCTTCATATCGGAAATACCAACTTGCGGACACACCAAAAATAAGATTATGATTAATTGAAACTATAGCTTGATGCTTTAAATATTTTAGTAAATATCGCGATGTGCTATTTGCTTTGCTATCATAATCAGAATTTAGAAAAGTATATTTTAGACTGATGCGGCTCACAAATGTTTGCTTAAATAATTGGTTAAGATTTATGGTTGAGTTAAATTCAAATCCACTTGTATTTAATTCGGCTATATTCATCGGAATCCAAAGGGCATCAGAGCCAGGTAATATCCAATCAATAATATTTGTTCCAGTTTTATAAAATATAGATGTGGACATTGTGAAATATGAATTGAAATATTTACCTCCAATTTCGTAGTTGGTTGTCTCTTCAAAGGTTAAGTATGGATTAGAGTGGGTAGTTGGACTACTGTAAAATAATTCTGTGTATGTAGGAATTCTGAAGCCACGACTGTAGTTTGCAAATAAATTTATATCTTCTGTTACGGAGTATCCAACTTCTAAACCAGGCCAAAACTTTCTTCCAATAGTTGAGTAGTTGTAAAGAAATCCACTAATGCCTATGCTTATTCTGTTAAACTTTGGAAACTTATGTTCAATAAAAACTCCCATTCTGTTCCTATTGTGATTGCCAAGATTGTTGCTTAATATTATATCATAAACATATTCTGCCCCAATGGAAGTCCCGCCAATATTGGAGTTTATGAAGATGTCAATTTCTCCCCCATAAATATTTGTTGTGTGATTGTTTTTATAAAACGATGGATTTGTTTTATCTAACATAAACTCATCATCATTTTTACGCCAATAAATTTTTGTAGAATAGTTTAACTTATTATCTCCAAACTCGGCAGATAGTTTTGCGAATGTAGTTTTTGTGTTTTCAAATTGAAGAGGGAACTTAGTTGTATAAAAACTATTTGCTCCAAACGACTTGTCTGTATATCCGGCAAAAAAATCAAAAATAGTGTTAGATGTAGTGTAGGAGCCACCATACGATATGTTTGTGATATCATACTCTGTGTTTTCTAGGTAGCCACTGGAATGATTTCTTTCAAAAGAAAAATTATTACTTAAGTTTACAATGTTATAGCTTCCAAAAAGAGAGCCAGAGTAAAGTCCAAAATCTCCACCTTCTGCTTTAATTGCAATACTATTAAACTTGTTTCGCTTAGTTCTAAAATTAACTAAACCGTTAAAAGCGTTGGCACCATTGATGTTTGATGAGTTTCCCTTTACAATTTCCACTTGTTCAATGTTTAATGCAGTTATTGGTAAGTTCAAATTATGATGCCCAGTTTGTGGGTCAATAATTTTTATTCCATCAAGCATAATTAGTGTTTGCTCAAAGTTTCCACCACGTATTCCAATATCTGCTTGCACTCCATTTGCCCCACGTTGGTTTAGCTCAACGGAGTTGGAGTAACTTAAAAAATCTTGCACGCTGTTTATTGGTGCGGTTTCAATTGTTTTTGCTGGAATAATTTCAATGCTTTTATTTACATCAAACAACAGAGCTGGTCTGTGTAACGCCGTAACCACAACCTCATCTAAGTTATATTTTAATGAGTCGTGTGCAGATACTTCTGCATGGCTTAGCACAAATATTGTATTTAGTGTAAATAGTAAAATTAGTGTTATTAGGTTTTTCATTGTTGCCTTTATTGAACTGAAAATTGAAAATATATTTAATACTGTCATTCCCAATTGCTTCTATTGGGAATCCCATTGGGTATAAGATTCCAACAAGAAACATGTGGTAATTAGAGCAGAATTTAAAAAATATGCTTTGTTTTAATTAATGGGAATTTCACAAACATGAACAGTAATAGGGTTTTACTGCCGAGCCGAGTGTGTTTGTAAAAGAGCGATTGAATTTTAATTGTTAAATTAAAATTCAATCGCAAAATATAAAGAGAAGAAATAGGTAAGTCAAATAACCTCACAATTTAATTGTGGAATTGTGAGATTAGAAAATTAGAAATAAACTGAAAGACCAAATTTAACCCTCTGGCTATATAGAGCAAAGCCAGATTCGTTAGAATATCTTTTACTTTTTTCATCATTATATGTGTATGTTCTTTCACTTGTTACCTCTTTATAAGAGTAACCAAATGATAAACCATACTCAGCATTTACTCCAATACTGGAAGTTGCAAACCATTCAACTCCCATCAATAAATCAAAACCATAACCAAAGTAACTAATTTTTTCTAGTCTGTAATCTTCAAGATTCTCATCGTAGGGTCGAGTGAAATAGTATAATCCAGCTCCGTAATATGATGATATTGATTTAGTCATTTCAAGATAGTGCAGATATTGTAGTGCAATTCTAATGTTAGCACTGGATAAATTACCATCATAGTCATAAATTTTTGTTGTATCAGGGAGTATATTTGTCCCTGATATTTCTTTGTCTTTATCATTATACCCAAGAGTTACACCAATTCTTATGGCAGAATTATTAGTAAAATGATACTTTCCAGAAAAAGTAGCACCATCAAAATTAGTTAGTGTAAAACTATGTGATATCCCAAACTGCAAAGCCCACTTACCATTTAAGTCTATTTTTGAAGTATCCGTTTGAGCAAAAGAATTTACAGTAAATGTAAAAAGTAAAACTAAAATAAGAATTGAAAATTTTGTTTTTTGCATTGTGTTACCTCTATTAGTTAAGTGATAATTTTAAAATAGTAATAATAATTTTAATATGTTCTAGGAATATAAGTCTAAATAATTCCACATTTGTTATTCGTCAAATCTATTTAATCCGTTCTATCAACGTGCTATTTCTCTTAGTAATTAACAATTATAATTCTCAACTCGTCTGCTTGTGTGGCTTCGTCTAAAATTTCTGTAACCTCAAAAGGGTCAGTTGAATTAGAAATATTACGAATAAATTTTTCATATCCAGCCAAAATTTTATAAAGAATTGTGTGTGGAATTGGTTGTCCGCCAGTAGCAGCCGCTTGTTTGTTATTAAAAATTACAATTTTTAATGGAACTTGTCTAATGGACGCTTCCAACAAACCAAGATGCCCAGCGGCAATAAAACCAAAATCGCCAGTCATAGCCCACGTATAACGGTTTCCAGCAAGGTATGCACCAATTGCTAGTGGAATTGAACCACCAATGTATGTAACAATATCTATTGCATCATACGGTGGAAGTGCATAGCTACTGGACGAACTTGTATCGCCAGTAACAACATCCCCCTTAAAGTTTTTGAACAAATCAAAAAATTGTTGATATTTTTTTACAGCATCTTTTGAATGTGGGGGAAGTTCATTAGGAACTTGAATTAGTTTTGGTTTTTCAATTTCAGAGTTATTATTTACACTTTTTTTATTTTTAAATACATCATACTGGTATTGTGCAAAAAGTGGATGGACTACATGTTGTAAAATATCACGATTATATGTAAAACTCTTTCTATAACTTTGTTGCTCAAATTCTGTCTCTTTCAAAATTTCAGTAGCATTAATTATTATCGCAAAAGGCTGTTGTTCCTCCTCCGATTTATGAAAAGCATTTATAACATCATCATAAATAGTTATAGTATCGGCAATTATGTATGGCAAAGAGAGCCCTTTGAGCAGGGCTTCTATTTCCATTATGTTATCAGAGTGGCTTCCAATATTATCATCAAAAATAAATGTTACAAAGCCAGCAGTTACCGATGTATAAAGAGAATCGACAACGCTGTTGGCAGCTTTTGCTACACCTTGAGCTTTTATTAAACACGCCGAACGTTTGCCCACGATACTTGCACCGTGGCAAATTGTATAAGCCACTTCTTCGTGAAATGAAATTTGAGGGTTTCTCATATTTATTTTTTTATAGCTTTCAAAAGTTTCCGTACCACCATAACCAGGCACGTGTGTTAAAATATTAACCTCCAAATCCTGCAGTGCGTATGCTATTGTATCTGCTACTGTTGCTTTCATTTTTATCTCTTATTTCTTGTTTGATATTTTTATTAAATTGATGGATACTTTCCGTTAAAAATAAATGTAAAAGTAACGAATGACATTGAAAAAAATATTTTCTTGTTGTCCCCATTGCAAATAACATTAGTGCTTGAAATGACAGATTATTTTGAGTTCTATTTACTCAGTTTATTAAAATCATTTCCTGTTGGATTTTGGAAAATTTTCAATTCAAACTCATTTGCAACGGCCATTATATGGTCAAAAATATCGGCTTGAATTTCTTCGTATTTAACCCACGCAGTAGTATTTGCAAAAACATAAATTTCAATGGGTAGTCCGTCTGGACCAGGTGCAAGTTGCCTAACCAAAAAAGTTAAATTTTCATTAATGTCGCTTCTGCTATGGAGATAAGCCTTTAAGTATTCACGAAATGTTCCAACGTTTGTTAATCTTCTTCCATTTACTATCTCGGAAGTGTCTATCACCTTTTGTGTATTAAAATTTTCAACTTCTTGCTTTTTCTCTTTTAAATATTCAGAAATTAGTTGAAATTTACTAAAGCGTTTTAGTATTTCATCCGATAAAAATTTGATGCTCGATACATCAATATAAATAGCTCTTTTAATTCTACGTGCACCAGTGTTTTGCATTCCACGCCAATTTTTGAACGATTGCTCAATCAATTTATTTGTTGGAACTGTTGTAATTGTTTTATCAAAATTGCGAACCTTAATTGTGTGAAGTGCCATATCCATTACATCGCCATCAACACTAAGTGCAGGAATCTCAATCCAATCGCCAACCTTAACTAAATCGTAAGTAGCAATTTGGATGCTTGCAACAAATGCCATAATTGTGTCTTTAAAAACAAGAAGTAGCACAGCACTAATTGCTCCAAGTCCAGCAAATAAAGACCAAAAGCTCTGTCCCGTTACAATTCCAAAAATTAAAATTGCCCCAATAATTGAAATAATTATTTTGATAACTTGCGAATAGCTTTTAAGAGGACGGTCTTTAAATTTTTCAAATTTTGTAATAATTTCAACAAACGAATCAAGAATACTATTTATAATTAGAATAATAAATAGAGCAATTAGTGCTTGAAGAACATTATCGAAAGTTGCATCTACTTCGGAAGTAAAGAAAGTAAATTGTTGAATAAAAATAATTGGGAAAATATAAGAAAAACGTTGAAGCAATTTTTTATTTAGTAGTATATCATCAAACTCGGTTTTAGTTTTTTTTACAACTTTAGTGATTAGTGAAATTACCACTTTATGAATAATTAGGTAAACAATAATAGCTCCCAAAATAATTAATGCTCCTTTTATTAAAGTAAAAAGTAGCGGATTAGCTTTTAACCATTCGGAAATATTATTTATTGTAGTTTCCATAAAAGTCCTATTTAATTAAATTTTCAATTTCATTTTCTGTTAATCGGAATACTGTCCACTCATCCATTGGTTTTGCACCAAGCGATTTATAAAAATCTATTGCTGGTTTATTCCAGTCCAGCACTGACCATTCGAACCTAGCACAATTATTCTCTTTTGCAATACTTGCTAATTCAAGCAATAACGTTTTACCAAAACCTTTACCACGCATTTCTGGAATTACAAATAAATCCTCCAAATATAATCCATGCTTTCCTTTGAATGTTGAGTAGTTATAAAAGTATAGAGCAAATCCAACAGGCTTGTTCTCATAATATCCAATGATAGTATGGGTATGCGTGTTTTCGGCAAAAAGAGTTTTTGCAAGTTCTGCTGGGGTTGTGGTTACTTCCTCTGTGAGCTTTTCATATTCGGCTAATTGATAGATGAAATTATAGATTGTTTCAGCATCATCAACCGTTCCTTTTTTTATAACTAATTTTGAATTCATTAAGTTCATCCGCATAAATATATAAAAGCAAAGTTAAATAAAAATTATAATTCTAATCACCTATAATATAGAAAATTTAATTTTACTTTCATCATGCATATTTATAATCATCATAATAATCAGCCTTCCCATCTGTTTTAGAAGTAATAATTAGATTAAATTTGGTTTCCAAAAAATGAGAAAAATTTGACAACAAAAACAAAAGCATATTTAGCTTGGCTAGCAATTTGTATTATTTGGGGAACCACTTATTTAGTAATTAGAGTTGGCGTACAAGAAATGCCACCATTTCTTTTTTCTGGATTAAGATGGCTCATTGCAGGGCCAGTATTTTTAATTTTTCTAAAACTACGCGGTGTTAAACTTCCAACAAAAAAAGATTTATTGCCCATTGCAGTTATTGGAATTTCACTTATTGGTTTAGGAAGCGGGTTGGTTGCATTTGCCGAGCAATGGATTCCAAGTGGGTTAACCGCATTATTACTTACCACTATGCCAATGATAATTGTTTTAACAGAAACACTAATTCTTAGAAAAGTAGAATTTAATAAAACAATTTTAATAGGCGTACTCGTTGGCTTTGGAGGAATTCTATTAATCTTTGGTAATAATTTTACATTGCTTTTTGAAACAGAGTACCTTTATGGTATTATTGCAATTTATGTTGGGATTACTTCTTGGGCACTTGGAACTGTTTACTCGAAGCACAAAAAAATAGATGTTGACCCTCTTGCAAATGCTGCAACCCAAATGTTAATTGGTGGAACATTTCAAATTATTGTAGGCTTATTAATTGGCGAAGCAGAGCATTTTGAATTTACTCAAAACGGAGTAATGGCTTTTATTTATCTTACAATATTTGGTTCGTTTATAGCTTATGGCTCATACATTTATGCTATTGAACATCTTCCAATTTCATTTGTAACAACCTACACCTATGTAAATCCAGTAATAGCACTCTTTGCTGGCTGGCTTATTTTGGATGAAATACTCAGCTTCGAAATAATACTTGCAGCAATTATAATTCTAATAGGGGTTTGGGTAATTAATAGAGGGAATAGGAAAAAAATCTGATTTGCAGTTTGTCCATTCAAAGATGTTTGAATTTTATAAAATCACTATATAAGTGAAAATATGAATTCTCTAAATTTAGCAAAGATTTCTTTAGAATATATATTCAATATTCTGTAATAAAATCACTTTTAGAATTTTTCTTGGATGAATTAATTATATCAATAATCAATTTTTTGTATATTTGACCCTGCACAAAAAATCTACTTTGTTTAAACAAATCGCACAGGCAAAATGAAGAAAAATTATGAAAGAGCTACATTAATTTTAGAAGATGGCACCATCTTTTCTGGATATTCGTTTGGGTATCTCGGAGAAACTGACGGAGAAGTTGTTTTCAATACTGGAATGGTGGGATACCCCGAAACATTAACCGACCCATCTTATGCAGGACAAATTCTTGTAGCAACGTATCCGCTTATGGGCAATTATGGAGTTCCTCCAAAAATTTACGACAAATCACTTTTAGTTCATTTCGAATCGGATAAAATTCAAACGAAAGCTTTAATAGTTGCCGATTACTCCGAAAATTATTCGCACTGGAATGCCGAACGCTCACTTAGTGATTGGATGGAAGAAGAAAAAATTCCAGGAATATTTGGAATTGATACACGGGCTTTAACACGAAAGTTACGTGATAGCGGAACAATGCTTGGCTGGATTATTCCAGGCGATGAAGTAACAGATACGGACTTAAATAAAAAAGTAGAAGACCCAAATAAAACTGACTTGGTTGGCTCGGTTTGTACCAAAGAAGTTGTTGAATATAAAGGTGGAGGAACAAAAATTATATTGGTTGATTGTGGAGTTAAGAATAACATCATCCGAGCATTTCAAGGGCGTGATATTTCGGTTATCAGAGTTCCTTACGATTACGATTTTATGAATATTGATGCAGACGGAATAATGATATCCAACGGACCTGGCGACCCTAAAATGTGCAAGGCAACAGTAGAAAATACTAAACTCGCTATGGATAAAGGGATTCCTACACTTGGCGTTTGTTTGGGTAGCCAAATAATTGGTCTTGCTGCTGGTATGGAAACATACAAATTAAAATACGGACACAGAAGTTTGAATCAACCAGTTAACGAAGCAGGCACAAACAGAAGTTACATTACTTCGCAAAACCACGGCTACGCTGTTGATGCTGAAACAATGCCACAAGATTGGCGTGAATGGTTTACTAACGATAACGATGGTTCTAACGAAGGAATTATTCATATTTCAAAACCATTTTTTGGAACCCAATTTCATCCCGAAGCCTCTCCTGGGCCTGATGATACTGAATTTATTTTTGATATGTTTGTGAGGTCGTTAAAATGATAAAGAAAAATAAACCCAAAAAAGTTTTAATCTTAGGCTCTGGTGCATTGCAAATTGGGCAAGCTGGCGAGTTCGATTACTCTGGAAGTCAAGCTATTAAAGCACTTAAAGAGGATGGAATAAAAACAGTATTAATTAATCCTAATATTGCAACAATTCAAACATCCGAAAACTTTGCCGATAAAGTTTATTTTTTGCCAATTAAAGTAAAGTTTGTAGAAGAGATAATTATTAAAGAAAAGCCCGATGGAATTCTACTTGGCTTTGGTGGGCAAACTGGATTGAACACAGGCATTGAGTTATACGAGCAAGGAATTTTAGAAAAATATAATATAAAAGTTCTCGGAACTCCTGTTGATACAATTTTAGAAACAGAAGATAGAAAACGGTTTAATCAAAAAGTTGAAGAGGTTGATTTAAAAGTTGCCTTAAGTAAAACCGCTACAAATGTAGATGAAGCAATTGAAGTTGCAAACGAAATTGGTTTCCCTGTAATGGTGCGTATTGCGTTTGCCCTTGGTGGGCTTGGTTCTGGCATTGTTGATAATGAAGAAGAACTAAGAGAGAAAGCACAAAAAGCATTTTCGTTTACTACTCAAATATTAATTGAAGAATCACTTTATGGCTGGAAGGAAGTTGAATACGAAATTGTTCGTGATAAGCATGACAATTGTATAACCGTTTGTTCAATGGAAAACATTGACCCAATGGGAATTCATACGGGCGATAGTATTGTTGCTGCACCTGTGCAAACTCTTTCGGCAAAAGAGAATTTTATGCTTCGCTCCAATGGGATAAAGCTTATACGCCATCTTGGAATTGTGGGTGAGTGCAACATCCAATATGCTCTATCTCCAACTTCTGACGATTACAGAATTATTGAAGTGAACGCGCGCTTAAGCCGAAGCTCGGCACTTGCATCTAAAGCTACTGGATATCCACTTGCCTTTGTTGCAACAAAACTCTCTATTGGCTATGCACTAAACGAAATTGAAAATGAAATAACAAAAGAAACATCTGCTTGTTGTGAGCCAGCACTCGATTATGTTGTGCTAAAATTCCCTCGGTGGGATTTGCAGAAGTTCAGCCAAGTTAGCACTCTGCTTGGCTCCGAAATGAAATCGGTTGGCGAGGTTATGTCAATAGGGCGTAGCTTCGAAGAGGTTTTACAAAAGGCAATCCGAATGCTCGATATTGGAATGGACGGATTTGTTTGCAACGAGTTTGAAGTTGTTGAGTTGGATAAAGAGCTACAGCAGCCTAGCGATAAGCGAATTTACTATGTTGCTAAAGCATTGCAACAAGGCTACTCGGTTGATAAGTTGAACGACTTAACAAAAATTGACAAATGGTTTTTATATAAAATGAAAAACATTGTTGACCAAGCTGAGTTTATAAAAGGACAAGAGTTAAACAAAATTGATAAGCTCTTATTACTTAGGGCAAAGCAGTTAGGATTTTCTGATAAGCAAATAGGAATGCTAACCAACTCCGATGAATTTGATGTAAGGAATTATCGAAAAGAGTTAAATGTAATTCCAAGCATTAAGCAGATAGATACTATGGCTGCGGAATTTCCTGCACAAACAAATTATTTGTATATGACTTACAATGGGTTCTTCGATGACATTGAACTTGGCGAAGAGAAGCAAATAATTGTCCTCGGTGGCGGAGCGTATCGCATAGGCTCATCTGTTGAGTTTGACTGGTGCTGCGTAAACGCTGCAAACACTTTGGATAACCACGGCTACAAATCTATTATGATTAATTATAATCCAGAGACAGTAAGTACCGACCACGATACTGCACACAAGTTATACTTTGAAGAGATGAGCATGGAGCGTGTGTTAGATATTTATGAAAAGGAATCTCCCGAAGGAGTTATAGTTTCTGTTGGAGGGCAAATACCAAACATTCTTGCAATGAAAATGCATAAGCACGGAGTTAATATTATTGGAACATCTCCTGAGATGATTGATAATGCTGAGAGCCGTCATAAGTTTTCTGCAATTTTGGATAGGGAAGGGATTGACCAACCAGAATGGGAAGAATTAACTAATCTCGATTCGGCAAAAGATTTTTGTAATGAAGTTGGCTATCCAGTTCTTATCCGTCCAAGTTATGTTTTAAGTGGTGCTGCAATGAGCATTGTCCTCAGTGAGGATGAACTTGAATTGTTTTTGAAAAAGGCTTCCGATATCAGTAGTGAACATCCAGTTGTGATTACAAAGTTTATAGAAGATGCACGAGAAATTGAAGTTGATGCAGTTGCAGACCATGGTGAGCTTTTTGCTTATGCAATTTCAGAACATGTTGAAAACGCTGGAGTTCATTCGGGTGATGCAACTATTGTGTTGCCTCCGCAAAGGCTTTACCTCGAAACAATGCGTCGCATTAAAATGATTACTAAAAAAATTGCTAAAGCCCTTGAAATTACTGGTCCATATAATATGCAGTTTATAGCAAAGGATAACGATGTAAAAGTAATTGAGTGTAATTTGCGAGCTTCACGAAGTTTCCCTTTTGTATCAAAAGTATTAAAGCAAAATTTTATTGATATTGCAACTCAACTTATGATTGGTGAAAAGCCTCATAAAATTGATAAATCCTCGTTTGACCTTGATTATGTTGGGGTTAAGGCTCCACAATTTTCTTTCACAAGATTAAAAGGCTCCGATCCTGTGCTTGGTGTCGAAATGTCGTCCACTGGCGAAGTTGCTTGTTTAGGTGATGATTTTAACGAAGCATTCTTAAAATCTGTTCTTTCAATTGGTTTTAAAATCCCAGAGAAAGGAATTTTACTCTCTACAGGACCAGTAAAATATAAAACAGAATTTTTGGAAGAGATGAAAATGCTCCAAAAATTGGAGATAGATTTTTATGGAACTAAAGGGACTTGCAAGTTTTATAACGAAAATAATTTTAATATGATAGAGCTAAACAGACCTTACACAAAAGAAGAGCCTAACATTTTAACCTATATGGAAGAGGGTAAAATAGATCTTGTTATCAATATTCCTAAAAATAATGAGAAGGCTGAGTTAGATAGCGATTATTATATCCGTCGGAAAGCAATTGATTTAAACATCCCATTAATTACAAATATTCAAGTTGCAAAGCGTTTTGTAAAAGCTATTTATTATAGCAATGATAAATTAGCTGTAAAAAGTTGGGATGAGTATAAGTAGAAAAAAACATCAATTAAAGCATTTTAATTTTAAAAGCTGGAATTTTTTTTGATTCATGATGTAGAAATTGGATGGCAATTTTATAAAACCTACAACTTCTGATTTACATTGTTATGTTATCAAAGCTTTTTGTATTGATTTTTCTATCGCATTTTTAAACACAGTTAAGCCAACTGGTTTCTTGAAAATATATTCAACGCCAAGCTCTTCGTATTCTTCCGCAATTAATTTTGTTGTGTCGCTACTAAGAACAATAATAGGTGGCTTATATTTTATGTTGCTATGCATTACTTTTTTTACTAAATCGAACCCACTCATTTTGGGCATAGTGTGATCGGTAATAACTAGTGCGGGCATCATATTTTTAATTACTTCAAATCCCTCAGCACCATCGTAAGCAACTTCAACTTGATAATTTGGCATAATATTATTTAATAATTTTTTATACAAAATTACATCCGATTGCACATCATCAATTAACAAAATTTTTGTTGAAGAAATAGGAATTGTAAAAATAAAGGAAGTCCCCATTCCCTCGGCACTTTGTACAGAAATTTCACCACCATGTTTTAGAATTATTTCTTTTACAAGCGAGAGTCCAAGTCCGCTACCCTTTTCTCCTTTTGTTCCATCGGTAGTATATTTAGAATCAACAGAAAACAATTTTTCAATATTACTGTCAGAAATTCCAATTCCTGTATCGTTAACACTAAACTGAATAACTTTTTTATCGATAAGTGGCTCGGCAGAAATAAAAATTTCACCATCTTCGTTTGTAAACTTAATTGCGTTAGAAATTAAATTGTTAAAAACTTGTAGAAGTAAATTCCTATCGCCATGAACAAATACTTCTTGTTCAATTGTAGAATATAATTTTATGTTTTTCTTAATTGCACTACCAGCAAGCATCTGAATGGAATTTGTAACAACTGTTTTAATATCTAATCTTTCAGCGATATAATCAATACGTCCAGTTTGTAAACGAGTCCAATCTAATATTGAATTAACCAACTTAAGCATATTTTGTGCAGATTCTTGAATGAAGCCAATATACTCTTTTTGTTTCTCTTCCGTAATGTCGTCATCCATAAGAAGTATATCGGTAAAGCCAAGAATTGAGCTAAACGGCGTTCGTAAATCGTGAGAGATAATGGAAATAAATTTATCTTTCGATTCGTTTATTGTTTGAAGCTCGTTAGTAGTGTTTTGCAACTTTTCAGCATCTTTTTTGCTTGAAGTAATATCAGAGAAAAGTCCGAATATTTTTTCTATTTTCCCAAAATCATCTCTAAATATATTAAGTTTATTTTTTACCCAAATTAATTCACCATGTTTATCAAGAATTCGATATTCTAATTCAACTTGTTTTCTAACTTTATCTTTTAATACTCTTCTAAGTTTGGATATTACAACTTGTTTATCATTTGGGTGAATTATTCTAATCCAAAGTTTAGCATCGCTCTTAAATTCAAGGTCGCTATATTGTGTAATTTCCAGTATTGATGGTGATATGTATAAATTTGTATTTTGTTTATCATCAAATTCTAAAGTCCAAATGGCATCGTCAATATTTTCTGTAATGCTTCGGTATCTTTCTTCCGATTTTTCAAGGGCAATTTTTGCTTTTTGCTGTGCGGTAATATCAATGTATGTTTCAATAACGTATTCGTTATGTTGCGAAGTGAATTGTTTAATCCATTTTTCAATAATAATTACTTCGTTATTCTTTTTTTTGCCTTCATAAATATATTTAATTGTATTGTTCTCAGTTCCTCTATTATCATAATCTGCTTTAGCTCTTAGCCTATCTTTTTCACAAATAAAATCTAACGAGTTCATTTGTAAAATTTCGCTAATAGATTCATATCCAAACATTTTAGCAAAAGCAATATTTGCCATGTATATTTTTTCATTGGTTGTTAAAACAATTCCTTCAACAGCGGCTTCAAAAACTGATTGAATTAAGTTTAGTTCTTCTTCACTCTCTTTTTTATCAGAAATATCGGTAAAGACTGCAATGTAATATCTTGGTTTGCCTTGTAAATCGGAAACGGTTGTAAAGTTTGCAAGCACATAAACTTTTTCGCCATTCTTTTTAATTAGTGGAAGCTCCATTATTTCAGAATCTTCGTTAATTAGTTTATTCAACTTAAATTTTTTGTTGTCTAATTCGTCTAAATCAATTAGGCTTGCAATTTCTTTGTTTTGCAGTTCATTTTCCGAATAGCCAAATCTTTCTATAAAATATGGATTGCTATATGTTATTTTTCCCTCTAATGTGTATGTGCAAATATATTCGCGAGTATTAGTAACAATATTTCGAAATGTTTCTTCTGAATTTCTAAGAGCTTTTTCTAGATTTTCTCTGTCGGTAATATTTGAGCATAGTGCTACTACCGATTGTGAATTGTCATCCTCTGCCAAAGCCATTTTTATTGAAATAGTTCTATTGATTCCATGAAGATTGAACAAAATTTTTGTTTCAAAAATACTAGCCTCTTTTAATGTGTTAATTGCTTTATCAAAATAATCTCGGCTAAAATCTTCAATAATACTTCCAATAAATTTGCCGTAAGTTTCAATTTTGCTTAAACCAAATACTTTTGTTGCAGCATTGTTCCAAAATGTAATAATCCCTTTTGTATCAAATGCAATTATTGCATCTAAAACAGTTGATGCTATTAATTGATATGTTCTTAATTCTTTTGCTTCGGTTTCTAAATTTTTTATTTTATTAAAGGTGTCTGTAATATCTTCAAATAGAATAAATACAAAATTTGTTTTTTTCTTATCATCAGTAATAGGAATAAAATTTAATTGGAAGCTAATGGAAGTATTGATATCGTCTGTTATACCTTGTGAAAATATAGGTTTTTGTAATTCTATTGCTTCATCAAAAAGTTTAGTTATTTCTTCTTTGTATTTGCCACTGAATATTTGTTGTATAGATTGATATTTTTTGTTAAATATATTGTTGTGTGATTTTAGTGAGCCAATTGGGGGCGAGTAAATTATTTCACCCCTATTATTGGTTATTATAAAATAATCGGAAATAGATTTAATAAATTTATTAAAAAGTTCGTTCTCAATTACTTTGTCGGGAGATAAAGCTAAAGGAACTTTGAAATCTTCAATTACAAAAAGTGCACCTGTAAAAACGCCATTTTCAAAATTAGGTGATGCTTTTAAAATAACAGTAATTTCATTTCCATCAAGTGTATGATTGTTAGATAGTTCTGATTCAAAAGGAATTCCCTCCTTTAGTTCGAACAAATCATTTATTAATCTAGGAGTCTTAAATATTGGTAATGTATCTATGCGTAGCCCAATAAGCTCATCAATTGAGTTTGCTGGTGCCAGTTGGAACTGTAAAACAGTTAAATTTGCACTATTAATTACAAAATTTGCATCAACAATTACAATACCAATTGGTGCGTTTAAAAATAAATTATCCAAAAGGTCCTCCGGATAAATTTTTTTGCACTTCTTTCTCGCTTTCTTTTTTTTAAAATATTCTTAACAATAATTTAGGGCAATAATCGTTCCACTAAATATATGGTTTTACACCCAAATATTAGCATAAACTCGATTAGATACGAATCATTTCGAGAGGGATGTAATATTTTAAGACATAGAGCAACAAAAAACACATATATCGGATTTAAGATATAAAACTAAAGAATATATATTTATTCTTTAAAATCCCAATAAAAAAATGGCGAGTCAAAAAAAAATGACTCGCCATGATAATTAGAATACTTATTTTACAACTTATAATTGAGGTCCGGCAGCTACAAGAGATTTGCCTTCATCATTATCTGTGTATTGTGCAAAGTTTTTGATGAACAATTCTGCCAATTCTTTCGCTTTTTTATCCCATTCTGATGCGTCAGAATAAGTATCACGAGGGTCAAGAATTGTTGGGTCAACATCATGCAATGCAAGAGGTACTTCTAAATTAAAAATAGGCATTATTTTCGTTTCAGCTTTCTCAATTGAACCATCAAGAATTGCATCAATAATTCCACGAGTATCTTTAATTGAAATTCTTTTACCCGTTCCGTTCCATCCAGTATTAACAAGATATGCTTTTGCATTATTAGCATCCATCTTTTTTACTAATTCTTCACCATATTTTGTTGGATGAAGAGATAAGAAAGCTGCACCAAAACAAGCAGAAAATGTTGGTTGAGGAGTAGTAACACCTCTTTCTGTTCCAGCTAACTTGGCTGTAAATCCAGAAAGGAAATGATATTTAGTTTGAGCTGGAGTTAATTTAGAAACAGGAGGCATAACACCAAAAGCATCTGCTGTTAGGAAGATTACTTTGCTTGCATGTCCACCTTTTGAAACTGGTTTTACAATATTATCGATGTGGTAAATTGGATACGAAACACGAGTGTTTTGTGTTACTGAACCATCAGTAAAATCAATTTTACCATTTTCATCAAGAGTAACATTTTCTAAAAGTGCATCCCTTTTTATTGCACCAAAAATATCTGGTTCAGATTCTTTATCAAGATTAATAGTTTTAGCGTAACAACCACCTTCAAAGTTAAATACACCGTTGTCATCCCAACCATGTTCGTCATCGCCAATAAGTTGGCGTTTTGGGTCGGTTGAAAGAGTAGTTTTCCCAGTTCCAGAAAGACCAAAGAAAATTGCTGTATCACCATCTTTTCCAACATTTGCAGAACAGTGCATTGAAGCCATTCCGTTAAGTGGCAGGTAATAGTTCATCATTGCGAAAATGCCTTTTTTCATTTCGCCACCATACCAAGAACCGCCAACAACGTGCATTTTTTCAGTTAAATTAAAAACTGTGAAATTTTCTGAATGCAAACCATGTTTTTCCCAATCTGGGTTTACTACTTTTGCACCATTCATCGAAACAAAATCGGGTTCGCCATAATTTGCTAATTCTTCTTCAGTTGGACGAATGAACATGTTTTTCACAAAATGTGCTTGCCATGCAACTTCCATAATAAAACGAACTTTAAGGCGAGAATCTTCATTTGCACCTGCAAAAGTATCCATTACGTATAGTTTTTTCCCAGATAGTTGATTGCCAACTAATTTTTTCAAATCTGTCCAAACTTCTGGAGTAGTTGGTTTATTATCATTTTTTGCTTTGTCGGATGTCCACCACATTGTATCGCGTGTTACATCATCTTTAACAATAAATTTATCTTTTGGTGAACGACCAGTGAATATGCCAGTCATAACATTTACTGCACCAAGTTCTGATACTTGTCCTTTTTCATATCCTTCAAGGTTCGGGTTAGTTTCGTGTTCAAATAATAGTTCGTAAGAGGGGTTATGAAATATTTCAACTACATCTTTAATTCCATACTTAGATAAATCAAGAGACATCTTTTACTCCTTGTTCTATGTTTTAAAAAATATATATTTTACAAAAATAAACAAATAAAACATCTTTCTCAATTAAGAAATTTATGCAGTTGTATTATTAATAATATCATTTTCAAATAGTAAATTTTTTTGAACTATTAGTTTTTAAAAGTATCGTGTATAGGAAAGTCTAACTTAAAAAAGCCATTTGTACTTTTTGTTTTTTCTCACGACTATATGTGAAAAGACTTTATGATGTCAAGTTGTTGATACCAAACATTTTAGACTTGACAATTAAAGTGAATCTTTATATTATTTGTGCATTAAAAATTTTTATTAACTAAGAAAAATGGATTATATTAACAACCAATTAAAATATAGAGGGAATAATTCAGTAGATTTTGCAGATGAGATTATTTTTGGTGAAAATTCCATAGTTAGTAAAAATAAAATAAATCATTCTGAGCTTAACCTTTTTACAAAATCCATCCCCAAAAAAAATAGCAAAGACGAGCCATCTTTTCAAAATTATCTTCTTAATTTTTCAATTCTTTCTTTTTTACTTATTGTACTAATGGTAGTCTTTACCAAAATTGTATCAACATCTTTTATAAGTTTTAATAGTCTTGTTACTTCCTCCTTTGTTGGAGGCTATTTTGCACTTTTTCTTTTTACAATCTTTATTATTTCAAGAAAAAAGATGCTAACCTTAGAAATTAAAAATAACGAGTTGCATCTTAAAAGTTTTCCTGCATTAAATAAAAAAATTCCAGTTAGCCAAATTTTACGATGCGAATTAAACACAATTCGTAATGGTAAATACAATCCACAAAATAAAATTCATTTTTCTCTAAATGAAAATGGTAATAAATATAAACAACCATTAACCTCAGGCATTTCATTGCAGTTAATTAATGGAAACCACATTATTATTGGTTCACACAAATCTTAACTCAAGTTTAACATTCCAAGCAAGATTTTTATTTTTTTAAAACATATCTTTGCACAATATTGTTATAAACAACAAGTAATTTTATGAAACTTAGTATTTTAATTCTTTGCACGGGTAATTCGTGCCGAAGTCAAATGGCAGAAGGATTTTTGAAATCGTTTGATAGTGAGTTAACAGTTTTTTCTGCTGGAACAAAGCCATCGTTGGAAGTTCATCCAAAAGCTGTGCAGGTAATGAGTGAAGTTGGAATTGACATTAGCAATGGTAAACCAGAAAGTGTTGATAAATATCTTTTAATGTCTTTTGATTAT
Source organism: uncultured Ignavibacteriales bacterium (assembly GCA_947311785.1). GTDB lineage: Bacteria > Bacteroidota > Ignavibacteria > Ignavibacteriales > Melioribacteraceae > 1-14-2-50-31-20. Next base: position 8,599 of record CAMZLW010000079.1, on the reverse strand, counting down.
GTAATTACAGTTTGTGGAAACGCAAAAGAGACTTGTCCAGTTTTTGTTGGAAGTGTAAAAGAGCAACTCCACATTGGGTTTGATGACCCTGCAGATGCTGTTGGAACAGAGGAGGAAATCACAAATGAGTTTAGAAAAATTAGAGATGAAATAAAACAAGATTTTTGGAAATGGTATTGTTCAATAAAATAAATCTGCCACGAAAAGCACGAACGAACACGAAATTTTGAAGTAGAAAAAAATTAAAGTCTCATGTCTCACATCTTGTATCTCATAATCCAAACAAAAATTTATGAAAACAAAAAGCAAACTCAAATTTTTAGATAGATATTTAACACTATGGATATTTCTTGCAATGCTAATTGGTGTATTGTGGGGTTATCTTAATCCAGGCATTGTTGAGTTTTGGAATACTTTTAATAGTGGAACAACAAATATTCCTATAGCTGTTGGACTGATACTTATGATGTACCCTCCACTAGCAAAAGTAAAATACGAAGAACTTGGCGATGTTTTTAAGGACACAAAAATACTTACTTTGTCTTTAGTGCAAAATTGGATTATTGGTCCATTGCTAATGTTTACTCTTGCAATTTTGTTTTTGCACAATTATCCAGAATATATGGTTGGGCTTATTCTTATTGGGCTTGCACGTTGCATTGCAATGGTAATAGTTTGGAATGATTTAGCACACGGAGACCGCGAGTACGCTGCAGGTTTAGTTGCATTCAATTCCATTTTTCAGGTACTCTTTTTTTCAGTTTATGCTTACGTGTTTTTAACCGTTCTTCCTGGTTGGTTTGGATTAAAAGGAATAGAAATAGATATTACAATTGGGCAAGTTGCCAAATCAGTTCTAATTTACTTAGGTATTCCGTTTTTTGCTGGAATGATTACACGCTTTCTGTTACTTAAAAAGAAAGGAGTTAACTGGTACAACAAAGTTTTTATTCCTAAAATTTCACCTATAACTCTTTACGCCCTACTCTTTACTATACTTGTGATGTTTTCACTTAAAGGCGAGAACATAATAAAAATTCCGTTGGATGTTTTTAGAATTGCAATTCCGCTTGTTATCTATTTTGTGGTAATGTTTCTAGTCTCGTTTTTTATGAGCAAGAAACTAGGTGCAAACTATCCAAAGGCAACAACACTTTCATTTACTGCAGCTAGCAATAATTTTGAATTAGCAATTGCAGTTGCTATTGCTATGTTCGGAATAAATTCTGGAGTAGCCTTTGCCGCTGTAATTGGTCCTTTGGTTGAAGTTCCAGTATTAATAGCATTAGTAGGGGTTTCACTTAAATTTAGAGAGAAATATTTTAGAGCAAATTAGGTCTTAATTTTTTCTTTACAGTCAATTCAATAAGTGGAATGTCTTTTTAATGTCCATTAATCAACTCAACATTATCACATTTGTTACATTCAAATTGTAGAGTAACATGTTGTATCTTAAATTTATCTTGCAATAATTTTTCAACACGGTCAATAACAATATCTGTATTGCTTACTAACATATCTGCGACATTTATGTGGGCTTCAAAATGTATTTCTTTATCGTTAACACGCCACAGATGGACGTGGTGAATATTTTGAATTTCATTTAATTGTGTAATCTCTTTTTCAATTTCCTGTATCGAAATATTATCTGGTGTTGCCATCATCAAAACCATAGTGGCTTCTTTTACTATCGAGTAACTTGCTTTAATAATGTAAAGTGAAATAAGCACTGTTAATACTGGGTCAATCCAATAGATGTTATAAAAGTATATAAAAATTCCACCAACAATAACTGCCACACTTGAAATTGCATCACTCAAAAGATGAAGGTAAGCAGCTTTTATATTCATATTTGCTTTAGCACCTTTTTGAAGCAAAAGTGTTCCAATCACATTTGCCAACAATCCAATGGAAGCAACTACAATCATCAATCCGCCTTCAATGGGTTTGGGCGAAGTAAATCTGTGATATGATTCAACAAACAAGTAAAGGCTTATTCCAATTAAAACAGATGCATTAAAAACAGCAGCAATTATTTCCGCCCGCTTAAACCCAAAAGTAAAGTGCTGGTTCTTGGGTTTCTTGTTTAATCTTATTGCTATATAACTGATTATAATTGCAATGCCATCACTAAAATTATGAAGGGCATCGGAAATAAGAGAAAGTGAGCCAGATATTATTCCTCCAATTAGTTCTGCAATTGTAATTATAAAGTTCAGCATCATAGTTATAAATAATCTGCTGGTTGAAATATCTTCAACATTGTGATGATGATTGTGCGAGTGGCTATGTGGCATATTCGTTCTTTATGTAATTTGTTTATCTACAATTTAATACTTTTTGCCTTGGATCAAAAAAGCTCACACAAAAGTGAGCTTCTATATTTGATGCTAAACTTCGATCAGCCTTAAAGTATAACAACCGAGTTTTGAGAATCCTCAAATTGAGTTGAAACTAACTTGTCAGTTTCTGGGTCATTAATCCAATTCTCTCCATCTAATAAATATTTGAATTGATATTCTTTACCACTCTCAAGAGTTTTTTGGATAGAGAACGAACCATCCTTTTTTAATTTCTTCATCTTATCTTTTGATGAATTCCAATTGTTAAAGTCGCCAACCAATGATGCAGTTGAATACTGTTTTACAGCATCATCCGAAATTTTGAAACTAACTTTGAATTTCCCAGATTTTAATTCGGTTTTCTTAATAGACATATTTTTACCTTTATTTATTATTATTCTTTTTTTTAAGGTGCGAATGTAACAATTATATTTTTATTAAATCAAATAAAAATTATTGCACTATTTATGAATGATAAAACATGCATAGTTATACAATAACAATGCAAAACCATTTTTCTCATATTAGTGGATTTATTTGGGTAGATATGTCCCAAAAAATTGAGAATGTTTAGTTAAATTGACAAAATTAAATCTACTAAAATCAGTATCTTTACAAATTAAAAAAATAATTAAGTGGAATAGAAAATGAGTATATCCTACAAAGACTCTGGTGTTGATATTGAGGCTGGTGAAAAGACAGTTGACAAAATTAAAGAGATTGTAAAATCGACATTCAATAAAAATGTACTTTCAGGAATTGGACACTTTGGTGCTTTCTACGAAATGGATTTTAAAAAATATGATAATCCAGTTCTAGTATCAAGTGTTGATGGTGTTGGTACAAAATTGAAAGTGGCTTTTATGATGAACAAGCACAATACGGTTGGGCAAGATCTTGTAAACCATTGTGTAAACGATATTGCCGTTGGTGGTGCAATACCACAGTATTTTATGGACTATATGGCCTTTGGAAAACTTGACCCTAAAGTTGCTGAAGATATTATGGAAGGATTTGGCAAAGCGTGTCGCGAAAATAATGTGGCATTAATTGGTGGTGAAACTGCCGAAATGCCAGGCCTTTATGCAGAAGAAGAGTACGATATGTCTGGTACCATAGTTGGAATTATTGAAAAATCTAAAATTCTTAACGGCAATAAAGTTCAAAAAGATGATGTGCTTATTGGATTTCCCTCAACTGGCTTGCACACAAATGGATATTCATTAGCACGGAAAGTGCTATTCAGTAAATATTCTGTTAACGATAAACCAGCAGGACTTGCAAACAGTATTGGAGAGGAATTACTTCAAGTTCATAAGTCATATCTTAATATAATTCAAACTATTATTAATAAAATTAATGTTCATGCTTTCTCTCATATTACTGGTGGAGGAATTGAAGGAAATACAATGCGAGTAGTACCAGAAGGATTAAGCCTAAACATCGATTGGGGTTCGTGGGAACTTCCACCAATCTTTAAGTTAATAAAAGCTACAGGAAATATTTCTGATGAAGAGATGCGAAAAGCTTTTAATGTTGGTGTAGGAATGATTGCAATTGTTGGCAAAGACGATGTTGAAGCTGTAAAATTGATTGCTACAGAATTAAATGAAAAATGTTTTGTAATGGGAAGAGTTGAATAACGCCAATTACCAGATTGCAAATAATAAATAACTAATAAATTGCAAATCCAAAATTCCAAAATCCAAACTGCTTGTTTTGAAATTATAGCTTGTTCTTTGGGTTTTATTTGAATTTTGGTCTTTGTGTTTTGGAATTTGAAACTTATGTATATAGATACACACACTCATCTGTTCCTCAATAATTTTGATGGAGATAGAGACGAAGTAATTAAAAATGCTCTTGATGCTGGAGTTAAATATATGCTTGTTCCAGGAACAGACATTGAAACCTCGAAGCAAGCAATTATATTAGCAGAAAAATATAGTTTTATTTACGCCACTGTTGGTATTCATCCACACGATACAAAGGATTGGGATGATGCTTGGATAGATGAACTTCGTGAGTTAGCTAAACATAAAAAAGTTGTTGCCATTGGTGAAATTGGTCTCGATTATTTTTATGATTTTTCTCCAAAGGCAAAACAGCACCAAGCTTTTGAAAAGCAAATTCAATTGGCGTTAGAACTTGAACTTCCAATTGTTATTCACAATCGCGATTCAAACAATGATATAATGGATTTTGCACGTAAGTTCAAAGAGACACCTCTTAAAGCTCAGTATCATTGCTTTGCTGGAACTATAGATAATGCTCGTGAGTTAGTTGAGATGGGGCATTATATCTCTTTTACCGGAAATATTACGTTTAAAAAAGCTGATAGTGTTCGTGAAGTTTTATCAAAAGTAAGTGTTGAAAATATTATGCTCGAAACCGACTCTCCCTTCTTAACCCCAGTGCCACACAGAGGAAAACGAAACGAGCCAAAACACATTCCACTTATTGCAGAGGTTGTTGCAAAAACTCATCATCTTAGAGTGGAAGATGTTGCACGAACTACATCATGGAATGCCTACAAGCTTTTTGGAATTGGAGAAAAAATGAAGCTAAGTTTTACTTATCAAATTGGCGAATCCCTTTATATTAATGTTACTAACCGCTGCAATTCCGATTGTGTTTTCTGCGACAGAAAAGGGGATGCAGTAATAAACGGTTATAACTTAAAAATGAGCAAATCAGAAGAACCAGATGCTGAAGTTTATATCTCTGAAATTGGGGACCCAACAAAATATAAAGAAATTGTTTTTTGTGGATATGGCGAGCCAACAATCAGGTGGGATGTTGTTAAAAAAATTGCAACTTTTGTAAAAGCTAATGGGGGTAAAACCCGTATGAATAGTGATGGTCATGGAAGTTTTATTAATAAGCGTGATATCACTCCAGAGTTGCAAGGCGTAATTGATACTGTTTCAATTAGCTTAAACTCTACAGACAAAGTACAGTATGCAAAACTAATGCGAGTTGACGAAAGCATGCACGCCGAGATGATTGACTTTGCAAAAAAAGCAAAAAACTTTACAAATGTTGTAATGTCTATAGTGGGGTTAAGTTCTGTTGATACAGAAAACGCGAAGCAATTTGTATCAGATAAAATTGGAGTCGAGTTTAGAGTAAGGGAGTATTTTTAATGAATAAAACATTTGTTTTTTTTGTGTTGCTGTTGCAGACGTTTATGTTTGGGCAAGAGAAAAAATTTACAACAACTGATGAATTATCATACCTTCTAAAAGACTCTTTTTTTCGTAAATGCCAGATAGGTGTTGATGTTTATAACATTACAAAAAAAGAGATTGTGTTTAGGCATAATGAACAATTACTATTTCATCCTGCTTCGAATATGAAATTAATTACAACTGCAACAGCTCTATATTTTCTTGGTCCAGATTATAAGTTTAAAACAGAAATTAAATATGATGGAGAAATTGAAGATTCTGTCTTAAATGGTAATCTTTTTTTCGTTGGTGGGTTTGACCCTGATTTTACTTCATCGGATTTAGATACATTAGTAATGCAATTAAAAAAAAATGGGATTAATAAAATAGCAGGAAATATTTATGCTGATGTTTCCAACATGGACTCGTTGTTTTGGGGGCAAGGTTGGATGTGGGATGATGACCCATCGTATGATTTTCCATATATGACCCCACTATCTATCAACGATGCGTCGCTTCAAGTTGCTGTTACCCCTACAAACATTGGGGAATATGCAAGTGTTACTACAATTCCTCAATCAAATTATTTTAATTTCACAAATAAAATTGTTACTGTAGATAACGATACAACCAAATTAACAATATCTCGCAACTGGATAAACAGAAGTGATTCGCTAATTCTTGATGGTGGCATTTATGTTAATGCCAAATCTGATACCTTTACAATAAATCTTAAAAATACCAATCAATATTTTCTTGCTTTAGTAAAAGATGCGTTATTAAAAAATGGAATTAGTTTTGATGGAAATTGTAGAATAAAAACAACTCCTAAAAGTGCAAAGCCAATTGCAATAAAAGAAAGAGTATTTAGTGAAGTAATTATTAATCTAAATAAAACAAGTGATAATCTTAGTGCCGAAATGACCTTGCGGGCATTGGCTTTTAGCAAATTTGGGAAATATGCTTCTGCAAAAAAAGGGATTAAATTAATTGATAGCTTAGTAGCAGAAGTAGGTCTTAATCCTAAAGACTACAGAATTGTTGATGGTTCTGGGGTATCGCATTACAATCTTGTATCGGTCGAGTTGCTAAACGAAATTCTAATCTATATGAATTTGTATCATCCAAAATTATTTAAAGTGTTGTACAATTCTCTTCCTATTGCTGGTGTTGATGGAACTATTAAGTACAGAATGAAAAATGGATTTGCTCATAATAATGTTCATGCAAAGACTGGAACGCTAAGTGGTGTAAGCTCTCTATCAGGATATCTTAAATCTAAGAGTGGTGATTTAATTTCCTTTTCGATTAATATACAAAATTTTGTTGGAAGCACTCGCAAAGCAAAAAAAATCCAAGATGAAATTTGTGAAATACTTTCTACTATGGAATAAATTATATACGATAATGATGTGATTTATACATGGTAAGAATATGGTATTAAATTTACACCTAAAAATTTTAATCAATAAAAAAACAAAAAATTAAATTATGAAAACACATAAACAATTTAATATTTCAACAACTCCATTTAACGTGGATTTATTAAGTGGATTACTTTGGCAATTAGATATTGAAGGCTTAAACGAATATGATACTTCTCTTGTGATATTTGCAAATGGTGAAAGTGATTTATCAAAATCCAGTATTGAAAAATTTCTTGCAAATATAAAAAGTGAAAATTTAATTGAATCGTATTCTGTTGATGAGAGTAGCATTGATGAAATTAATTGGAATGAAGAGTGGGAAAAGAATATTAATGTAATTGAAGTATCGGACAAAATTGTAATTAAGCCTACGTTCAGAGATTATACTCCAAAAGAAAATCAGCTTGTTATTTCAATAGACCCCAAAATGTCTTTTGGAACTGGTGAACACGAAACCACAAAATTAGTTTTGCAACTTTTAGATAAACATATAAAAAATGCAAAGCGTGTGTTAGATGTTGGTAGTGGCACTGGAGTTCTAGGAATTGCCGCCTCGCTTCTGGGTGCCGAAAAAGTTGTTGGTATTGATAATGATGAGTGGTGCATCGAAAATGGTGTTGAAAACATTGAGCTAAACGGAGTACAATCTAAAGTAGAAGTTAGGCTTACAGAAATTAGTGGTGTTAACGATGACCCATTTAATTTAATTTTAGCAAATATAAATAAGCATATATTAATTGATATTGCAGAACAAATGATAAATCTTTTACTTCCAAATGGGAAAATAATTCTTTCTGGATTACTTGTCTCTGATAGAGATGATATCGTGAAAATTTATTCTAACGAGAAATTACATTTAATTGATGAAATGCAATTGGGGGAATGGATAGCTTTAGTTTTTAAAAGGGAAGAATAAAAAAAAGCGAGAATAAATCTCGCTTTTAGTTTTATAAGTTAAGCTATTTCTAGCTTCTTAGTTTTGCTAGCAATTCAACAAGTGTTTTCTTTTCATCATCTGTTAAATTTTTTGTTTCCTCATCAATAGATTCAACATAAAGCGGAGTGAATTTTTTAACCATCTTTTTTCCTTCTTTGGTTAACTCAGCATTTATTACTCGTCTATCGTGTCTTGATGGAACTCTCTCTGCGTAATTCCTTTTTTGTAAATTATCCATTACGCAGGTAATATTTGCACCAGTTACATTCAATTTTTTACTGATGCTTTTCAAAGGCATAGTGCCTTCTGCTTGCAAGGCTTCTAAAACACTATACTGTGGATTTGTTAGGTTTAAGTGAGCCAAGCGTCTTGTATGCGATTTGTCAATAATTTCAAATGTGTTTGTTAACTCTTTCCACACCTTAACCGACAAATTGCTTTTCATGTTTTCCGACATTTTGTTTCCTTTCTTTTTATTAGACATAAAATCTTTACAGTTTAGTCATAAAAACTGTACTATTTACGAACCAATGTAATTTAAACTTAATTAGCAAGAAATGCAATAAATTTTACCCTATATTGTTATAACTCTTTAAAAATGTCAGTATCAATTTAACAAAATTAATAGCACGAACCACAACTGTCCGAAAGTTTTCAACAAGACAAGGATAAACTTGTAAAATAGAGCGAAAATGAAGAATCTGTGCAAATATATGAGGAAAC
>CAMZLW010000078.1 GCA_947311785.1 uncultured Ignavibacteriales bacterium | reverse complement strand
TAAAGCAAGTTTTGGCGGTGCTATGAAATTATCAGGATGGAAAGAAGCATTTTATAAAGAGATTTTCGGGCGATTATTCGGTATTAGCGATATTTACAGCAGAGAAAGTTATATGAACAATAGACCAAGTCTTCCCACGCTTAAAGATAGGGCTTATTATAAATTCTTAAATGATTTTAGAATTGGACGATGGACTCACCATTACGATTCTAAGAGCATAAGAAACTATATTGCTCAAGATATTACTAGCAAGCCGTGAGATTTTGAAGACGCAAGATAAAAGATACAAGATTTGAGATAAAAAATTAAAATCCCCGTTTGTGGGATTTTTTTTGTTTAAAGGGGGACGTGGAAGTCTGCATTTCGATATGCTGCAAAAAACGCAGCTACACTTCGACCGAGCTCAGTGCTCGGATTGTGTGCGTTGTTGAGTCCACACTTCGATACTTCGACGGAGCTCAGCAACAACACTTCCCCAAAAAGCGGGGAAGCACACTTCGACCGAGCTCAGTGCATCGCTCAGTGTTCGGAGCTTCGAGCATTGAGTGTCGCCGTGTTTTTCGGCGATGTATCGAAATGCGGAAAGGTGCAATATACCATAATATCGTTCCTACGGAACTAAAAAAACAGTTTTGTGTCTAATTCTCTAATAATTCTTTTCTTGAAAAGAAGTGAGCAATTTCTAATGCAGCATTTTCATCAGAATCGGAACCGTGAATAATATTTGCTTCAATACTATCGGCATAAAGATTTCGGATTGTGCCTTTCTCAGCTTCTGTAGGATTTGTAGCACCAATAAGTTTTCTAAAATCTTCAACTGCATTCTCTTTTTCTAGAGCAATTGGCACAACAGGACCAGAAGTCATATATTTTATTAAGTCATTATAAAATGGTCTTTCTTTGTGAATTTCGTAAAATCCGCCAGCAGATTCATTTGTTAAATGAGTCATTTTCATAGCTTTAATTTTGAATCCAGCTTCAGTAATTTGAGCAATTACTTTTCCTACTAAGTTTTTTTCAACACAGTCAGGTTTCAACATTGTGAATGTTTTGGTTGTCATAGTTATTCCTTATATATTATTTATTAAAAACATTCGAATAGCCCCAGTCTTCAGAGTGGGGAGTAAAAATAATGTTCCAACCCCACTACCCCATGGGGCTATTCAATTATCCTTTTATTAAAAAAGCACTTAATTAGAAATTTCTAAATAAGTGCCTTTCTTTAATTACTTTTTACTAATAACTCTTTTACTTCTTTCTATCTGCCAATGCTTTTTTCATAGTAATACCAATATCAGCAGGGGATTCAGCAACATAGATTCCAGCTTTTTTCATTGCTTTTATTTTTTCATCTGCTGTTCCTTTGCCACCAGAAATAATTGCTCCAGCGTGTCCCATTCGGCGTCCCGGAGGTGCAGTTCTTCCAGCAATAAATCCAACAACTGGTTTTGTAACATTCTTTTTGATGTAGGCAGCAGCTTCTTCTTCAGCACTTCCACCAATTTCGCCAATCATTACAATACCTTCTGTCATTGGGTCTTCGTTCAATAATTTAATTATGTCAATAAATTGAGAACCAATTATTGGATCGCCACCAATACCTATGCAAGTTGATTGACCAATTTTCAAATCAGTAAGTTGTTTTACAGCTTCGTAAGTTAAAGTTCCACTACGCGAAACCACTGCAACTTTTCCTTTACGGTGAATAAAGCCTGGCATAATACCAATTTTAGCTTTACCTGGAGAGATAATTCCTGGGCAGTTAGGACCAATTAATCTTGTATCCATATCTTTAATTACATTGTAAACTTTTACCATATCAGCTGCTGGAATTCCTTCAGTGATGCAGACTATAAGTTTAATTCCAGCATTTGCAGCTTCAAGAATAGCATCGGCAGCAAATGGAGGGGGAACAAAAATTGCGGTAGCAGAAGCTTTTGTAGCTTTTACTGCATCAGCAACAGTGTTAAAAATTGGAACAACTTTTTTGAACTTTTGTCCACCTTTACCAGGTGTAACACCAGCAACTACATTTGTGCCATATTCAAGCATTTGTGTTGCGTGAAATGTTCCTTCACTACCAGTAATTCCTTGAACAAGAACTTTAGTTTTTTTGTCGAGTAGAATACTCATTGTTTTAATTCCTTATTTAATTTATGTCGTAAAAATTTATGTGTTAAATTAAAAAAATATCAAATAATTAAAAAATAAAATTACTCTATTAGCTATTTTATTTTAAAGTGGTCAAATTTTACCACTTTAGAGTCTCTTAATTTGATGCTTCTGGTGGATTATTAGTATCCATATTTTGGAATTTTCCAACTAATTTATTTGGGTCGTGAATTAGTGTTGGTAAGCATTGTGTGCAAATCCAAGTAGCATTTTTTGCAAATGTAATTGATACTAAGGGAACTACATTTTCGGGGCGTTCGCAGCTTATACAAGTTTTCATATTTGTTTCCTTTGTTTTTTAGTTAATTTATTTTAATAGAAGGCTTTGCATAAAGTATAAATAGAACCGTCTCGCGTCATTGCGAGGAGTTTTTCCCCGAAGCAATCTGCCTAGATGTGAGAGATTGCCACACCTCGATGAAAAGAATCGAGGTTCGCAATGACAGAATTAGGTCTTACAAAGACTCCTGAGTTTTTATTTCTTCAAAATAGTTTTGCTGTTTGTAATAAAATTTCTTCGTTAAACTGATTTGCAAGTAGCTGCATTCCTATTGGCAAACCGTTAGAATCATTTCCTACAGGAATGCTAATACCTGGAATGCCTGCAAGGTTTACGGCAGTTGTGTATATATCACTCAAATACATTTCCAATGGGTCTGATGATTTTTCTCCAATTTTGAAAGCTGTAAATGGAGAAGTTGGAGTTAAAATAACATCAACTTTTTCGAATGCTTTTTCAAAATCCTCTTTAATTAAACGGCGGACTTTTTGTGCTTTTGTGTAATATGCATCGTAATAGCCTGATGATAATACATAAGTTCCAAGCATTATTCTTCGCTTCACCTCGTTACCAAAGCCTTTGGTGCGTGTTTGTGTGTACATATCGTCAAGTTCTGATTGCTCAGAATCTCTGAATCCGTACCGCACTCCATCATATCGTTGTAAATTTGCAGAAGCTTCTGCTGTTGTTAAAATATAATATGTTGCTATTGAATATTGGTTATGTGGTAAATGGATATCTACAAATTCGATATCTTCATTTTTAGATAATGAATTAATTTTATTTTCAATTGTAGCTTTTACTTCTTCGTTTAATCCTTCACCAAAAAACTCTTGTGGAATACCAATTTTTATTTTTTCAGTTTTGGAAAGGGAAGTAGAGTAATTTGGAACATCTATTTCTTTGCTTGTAGAATCGAGTTCATCTTTACCAGCTAGGACGGATAGAACTAATGCTACATCTTCAACATTATTTGCAAATGGACCAATAGAATCGAAGGATGAAGCGAAAGCAGTTAAGCCATAACGTGATACTCTTCCGTATGTAGGCTTTAATCCGTATATGCCACAGAAAGATGCTGGTTGACGTATTGAGCCACCAGTATCTGTGCCAAGTGAAACATCGCATAAGTTTGCAGCAACTGCAGCGGCAGAGCCACCACTAGAGCCACCAGGTACACGAGTTTTATCCACTGGGTTTAATACATTTCCGAATGCTGAGTTTTCGTTTGATGAACCCATTGCAAATTCATCGCAATTAGTTTTTCCAATAATTATTGCATCTTCATCAATTAATTTTTGAACTGCTGTTGCGGTATAAACTGAATTGAAATTCTCAAGCATTTTGGATGAGCAAGTTAGTGGTTTATCCTTTATTGATAGAACATCTTTTACTGCTATAACCATTCCCGCTAATTTACCAGCAGAATCATTTTTTATTTTTTCTTCAACAATTTTTGCTTGTTCCAACGCATCATCAAAAACAAAATTGTAAGCATTTATATCTTTCTTAGCTTCAATTCTATCTAAGAAATATTGAACATTCTCAATTAGTGAAATTTCTTTTGATTTTATTTTTATTAGTTTTTCAGAGTGGTTTTTATATTGTATCAATTAAAAATATCCTTGTTTTTTTTTAATAAACTTCACTTCATTTTTTATTTTGTGTTTGTAGAAAAATACATTTTTATGTTTCACTTGCAATTTATCGTAATATAAATATAAAATTATTAGCTAATTTACCGATAAAGCTGTTTTATCGGTGAATTTACCGATAAAATATGTTTATCGGTAAAACTACCGATAAAGTGATTTTGAAATTATTATTCCTGTTAATACTGCAATTCCAAAACTTAAAAGGGTACCAACTAAAATATATTCATTTCTTGTAGTTGATTTATATCTTAAAATTGATTTAGCAGCAATAATTAACCCTACAGCACTAAATTGATTAACAAGAATTAGTGCAAGTACAAGAAATCTTTCCGAAATACCAATCAACTTTCCTGCGTTTGGTAAACTAGTATCATTATCTGAACTATTATTATGATTATTAAATGGAATTTCTATTGAATAAGATAGAAATACATTTTTAATAAAAATATTTGCAGGTTTTGCACAAAAGATAAATCCTGTAATTATCAGTACTAAATTAAAAGGGATATTTACAATAAAACTAATTCCAGAATAATGGTAAAATAACAAGGAAATAGCTATTAAAACAATAATATGAATTATTTGGTTAATGTAAAAATAATTTTGTTTTGAGTTTTTTAGTTGTAAGTATCTTTTTAATAAATCTATAAGAGAATGAATTATTGTTAAAAGTAGTGCATAATACCAAAAATCTAAATTGAAGGATAGGAGATATGAAAATAAAAAAACGATAACACCGTGTAACAAGTGATATTTTGTGAAAATATTTCTATGTTTTTCTATTTCACATTCATGTGAATTAAAAATAAAATAAGCTAATAAATAAGCAGAAAACTGTAATAATATAAATGTAAAAATCATGATGTAATAGTTTTTTCAAAATAATTAACAGCAGATTCTATAGATAACCAGCCTCCAGTTGTAGAATGCTGATTAATTGTAGATTGAATTTTGTTAAGCTCTAAACTTATTTCTTTTTCATTGTATCCTAAAAGTTTATAAAATATAACTTCACATTGTTTTGAGGAACATTTTGCAAGCAATGTATCTAATAAAAAAAATATAGTTTGAAATTTTTCTTGTTCTTGTATATTATTGCTACGAAAAAACATTGTGTTTTTTATAATTATTTTTTGTTTTCCTGATGTGCTTAAGTTTTTTATTGTTCTACCAGATAAATATATTGCTTCACCATCAATTATTCCATTCTTTTTGTCAATAGTATCTAAAGGTGCTACGGCAACAGCCAACCTTATTCCATGTTCTTTAAAATAAAGAATACCTTTGTCCTTTTTTTCTAAACTACTTAATTTGATTGATTTGATAAGTGTTTTTAAGAGTAAAGCTAGTCTGAGAATTTTTGTTGGATTATTAATGGCACATTCAATATAATCTCCCTGAATAATTCTTCCTAAAAACGAATCTTTTTTGTGCAATTCTGTTAGCTTTGATAGCAGTTCTTTTATTTTTCGTTCTACTTCTCTTTTATCTTCTTTTGATAAAGAAGTGTAAGATACAATATCTGCTGAAATTGTTGCACTATTCATATTATAATTTTTCTCTCACACAAGATTTTGAACAAATATTCTTAGTAAATTTTAGTGAATTCATGGCTGCTATAAAAAACATTAATCTTTTTTATCGTCATCGTCCATTTTAATATCTTCTTCAACTTCTTTAACAGCCTTCTTAAATTCTTTCATTCCTTTGCCAATACCTTTTGCAAATTCTGGAATTTTTTTTGCTCCAAATAAAACTAAAATTGCTGCTACAATTATAAATATTTCCATAGGACCTAAACTGCTTAACATTGTTACCTCGGTTAATTAAAATTAAAAATTATTTATTTGCCATTTTCAATTCTGAATTATTAAATATCATAAAATAAATATGTCTTAATAATCCAAAGAGAATGTGAAAAATAATTATGTAGAAAAACGCTTCGCCCTCAGTTAAATAAACTAAAACTAATAATACTATTGCAATTGTATAAATTGAAATTTTACTAAATAAATTTAGAGTTTTCATTTTTGGCAATGTGTTATATCTAATATTGCTTACCATCATTAGTGATAAAGCTATTGTTGTTGGAAGAAGAAGGTGGTTAAATGGTTTAATTACACTAATTCCGTTATGATAAAAAAGAAAAAATGATGCAATTGTTATTGCAGATATTGGGATTGGTAATCCGAAAAAATCTTGTTTTATTTTTATATCTTCAACTTGAACATTAAAACGTGCAAGCCTTAAAGCTCCAAAAATAAGGGGGAGGGAGCTAATCACAATTCCAAGATATCCGTAATTAATAAAGTAGGCTTTATAAATTAAAAACGAAGGAGCCACACCAAAACTAATAACATCAGCAAGGGAATCGAGTTCAACTCCAAACATACTTGCGGTTTTAGTTAAGCGTGCAAGAAGTCCATCAATTAAATCGAAGAAGGTTGCAATAAATACCATTAATGCCGATAGATGAAAGTCGCCATCGCTAGCAAATATAATTGCTAAAAATCCACTAAATACATTTAAGGAGGTAGCTGTATTTGGTATTATTGATTTTGGTATTCTAAATTTACTCATT
The DNA here is from genome assembly GCA_947311785.1 of uncultured Ignavibacteriales bacterium. Taxonomy (GTDB): domain Bacteria; phylum Bacteroidota; class Ignavibacteria; order Ignavibacteriales; family Melioribacteraceae; genus 1-14-2-50-31-20. The sequence continues at coordinate 3,701 of CAMZLW010000078.1, read as the reverse complement.
TTTTATACTCAAAAAGGATTGTTTCGCCAGCACGCGTAATATCATTCTCTTTTACTTTTAGCTCCCAATCGGTGCTAACAATAACGTCGCAACGGCTTCCAAATTTTATCATCCCAAATCTATTACCCATAGTAACACTATCGCCTTCGGTAATTTTATAGACTATTCTGCGAGCAACAAATCCGGCAACTTGTGTAAAAAAGACTTTCCCAAATTTACTTAAAATTCCAAACTCAGAACGTTCGTTTCGTTCATCCGCTTTATCATGAAACGCTACAAGATACTCGCCGTTAACATAATTCACTAATTCAACTTTTCCATCAATTGGAATTCTGTTTACATGAACATTAAGTGGAGACATAAATACCGATACTTGCCACGCTTCACCATTTACATATTTGTTTGACTCAACTTTTTTGATAAGCAAAACTTTTCCGTCAGCAGGTGAGACAATAACATTATCCAACGTAGGCGAAGTTCTTTCTGGGTCTCTGAAAAAATAAAGTGTAAAGATTAAAAACAGAAGCGTAATACCAGCAAGTCCAATTCTAACATATGTGTTTTCTAAAAAATATGAAACTATAAATAATACTAGAGAAACAACTGCAATTATTGTTACGTTTGTGTATCCGTATTTAGTAATCATTTTAATCTTTGTTTGTTATTGAATAACTTTTTTTCAATCACAAATTTAACATATTAAATTCATAATTTCCTTGTAAAATATATTTTTATTAGTTTTGGTAGTTAGTATTTTACTAATAATATAATTGAATCAATGAGTCCTACAATATTTAATGAAGATGGTTATAGATTTTTCTTTTTTTCTAGAGAAGAATCAAGAAGAGATATTCATGTTACATCTGGTGATGGTGAAGCAAAATTTTGGTTAGAACCCAAAGTTGAACTTTCCAAAAATTCTCATTATTCACAAAAACAATTAAAAAAGATTAAATTATTTATAGAGGATCATTAAGATGAACTCATTAATGCTTGGGAACAACACTTCAGAAGTTGAGATTACTAATATTTCAAGTTTTGGTGTTTGGTTGCTTACACGAGATAAAGAATTATTTATGCCATACGAAGAGTTTCCTTGGTTTAAGGATCAGCCAGTAAAATCTATAATCTTTGTTGAGGAACAATCAGAAGGGCATTTCTATTGGCCAGATATTGATGTTGATTTGACGTTAGAATCAATTGAACACACAAAGCGATTTCCTCTAAAAGCTAAAAGCGTATAGTGAAAATTAGTTTTGTTACGAAGTAGTAATTAAAATCGGATAATAAAAATTTAATAAATAAAAGAAGATAGGAGTTAGTTATGATGAAAGGCGGAATGCAAGGAATGATGAAGCAAGTTCAAAAAATGCAAGCAGATATGGAAAAAGTGCAGAATGAACTTGAAAACAAAATTGTTACCGAAGAGAGTGGTGGCGGAATGGTTAAGGCTACTGCAAATGGCAAAAAAAATATTGTTTCAATTGAGATAGACAACGAAATTGTTGAATCTGGCGATAAAGAAATGATTGAAGATTTAGTTGTTGCTGCTGTAAACAAAGCTCTTGATGCTGCTGGTAAAATGGCAGAAGAGGAGATGGCAAATGTAACAAAAGGTATGATTCCTCCAGGAATGAATATTCCAGGATTTTGATTTGATAATACCTAAAACCCTACAAAAGGCTATTGACGAACTGAGCAAACTTCCATCCATCGGAAGAAAATCAGCACAAAGATTAGCACTTCATATTCTTAGAGCCGATTTAAATGAAGTGCGAAATCTATCTGATGTTTTGATTGATTTAAAAGAGAATACACAAACTTGTAAAGTCTGTTTTAATATTTCCGAAAGTAATACTTGTGAAATTTGCAAAAGCGAGAAGAGAGATAAAACTACAATTTGTGTTGTTGAAGAAATTAGCGATGTAATTGCAATTGAAAAAACTAATGAATTTTCTGGATTGTATCACGTGCTTGGTGGAGTGCTATCTCCGTTGAGTGGCAAGGATGCAGATTCTCTAAATTTAAGTGAGTTGATTTACCGAGTAAGAAATGGTGAAATTGTAGAAGTTATTTTAGCTCTCAACCCAGATACAGAGGGGGAGACAACTTCGCTGTACATTGCAAAATTACTTAAGCCATTTAATGTTAAAGTATCGCGATTAGCACGTGGTTTACCTATTGGCGGTGATCTTGAATTTGCAGATGAAGCAACAATAGGGCGAGCAGTTTTAAGTAGAATAGAAATCTGATGAGCGAATGGTTCAAAGATTGGTTTGCCTCTGAGTATTACTTAAAAGTCTATTCGCACCGTAACGAATCTGATGCCCAAAATTTATTAAAACTCATTTTAGATAATATTGATATTCCAGTTAATGCAAGTATATTGGATGCTGCTTGTGGAAATGGAAGGCACTCATTAAAATTTGCACAACTTGGTTATAATGTTGTTGGATTTGATTTAAGCAAAACACTCCTAAAAGTTGCACAAGAAAATAAATCAACTTCAGAATTTAATCCTATTTATTTATGTTCGGATATTCGTTCTATTCCTATTAAAAAATCTTTCAATTTAATTTTAAATCTATTTACAAGTTTTGGATATTTTGAAACGGATGATGAAAATTTTTCTTTTATAAAATATGCGAGTAATCATTTAGTTAAAAATGGATATTTCATTTTTGATTATTTAAATCCGAACTATATAAAAAATAATTTAGTTAATATTTCTAATAAAAAAAATAGTAATATAAAAATTACTGAAAAAAGGAAAATTATTTCAAACAGAGTTGAGAAAGAAATAATAATTTCGGATGATGAAAATTTGCATAGATATTTTGAATCTGTTCGCTTATATTCCCTTGATGAAATATTGTCAATGTTTTCTAAGTACGGATTTAAAGTAGCTAAAAGTTTTGGCAATTATGTTGGCGATATTTACAATGAGAATACATCAGAAAGAATGATAATTGTTTTTAAGAGATAAAGTGTACCGCTAATAATCAAATGAAAAGGCTATTTATAATATTAACCCTATTTTTATTTAGTTGCGATTTATTAACTACTCGTGAACCTGAATCACCAGATACTAGACGCACAAGCTATTTGCCAGCAACTACGCCCGATATACTTCTCCTCAATCTAAAAAATTCATTAAAAGAAAAAGTGCTAGAAAACTACATGGCATGTTTTGTAGATAATTCATATACACCTTTGCCATTTATCTTTTTACCTTCTTCAGAGTCTGTTGCTTCATTTCCAACCCTCGCTACTTGGGATTTAACAGCAGAGCAACAGTATTTTAATAATTTAATTATTGGTACTAAAAAGGATATTCCAATAATTTTAGATTTGCAGAACGAAAGCAAAACCACAATGGGGGATAGTGCAATATATCAATACGATTATATTATTTCACTTACCCCTTCAAATGAAAATATTAAAAATTCATATCGTGGAAATCTTATTTTTTATATTTATTTGGATTCAAGAAACCAATGGGTAATTTCAAAATGGGAAGATTTTAATCTAAATAATAATCCAACTTGGAGTGCATTAAAAGGTTCGTTATATTGAGAATATCGAGTATTATAATATTACCTAAAAAACTAAAACGAGAAAGATCGACTATAAAACTATTGCTAAATGAGTTATAGTTTAGTTTCGAAATGATAAATTGTTAGAATCGACTCAACGAGAAT
>CAMZLW010000077.1 GCA_947311785.1 uncultured Ignavibacteriales bacterium | reverse complement strand
TGAAATCTGTTGGTAGAGGTTATAGAACTTTTAAGAATTTTAGAAGTGCCATACTATTTTTCCATGGGAACTTAGACCTTTACCCACAACAATAAGGGTAGAACCATTAAAAATAGAAGCACGACCCTTTTTCAAGTTGTTCAAGTCTGTTTCTAACTCCAAAGCCATAAATTTATTGGTAATTTCTTTAACAAAATCATTAACTCTATCGTGTAACTTTTTATTTGGTTGTATTTTCATTTTAAATCAACTTCATTATTGTTTGTTTAATTTCTGCTACGGTTTGGAATCTTTCATCTGCTTCTTTTTTTAACATTTTCATAATAACTTCATCCAGAACTTTTGATATATCGATGTTCTTGCTTGAGGGGAAGGGAGGAATTATATTAAAAATTGAATGAATTACCGCAATTTCATTTTCTCCACTAAAAGGTAACACCCCTGTTGTCATTTCATACATTACAACTCCAAGAGAAAAAATATCTGTTCTAAAATCACATTCTGTTCCTGTAACTTGTTCTGGGGCTACATAACCAAGAGTTCCAATTACTGTTCCGAGCGATGTCATTGCTGAAATAAGTGGAGCTTTTGATAAACCAAAATCCATTATCTTAATATTTCCTTCACTATCAAACATAATATTTTGCGATTTCAAATCTCGGTGAATACAATCCCCATTGTGAATTATTTCCAATCCATCACAAATTTGAAGTGCAAGTTTTAAGGTTTCGTTTTCAGAAAGCATTTTCTTTTCTTTAATGTATTCATGCAATGTTCCACCCGAAAGATATTCCATTGCTAAATATGTGTGTTCTTCCGTTTCGCCTATTTCATAAACTTTAACTATTGTTGAATGATTGAACGATGCCAAAATTTTCCCTTCGTTTGTAAGTCTCTTTTTATTTTCAGCATCTTTCACAATTGAAGGATTCAAAATTTTTAAAGCAACTTTTCTTTTCTTGTTTACATCAATTGCACAAAAAACTTTTCCCATTCCGCCCATTCCAATAATTTCAATTATTTTATACCCTGCTATATAATTACTTCCATCAAATTTGCCTATTACTATTAGTGTATATTTAAAAAACAAACTGATAACACCCCAATTAATAAAGAGCAAAAAAGAATATGTTGCAAAGTCTTTTAGAATATTAAAATAAATTGATAGTGAATAAAATACAATTACTAAAGGAATAAGAAAGGGATTTCTTAAAAAACTATATTTTGAATTTTTGTCAAAAGAAAAGATAAGCAAAGCAACAACTAATAAAAATGCAGGAAGAAGAAACCAAAAACTCATCCAAATTGGTGGAAGAATTGTGAATGAAAATTTTGCAGGAGTTTTGGAACGAACACCTTTACTATTTATTGCATGAACAGAAAACATATATTTACCACTTGCAAGTTTATAGTAAGAAACCTCTTTTTCGGCAGTAGGTTTAGACCAATTATCATTATTATTTAATTTGTAGCTATACTTTAATTTATGGTCTCCAACAAATGAAACCCCCTTAAAAGCAAATCTTATATCATTTTGCCAATACGGAAGTGAAATATGGTTTTCCAAAACGGAAGATAAAATTGTAGGGCTTTCCGAAAGCTGTGTTGTATCAGAATTAACAGATGTAATTAGTATATTTGGGTGTTTGTTTTTTAACCAATTGTTTTTTTCAAATATCTGAGGTAAATTAAGCTTTACAACCCCTTTATTTGTAGCAAACCAAAGAGTTTTATTCTTAGTTGAGAAATAATAATCATTTACTGCTATATCAGAGTTATGTAAAATATTTGAGTTTGTTAATATTTTAAATTCATTGTTTTTTAAATAGTGAATAGTTGATTCGGTAATAAATAAAACTTGTTCATTAAATTTTATTATACCAATAACATAGTTACCAACAATACCATTCTTTTTGGGGAAGGAAGTATATTTTCCGTTAAATAATTTAGAAACACCTTGATCTGTTCCAAACCATACAGTCCCATCCGTTTCTTCATACAAGCTATAAATTGCATCAGAAACTAAGCCATCCTTTTTTCTGAAATTAATTAAGCTATCTTCAAATACTTTTACCGCACCAAACCCTTTTGATAACAGCCAAAATGAATTATCACTTCCGGGAACTATTTTTTCAATAACCTGAGTTGGCAATTCATTGTTTTTAGGATAGACATATTTTACACCGTTTTCAATAAAGTTTAAGCCATGACCATATGTGCTAATCCAAGCTCTATCATGTATATCAATAAAAATTGATGAGACTCCTGAGTGTATTCTATGCGTATTGTTTTTAGAATATTTTAAATTAGATTGAAAATATAATGGACCAAATACTTTTTCGAAAGTTCCCACATACAAACCGCCATTAGAGTTTTCATTAATTGCCTGTATTTCATTGGAATTAATGTTATTTAAGAAGTTTGTAATTTTACTATCTTCACCAATTGTTGATAGTCCGTCGCTTGTACCTATTATTATCCTTCCTTTAGAATCTTCAAAAATATTTTTTGTAGAATTAGTAATTAGTCCTTCCTCCTTAGTAAAATATTTAACATAATCACCCTTGTATTTAGAGATTCCACCGCCAAATGTACCAAGCCAAATATTCCCCTCCCGATCTTCTAAAAATGCCTCTATGTAATCATGTTCTAATCCATTTTTTTTTAATATTTGAAACTTACCTTCTTTATCAGAAACAGTAACTCCATTTCTTTCAGCACTCCACAAACGATTGAACCTATCCTCTAACAGAGCATAATAGGTTCTAGAATATCCTTTTATTGTAACAGAATTATTCTTTTTATTTATTTCAAATAATTTTTCTATCCCTTGAAAAACAATAGTACTATCATTTAAATAAATTGGGGATTCGGAACTTGAATCAATTAGGCTCTTTATTTTAAGGGGAGTGAGTTCAATTTTTTCTGCTTCAAAAATATTATCTTTGGAAGAGAATGAATAAAGCAAATTATTCCAAAAGAAAACAAATTTATCTGAAGAATACTTAACTACCTTACCGCTTGTTTTAATATTTTTTTTAATCTGAATAATTTTCGAGTCTTCACATATAGCAACTCCCTTTGATGTAAAAAAAAGTATTCTTCCCAAATCATCTTCTTCAATATCATAAACTCTATTGTCTGGTAAACCAGTAGCTACTGAATAAGTTTTAAATCCGCCACTATTATAGCTTGTTACTCCACTCTTTTCTGATAGGAACCACATTGTACTATCAGAACTTTGAAGAATTGTATAAATATAATTAGCACACAACCCATTGGATTTAGAAAAATTTTCAAATGAACTTCCGTCAAAACAGCTTACGCCTTTATCTGTTGCAATCCAAATAAATCCGTTTTTATCCTGCATTAAGTCAAAAACATAATCGCTAACCAAACCATTAGCAACAGTAAAATTTTGAAAAGGAAATTGTTGTGCCAATGTGCTATTTACTAAAAACAATAAACAAACAAATTTTAACACTATTATTTTACGTATTAATGGCATATTGAATTTACTTTATGGAATACTTATTTATTGCATCTATAGTTTTATTTATAAACATAAACAAACCTCTTGTCTCTTTTTATTTGATGCCCAAAGTATTATTAAAAAAGCACAAAAGCAATTGCCATTTCCATTAACTCACTTCAACTAACCCCATAGTAGTTCTGCACAATTACTAAACAATTTAATAATGTTGTTATAATACAGACTAAAACATTTGGCTCTAATTTAAAAAGGGATAGTTCCATGTTCTAATTAGTGCCTGGTCGTAAACTCCCCACCCCTTATGAATAAAGGGTAAAATATATTATTTTCTCCTGAAATTAATTTGAATAATGGTTGTTTTTGCTATGTAAGCATAAAAAATCTACAATATTCATTAAAAAAATCCGAGAGAATTCCCCAATGCGAAAAAGATTCCTCCGAAGGAGTTCCTTTGGAAGAGCTACAACATGAGTTAGGCACAACCGCAATAGAAAATATTATCAT
>CAMZLW010000076.1 GCA_947311785.1 uncultured Ignavibacteriales bacterium | reverse complement strand
GGTAAAATATTCTTAGCCACACTATTTTGAGTGATTTGGTCTAACATCTTGTCTTTATTGAACTTACAACGTTTTTGACCGAAATTCTTGCGGAACTTCCGTTGTAAGATAAACCAACTTCAACTCTGCGAGGTTGAGAGAAGTTACCTTGATTAGTAAATATTTCATCTAATGTATTGTAATACATATTAGGATTTATTCTTTCTGCTTCAGTTCTACCTATTGTGTAGTATGGATCCCCAGTATCGGAATAAACACCAGTTGGGTTATCCCAATCGAGTAAATTCATTACACGAGCAAATATTGAAATATAATTTTTACCAATTTCAAAATCTTTATAGATTCGCAAATCTATATTTAAGTTGGTTGGTTTATTATCGCTGTTTCGTGGATATGCATTTTGTGTAACTCGTGTAAATTTATTTACTGCAGGTGTGTATGGCTGACCAGTAAAGAAATTACCTATTAGCGAAAATCCCCAATCGCGAGATTTTGTATATGCAATAGAAACATTAAGTGTGTGTGTTTGATCCCAATCTAATGGGGCAATAATTGTTTCGGGCAAAGCTCCACCAAGAACTGCGTTACGTGCATCTGCTGGATTTGAAGCATTACCTTTCGTTTCGGAAAAAGTATAATCTAAATTAATTGCTAAACCACCACTAATTTGTTGCGAAAACTTTAGGGCAAAACCTTTCGAGAAGCCAAAATCGGAGTTAGCGTAACGGCTATAACTTTGGGCACCACCAAATACAAGCACTTCATCGGATTGTGTTCCTGTTAAATCTCTAAAATCTTCAAAAAATACGGTAACATCAATTGCTGTAAAATCACCTATTTGTTGCTGCAAACCTATTTCACCTTTAACAGTGCTTTGAGGTTTTAAATCGGCATTTCCAAAAAGTGCCGAGTTACCAGAACCAGTTCCCAACTCGAACTCTGGATTTGAATACAAATATTCGTAACGGGGTAATTGGAAAAAATGTCCGTAAGAAAAATGAATTACACCTTGGTCAGTAATAGGAAAAGCTATACCAATACGAGGCGAAATTTGTGTTTTAACTGTTGCATCTTTATACCAATATGATAATCTATCGGCATCAGTTTTAATTTTTTCGCCAGGGTCAATTTCTCCATTTCCATTATCATCAAAAAACTTATTGTTTGGCTTTAATGGATTTTTATAATTTGGGTCAGTTGGGTCAGCAAGCACAACTCCATCTGGGTTAAACATATCAAAACGTAGCCCAGCATTAATTATCATGTTAAATGCTTCAACTTTAATTTGTGCATATGTAGCAAACTCAGTTGGCTTGTGAAGATACTCGTTATTATCAACAGACGAAATTGGAGGAATTACAACATTGTAAGGTGTAGTCTTCTGTCCGTTTTCATCAAACTTATCAACAAGATTTATATCGTGATAGTATAGTTCTTGTTTTTTATACTCCGTTCCAAACTGTAAATTAACCTCTTGAGTTAATTGCGAAACCCAATCAAATTTTCCAAGAAATGCTTTAGTGCTTCGTTCAAATCTATTTTTATTTGTTCCACCAATTGCATAACTATAAGCAGGCGTTTGATGAATAGTATTATCGACATATTCAGTTGGGTTGTTTTTGTCTCCAGTATAAATATTTTCGAATAAATAATGATGATACTCTTTTGTATAATAACTGGCATTCAAAGTATAAAAGCTACTATTGGAAACTGCATGGTTAAAATTAAGAATATGCGTATAAGCATTTTGGAAACGTTGCAAATTATTATCTGGAGTTAATTTGGCAGCACCATCATAATGCTTATATTTTTGTTGGTCGCCAATAAAGTTGTAGCTTAACTTCATTCCACCACCCATTTGGTAGGTAATTTTAGCTTGACCAAAAAATTTATGAAAAGGATTCAAAGACACATATTCATCAGTAATAGTAGGGTCTAAAGGCTTACCGTTTTTATCAACAAACCCAAAATCTGCACCTCCCGCATTATCTTTCTCCCTTGCATAATCTGTTACTTTAAATTGATCTCTGCCATAAAGATATCCTAAGTTCTGGTAGTATCGCAAGTTTGTGTAGAAATAAACCTTATCGTTTATTATTGGGCCACTTAAACTGCCTTCAATATTTGCAATGTTTAATGGAGAAAGATTGTCAATATTCCAAAAAACATCTGTCCTATTTGAAACATAATCACCACTATAGGCTTGCACAGAACCAGAAAATTTGTTTGAGCCATCTTTTGTTACAATGTTAATAACACCCGATAGGGCTTGCCCATACTCAGCATTAAAAGCACCACTAATAACTTGTAGCTCTTTTACCGCATTCTGATTAACTTCAACAACGCTACTACCATCGTAAGAATCTGTTACAGGAACACCATCAATTTGGTAAGCAACTTGTCCGCTACGCCCACCACGCACATGTATTCCACCTCCAGGCGAAATAACAATACCAGCTTGTAGTGCAAGTACATCACCCAAATCGGTTACAGGTAATTCTTTAATTAAATCGTCGCCAACAACAGATGTTGAAGCAGTTAAATCTTTTGGTTCTACCCTTATTGTTGTGGAATTAGTAAATTTGCATTAAAAAAGGTGTGCCGTGTTTTCAGAGGATTTTTTTAATTTATTATTAAATTTTGGTAGTGATTGGAAAGTTGACAAAGTAACAGT
>CAMZLW010000075.1 GCA_947311785.1 uncultured Ignavibacteriales bacterium | reverse complement strand
CTGAAAAGTGGTGTTTGTTTGCAATATTTTTCTTTTTAACTATCTAAAAATAAGCATCTTACACCTCTTTTCTCCTTTTTTGTTTTAGTTTTTTAAGTATAAAATAATCCTACTGATTGGGGGTAATATGTTAAGTGAAATTAAAAAGATAAAATTATTTGAAACTGAAGATAGTAATTCAGGGCTTCTTATAAGGAACGAAATTGGAGATAGTTTCAAGTGGAATTTAACTGATATTTATTCTTCGGATGAAAGCTGGGAAAAAGCATTTGAAGAGTTAAATGGAAAAACTGAAAAACTTTCAAAATTTACTGGCATATTGGCTGAGTCCTCCGATAATTTATTAAGATGTTTGAAATATGATGAAGAAATTGGAATTGTTCTAGACAAGCTACACCTCTACGCAATGTTGGCTAAAGATATAGATTTGAGTAACGAAAATTATCAAGGAATGTACGATAGGTTAATGACACTTGCTGCAAAACTTTCTGCGGCGTCTTCTTTTATTAAACCAGAAATTTTAGAAATTCCTGAAGATAAATTATTTGGATTTATTTCTGAGAATAAAGAACTTGAAATATACAAACATCTTATTGATGACTTGCTACGGACTAAAAACCATACGTTAAGTTCCGAGCAAGAAAGAATGATGGCAAACGTATCTCCGGCTTTGCAGGTTGCCTCATCTGTTTTTGGATTGTTAACAAATGCAGATATGAAATTTCCTACCATAAAAGATGAGCAAGGAAACGACATTGAAATTACCCATGGTAGATATAGTTCTGCAATGTATTCCTTAGATAGAGAGTATCGAAAACGGTTTTATAAAAATTATTACACACCATACATAGAGCATAAAAATACTCTTGGAGCATTGTTTGGGGGCAATATTAAATCCGATTTCTTTAATGCTACAACTCGGAATTATATTTCTAGCAGAGAAGCTGCATTAGATGCAAACAACATTCCTTTATCTGTGTACGATAATCTTGTTAATACTGTTACAGAAAACTTAGCCCCATTGCATAGATGGGCTAAGTTAAAAAAGAAACTTCTTAAACTAGATTCATTTCATGCATACGATGCTTATGTTACTCTGTTTCCTTCAGTCAAGAAAAAATACTCATACGAGGATGGGATGAAAATGGTGTTAGATTCATTAACTCCATTAGGCAAAAGTTACATCAACGATGTTAAATTTGCATTTGATAATAATTGGGTTGATGTTTATGAAACAAAAGCAAAAAGAAGTGGGGCATATTCTTCGGGAACAACATTTGGAGTTCACCCTTACGTGCTTCTAAATTGGAGTGATGAATTAAACGATGTTTTTACACTCACTCACGAGATGGGGCATAATATGCACTCGTATTACACTGGTGAAAGTCAGCCATATCCGTATGCTAATTATTCCATTTTTGTAGCCGAAGTTGCATCAACTGTTAACGAAGCATTGCTGTTGGATTATTTAATAGAAAAATCTGAGAGCAAGGAAGAAAAATTATCGTTAATTGAAAAGCACATAAACAACATTGTAACAACATTTTACAGACAAACACTTTTTGCAAAGTTTGAACAAATTGTACACGAAAAAAATCAGAATGGAGAAGCATTAACTCCAGATTTGCTTTCAAATTTGTATAGTGAATTGCATCTTCAGTTTTGGGGCAACGAAATGGAGTTGGATGAAGAGGAAAAATATACATGGGCAAGAGTTCCTCATTTTTATTACAATTTTTATGTTTATCAATATGCAACAAGTTTTGCTGCATCAGAATCATTATCAATAAAAATTAAATCGGGTAAAAATAATTCGGTAGAAAAGTATCTATCTTTCTTGCATTCAGGAAGCTCTGCTTATCCAATTGACGTACTAAAAATGGCTGGAATTGATATGACAACAGCAGATCCAATTATTGCTGTAACTAAAAAAATGAACGAGTTGTTAGATTTGTTAGAGTCTTTAATTTAATGGGTTTAATCTAAAAGAGTTAGTTCCAATCGTTGCGTTTGGAACTAACTTTTAATGGTCTATACTTAGTGCTACTTTGGGTGGCATCAATATCGTTGTCTATTGGGTTTACTATTTCAATCCTTTTCCTTTTAGAATCGCGAGTTGGTCTTTTATAAAGGGCACTATCTGAAGTTTGTACTTTTTTTTCTTTGCTTGCCCTAACATCTTTGTTTTGTCGTGAACGAGTTTTAACTTTTGGATGATGTTTTTTTTCGGTTTTTTTCTTTTTATCAGGATTTGTAACTCGTACTTTTTTATTCCTCTCTTTTCCAACTACTTCTTCAGAAGGGATAAGACCATACTTCTTCTTAAACTGAAAAGTAATAAAAGAAATAACTATTACCACTATAGCTAAAACGCCAGCACCTAATAAACTCCAATATATTATAGGTAATAATTCCATCAATTTGCTTTTTTAATTAAGCACCCAATATATGACTATTGTTTAATTCTTTCAAATCATTTTTTTTCATTACTGTGATTTTTATCACACTATTATCTGTATTGGTGAGGAAGTTACTGTAATTAGTATTAGTTTAAAGCTCTAACCTATTTATAAATAAAAACTTATCCCAAATAATGCTTTGAAATTTGAAGGCATTTTAATAAATTGCGTAGCTCTAATATATTTTCTATAATAAGTTTAAGGAATTGGTATGACCAAAGCTGATATCGTGGAAAGAGTGGCTGATGGTACTGGATTAACAAAGCTAGAAACAGAAGCAATTGTAGAAGGATTCCTCAATACAGTAATTCAATCGTTACGTGACGGAAATGGAATTGAAATTAGAGGATTTGGTAGTTACAGAGTAAAAAAGAAAAATTCGAGATATGCAAGAAATCCAAGAACTGGTGAAAAAGTTTTTGTAGATGAACATTATGTTCCAACATTTAAATTTTCAAAAGACTTCAAAAGTGCTGTTGATAAAGGAATGAAATTGAAAGAGAGTAACTCGTAAATGAATAATGAGCAAGAAAATAATCTCAAAAAAATTAGCATTACTAAAATTGTTTATTTAGTTGTTTTGCTGTTTTTTGTAGGTATGGTAATTCTTTATGCAGGCGGAACTTTTGTTTCACCTAATGTTGTAGCAGTAAAAGCTGAAAATAATTCTGCAAATGTAGAACACAATCACAATAGTGCAGATATGAATACTCTGAATGAAATTAAATCTTTAGAGGCAGATGTTAAAAATAATCCAGACGATTTAAATGCACAATTAAATTTAGCTCATTTATTAAATGATTCTGGATTTTATGATAAAGCAATAGAAAACTATAAAAAATATTTACTAAAAAATCCTAACAATGTTGATGTAATTATCGATATGGGAGTTTGTTACTATCAAGTAGGGAATTACGACTCGGCAATTTCAACAATGGAGAAAGGTATTACTCTAAATCCTAAGCATCAAATTGCACATTTTAATTTAGGAATAGTATGTTCGGCAAATGGAGATATTAGTAAATCGAAAGAGTACTTAAAGAAAGCAATTAATATAGATCCAAATTCCGATATTGGAATTAAAGCACAAAATTTATTAGATAATCACTAAAGGAGAAAGCATTATGCCTAGTGGAAAGAAAAGAAAACGTCATAAAATGGCAACTCATAAGAGAAAGAAAAGATTGAGAAAAAATAGACATAAAAAGAAAGTATAATCTTTTAGTTTTTAATCAATTTTACCAATAAATGAGTGTACATTGTTGTGCACTCATTTATGTTTTTAGGCCAACTTAGCTCAGTTGGTAGAGCAACTCATTCGTAATGAGTAGGTCAGCGGTTCGACTCCGCTAGTTGGCTCAGTTTAAAGTCCCCACTTCTATTTTACTCCATAAATTAACCAATTTATTTATAACTATATGTTATAATACCCCACTTGGTTTATTAATCCTCTAACTTCATTATATATCACGGTTTAACAAAAAAAAACTATAAATATAACTTGACATTTTCCTGTAAAAAGAGTTATTTTGTGTAGTAGTGGGAAAAAGTGTTTAGAATTCCCTCAAGATGTCAAAAATAAACTGAAAAAAATATGTTTTTAGGTAGTTTTAATTATTCAATAGATGCAAAAGGTAGAATTTCTATTCCTGCCAAGTTAAGGAAATTTGTGTCGTCTGAAGCTAACGATACTTTTGTACTTACTCGTGGTTCGCTACAATGCATTAATATCTATCCTATGGATTATTGGAGAGAGCTAGTAGCAAACAAGCTTGATAAATTAAATAGTTTTGATCCTGAAGACACAAGGTTTATGAGACTCTTTTTGCAAGAAGCCGCTGAGGACCAGTTTGATACCCAATCTAGATTGTTAGTTCCAAAAAAATTAATTGAACATGCAAAGATTGAAAAAGATGTAGTTATTCTTGGAATGAATAAATACATCGAAGTGTGGAATCCTAAATTGTACGATGAATACATGAAGGAAATTGAGGAACCATACGAAACAATAGCCAAAGAAGTAATGAAGATGTAATAAGTCAGATTCTGTCTTAGTAATAAAAAATACATGATTTCAACTTAATATAATTTATAAATGAATCATCATATACCCGTATTATTAAACGAAAGTATCGAGAATCTTATTTCCGATAAAGCGGGTAATTATTTTGAAGGTACTATCGGATTTGGAGGACACACTAAATACATTTTGGAAAATCTGAACGATAATGCCAAATTTATTGGAACAGATAAAGATAGTATAGCGTACGAATATTGCAAAAATAAATTTAAAGATGATAGTAGAGTAAAACTGTTTAATGCAAGTTTTACAAACATTTTAGATGTTTCAAAAATTGAGTTCATTGAAAAATTTGATGGTATTTTTGTTGATCTTGGCGTTTCGTCATTTCAGTTAGACAATAAGGAAGCAGGCTTTACATTCCGTGAAGATGTAGCACTTGATTTACGAATGGATAAATCGCAAGGTGATAATGCTTCTTATTATATAAATAGTTTGGATGAAAAAGAATTGATGGAGATTTTTTTTCGCTATGGCGAGGAGAAGAATTCCAGAAAAATAGCAAAAGTTATTTGCGAGTATAGAGCCAATAGCAGAATTAAAACTACAGGGCAACTCAAGAAAATTATTGAAGAAATTACTCCAGAAAGATTTTTAAATAAAACTCTTTCAAGAATTTTTCAAGCATTAAGAATTTATGTAAATGATGAGCTTGGAGAGTTAGAAGATTTTTTAGAAAAGGCAGTATCGGTTCTTAATAAAAATGGAAGGATTGCAGTTATAACGTTTCATTCTCTTGAAGATAGGATAGTTAAAAATTTCTTTAAAGAAAAAACAAAAGAATGTATTTGTCCTCCAGATTATCCAGTATGTGTTTGCAATACTAAGCCAGAGTTAAAAATTATTTCACGTAAGCCAATTATTCCTGGTAGCGATGAGATAAAAAATAATAAAAGATCACGAAGTGCAAAACTTCGAGTTGCAGAAAAAATATGACAAAGAAAAGAAAAACCAAAAAGGATAAAAGTAATAGCTCTACGGCTGATTTTGTGCTTTTGTTTTTGCTCCCAATTGTTGTTGTTATTTTTATATCTCTTTTTTTGAAGGCAGAAATAAAAACTTTGCAAAAAAAAATATATCAAAAAGAAAAAAGAGTTGAAATAATGCAAAATCAACTTGAAGCACGTTTGGTGGATGTACAAAAATTATCGGCTGAAAGTAGAATAGTTGAAATTGCAAAATCGAAATTAGGGATGGTACGCATTAATGGCTCCATCGAAAATATTTTTGTTAGCAAACTTAAAATAGACCAGATAAAGAGGATTGTAGATAGTAAGTATGAATAATTCCCGTGTAATTTTAATTGCTGTGCTTGTTTTTATAGTGCTTGTTGTGCTAATTGGGAGATTGTTCACTATTCAAATAACACAACATCAAAAATATTCAAAAATTGCAAATAGACAACAAAATAAATCGGTTAAAATTAAAGCTGAGCGTGGAGTAATTAAAGACAGAAATGGTGTTTTGCTTGCGTACACTAAAAATGATGCATCTCTATTTGTTGATACCAGAATGACAAATAAAAAAGAGAAAGTAAAAATTGCAAAGCGTTTTGCTTCGCTTTTTGGAAAAAGTGAAAAATATTATCTAAAAAAATTGAATAGTGCAAACAAAAATATTTGTATAGAAAGGAAAGCACCAAAAGAAAAAATTATGCTCTTGAGCGATTTTATTGTTAGTGGATATTTTCAGGTTGAAGATTACTCAAGGGTTTATCCATACGGAAGCTTAGCATCGCACGTTCTTGGTTATGCTAATAAAAAGCTAAAGGGTGTATCTGGGATAGAAAAAAAATATGATAAATATCTAACTGGTCATGATGGTAAAAAGTTTATTGAAAATGATGTTCGTGGCAGAGTAGTTACAATAAAAGATGAATTTTCTATTGAGCCAATTTCTGGAAATAGCATTGAGTTAACAATTAATAAAAACTACCAAAAAATTCTTGAAGAGGAAGTAAATAAAGGAGTTAAGAAATATAAAGGAGAATCGGCGGTTGGAATTATTATGAATCCTAATACTGGTGAAATACTTGCTTGGACAAATCAGCCCGATTACGATCCAGCAAATTACAATCTATTTTCCGATTCAGAGAGACGAAACAGGGCATTAACAGATACTTACGAGCCTGGTTCTACAATAAAGCCATTAATTATGTCTATACTTATTGAAGAAGAATTAACGCAAGAACGAGAAAAAATAAACACAGAAAATGGTAAATACAAAGTTAGAGGTGCTATTATAAAAGACACTCACAAGTACAAGTATCTAACTTCAAGTGAAATAATTACACATTCTAGCAATGTAGGAATTGCAAAACTTAGTGATAGAATTGATGATAATACTTTTTATAGATATCTGCGTAATTATGGTTTTGGAAATTTAACTGCAATTAATTTACCTGGCGAAACTGCTGGACAGTTGAAAAAGCCGAAAAAATATTCAAAAATCTCAAAAAAGTTTATCTCTTTTGGATATGAAATTGGGGTTACTCCAATTCAATTGTTAACTGCGTATTGTGCATTAGTTAATGGTGGAAATTTACTTCAGCCATACATTGTACAATCTATAAAAAATGCAAATGGAAATACAATAGAAGAATTTTCAAAAAACAAAATTAGAAATGTAATTTCAGAAAAGACTTCCAAACGTATTGTTAAAATGATGATAGATGTTGTAGAAAATGGAACTGGCGTTGATGCTCAGTTACCAAATATTAAAGTTGCAGGTAAAACAGGAACTTCGCAACGGATTGTAAATGGAAAATATTCAAGCGGTAATTATAATGCGTCATTTGTTGGAGTTTTTCCTGCAGATAATCCTAAATATATTGCACTAATTGTTGTGAAGGCTCCTAAAATTGGGAAGTATGGTGGAAGAGTTGCAGCACCTATATTTCAAAAGGTTGCTTCACGCATTGCAGAAGCGGATAAGAGCATAAACATTGATATAGATTTTAGAAAAAAGTATAACAACGTTAAATATGCAAGAAATAATTATGTAGATGAAGAAATATTTGTTTCATCAAATTTGCCTAGCGAGGTTTCAAACACCAAAAATGAAAAAATAACTGAATTTGTTGGTGATCGTTCAGTAATGCCCAATCTAATTAATTTCACAAAAAGAGATGCACTAAAAATATTGAATGAGTTAGGGGTTAAATATAATATTGTTGGAAGTGGAACAGTGTTTTCGCAAAGTATAGCTGCGGGTACAAAACTAAAGGATATTTTAATCTGTAATCTTAAGTGCAAAACAACAAAAAGAAATAGCAAATTGAGAATTAACTAATGAAGTTAAGTAAACTAATTCAAAATATAAAAGTAATTAGCATTGCCGATTTTTCTGACTCAAGTGAAATTTTGGATATAACAAACAATTCTAGAGAAGTGAAAAAGGGTTCTATGTTTGTTGCTGTTACTGGTTATTCGGTTGATGGGCATCAGTTTATTTCAGACGCAATTAGTAATGGTGCTTCTGCAATTGTTGTGGAAAACAATAAATATCCAAACGAATTATTTAGCAATAATAATGTGATAAAAATTGTTGTTGAAAATAGCAGAAAAGCATTTGCTAATTTATCGTGCCAGTTTTATGGTAATCCATCCAAAGAACTTAAACTTGTTGGTATCACTGGGTCAAATGGAAAAACCACTACAGCATTTTTTGTGAAAAATCTTTTTGAAACTGCTGGATATAAAACAGGACTTTTAGGAACAATATCCAATATTGTTGGTGAGTTTAAAGAGGATTCGCAACTTACTACTCCAGAAAGTAACACAATAAATAAATATTTACGACAAATGGTATCCGAGGGGATTACGCATTGTGTAATGGAGGTTTCGTCGCATTCATTAGTGCTAGATAGAGTAAGCGGTTTAGATTTTGATTATGGCATATTTACAAATATTACTTCAGACCATTTAGATTTTCATAAAAATTTTGAAAACTACTTGGAAGCAAAAAAAATATTATTTGATAATTTGAAGGACGATGCAACAGTTATTTACAATGCGGATGATAAAAGTTGGGAAAAACTTTTGTTAAATAATAATTCAAAAAAAATATCCTACGGACAAAATGATTTAGCCTCTTGCAGAATTGGTGATGTTTATTTTAATATGGATGGTACTTCCTTCAACTTAAAAATTTATGAAAATATATTTGAATTTAACACTGATTTAATAGGGGAATTCAATGCTTTCAATGCCTCTTGTGCTGCTATTGTTGGAGTAAACGAAGGTTATCAAAATGATATAATTCTTCGAGGAATCAATTCTACTCCACAAGTGCCAGGAAGATTTGAAGTAGTGAGTAAGAACAATAAAAAAGTAGTTGTAGATTACTCGCATACTGCTGATAGTTTACAAAAGGCACTAGAGGCTGTAAGGGAAATAGCAAAGAAGGAAAGACCAATTCATACAGTATTTGGATGTGGTGGAAACAGAGATAAAAGCAAGCGACCAATTATGGGCGAAATTGCTGATAGGTTAAGTGACGAAATATATGTTACATCCGATAACCCACGATTTGAAAATCCATCAGAAATTATTAAAGATGTACTAGTTGGTATTAAAAGAGAAAGAACAAATGTAGATGAAAATAGAGAAGGTGCAATTAAAAATGCTATCTGTAATTCTGAGCCAAATGCCGTTATCCTCATAGCTGGCAAGGGACACGAGGATTATCAAATAATTAATGGAGTAAAAAATCATTTCTCCGATAAAGAAATTGCATTAAAGTATTTAGAGAGTTGTAATTGACAATTAATTTAAAAGACATATTAAGTTTATCGGATTCTGTTCTTTATAATACGGCAGTTTATAAGTCTGTTTCCAAAATATCAATTGATAGCAGAACTATAAAAAATAATTCTATTTATGTTGCCTTAAAAGGGGATAAATATGATGGGCATAATTTTATAGAAGCTGCATTATTAAAGGGTGCATCTACAATTTTAATTAATAAAAATAGATATAAAAATTTCAAGCACTTAAATTGTACAATAGTTACGGTGCCAAACACTACTTATGCGTACGGAGAATTAGCTGCTATATATAGAAGAAAATTTAAAGGCGAAGTAGTATCAATAACTGGTAGTAACGGAAAAACAACAACTAAAGAAATTCTTTCAACAATTTTAGGTGAAAAATTTAAGGTTCATAAAACCGAAGCTAACGATAATAACCATATTGGAATTCCAAAAACAATTTTTGCAACTAAGAGAAATACAGAAAAAATTGTTTTAGAACATGGAACAAATCACTTTGATGAAATAAAATATACTGCAAGTATTGCCAAACCAGATTATGCTATTATCACAAATATTGCTGACTCGCACTTAGAGTATCTAATTGATAGAGATGGCGTGTTCAAAGAGAAAAATGCTTTGTTTGCTGAAACATTAAAAAATGATGGAACTATTTTTGTAAACAACGATGATCCAATTCTTAAATATGAAACTCGTTCGGTTAAAAAGAAAATTACTTTTGGATTTAAAGGTAAGCCAAATATTAAAGGTAAGGTTGAAGGCTATACATCGGATGGACGCACAAAACTTTCTGTTGAGTATTTTCAAAAACGTGTGGATACAGAGCTTCCCCTTTATGGTGTATCAAATGCAAAAAACACTTTAGCTTCTGTTGGTATAGCTTTACACTTAGGCGTTTCGCCAAAACAAATTAGAAATGGAATTAGTAAGGTTAAGCAAGTTAAGGGAAGACTTTTTGTTGAAGAACTTGAAAATATTATTTTAATAGACGACACATACAATTCAAATCCAACTTCTATGGAAGCTGCAATTGATCTGCTTAAGAGAGTTAAAACACATTCTACAAAAACATTAATTATTGGTGATATGTTTGAGCTTGGTGAATCTGCTTATAAGATTCATTCACAGCTGGCTAAAGTAATTCTAAAAAGTAAAATAACTAATGTTTTTATGCTTGGTAGATTAATGGAGAGTCTTGCAAAGAGTCTGGATAATGAGAGTATTAATTCTAAACACTTTGCAACACGAAGAATGCTTAAAATATTTATTGAAAAAAATAATTTTGAAAATCAAGTAGTTCTAGTAAAGGGTTCACGCGGTATGCGTATGGAAGATTTTGTTGAACAAATAAGGGAGAAAACAAAATAATGTTTTACTACTTATTTGATTATCTAAATAGCCTATTTGATATTCCCGGATTTGGAATGTTTAAATATTTATCTGTACGCTCTGCAGTTTCTGCTATAACAGCACTTGCCATTGCATTTTATTTAGGCCCAATAGTTATTAAGAAATTGAAAAAACTTCAAATTGGTGAAACTATTAGGGATGAAGGTCCTAAAGGACATATGCAAAAAGCAGGAACTCCAACAATGGGTGGAATTATTATACTTCTTGCAATTGTTATCCCTGTCCTTTTGTGGAGCGATATGGCTAGCACATATATTTTACTTTCCCTTTTTGGCTTGCTATTCCTAGGCTTTGTAGGATTTGCAGACGACTATTTGAAAGTTGTTAAAAAATATCCTAAAGGATTAATTGCTAGGTACAAACTACTTGGACAAATTTTTGTAGGATTAGTAGTTGGGAGTGCAATCTATTTTCTTCCAGAATTTGCAGAGTATAATACACAAACCACTTTGCCATTTTTCAAAAATCTTAATTGGGATTTTCAATACTTATATATTCCTGTTGTAATATTTATTGTTACTGCAACTTCAAATGCAGTAAATCTTACAGATGGCTTAGATGGATTGGCAATGGGGACAGTAACATTTGTAATGCTGGCACTAGCAATAATAAGTTATGTTTCAGGAAATGTTATTTGGGCAGATTATTTGAACATAGTTTATTTACCTGGTTCAGGAGAATTAACAGTTTTTATTGCTGCAATTATTGGTGCAGGTCTTGGGTTCTTGTGGTTTAATTTTTATCCAGCCCAAATATTTATGGGCGATACAGGGTCTCTTGCACTTGGTGGAGTCTTTGGAATTATAGCAATACTAGTAAAAAAAGAATTACTCCTTCCTCTATTAGGTGGAATATTCTTTATAGAAACAATGTCTGTAATTTTGCAAAGAGGATATTTTAAATATACAAAAAAGAAATATGGTGAAGGAAAACGAATTTTTAAGATGTCGCCAATTCATCATCACTACGAATTATTAGGTTGGGCAGAACCCAAAATTGTAATGCGATTTTATATTATTACAATAATTTTAGTAATTGTTAGTTTAGCCTCATTCAAGGTAAGATGACAAATATTACAGGAAAACATATAACTATTCTTGGTGCTGTTCGTAGTGGAATTGCTGCAGCAAAATTAGCAAAACAGATGGGAGCAATTCCATTTGTAAGTGATTATTCCAGCGTGTTAAGTAGTGTGCCAGAGTTGGATGAACTAGGAATAGCTTATGAACTTGGTGGTCATACTGAAAAGGTTTTTAATTGCAATTTCATAATAACCAGTCCTGGCATACCTTCCGATGCTTCTGTAATTAGCAAAGCAAAAGATAGTGGCTTGAAAATTATTAGTGAAATTGAATTTGCATCGTGGTTTTGCAAAGGAAGTGTTATTGCAATTACAGGAAGTAACGGCAAAACAACAACAACAACATTGTGTAATCATACACTTAATTATTGTGATATAAAAACATATTCTGCAGGAAATATTGGTGTCGCATTTTCTGAAATTGTTTTGGATGTAAAGGAAGATGAGTATGTAGCTCTTGAAGTATCAAGTTTTCAACTAGATTTTATAGATTCATTTAAACCAAAATATGCTGTGGTGTTAAACATTACTCCAGATCATCTTGATAGATATGATAATAATTTTGACAAGTATGCAGAATCTAAATTGAAAATAAATGCAAACCAAAATAGTGATGATTTTATTATCTACAATATTGATGATGAATATTTATCAAAATCGAAATTGGCAAATGGAAAACAGATTAAATTTTCATTGAAATCTCTAGAAGAAGGGGTGTTTGTTGAAAATAATAATTTCAATTTTAATACTGAAAATAAAAATGAAATTATTTGTGCAACAAAAGTATTACAAATAAAAGGCGAACATAACCAATATAATGCAATGGCAGTAATGGCAGTTGCAAAATTGATTGGTATCGAAAATAAAAAAATTGCAGAAGCCTTTTCAACATTTAAAGGCGTTGAACATAGGTTAGAATTAGTAAGAATATTAAATGGAGTTCAATTCATAAACGATTCCAAAGCTACAAATGTCAATTCAGTTTGGTATGCACTTCGTAGTTTTCAAAATCCAATAAGATTAATACTTGGTGGAAAAGATAAAGGTAATGACTACAACAGTATTAAAGAATTAGTTTCAGATAATGTAAAAAAGATTTATGCAATTGGTTCTTCGTCAGAAATTATTTTAAGATTTTTTGAAGGAATAGTTGAAACAAAAAAAATGAATTCTTTCGAAGAGGCTGTTAATACAGCGTTTGAAGATGCAGTGGATGAAGAGGTAGTTCTTCTTTCACCAGCATGTGCAAGTTTTGATATGTTCAAAAATTATGAAGAAAGAGGAAATGAGTTTAAGCAATTAGTTATGAAGTTATCACAATGAAAATACTTGTAAGATTTTTAATAGCAATCGTTTTATCGCTAATGGTTTTAGGGGCTGTGCTAGTCTTTACAGCCAGTAGTACGTACAGCGAAGTACGATTTGATAATATCTATTTCTTGTTTAAAGCTCATATAGGTAAAATGGTAGCAGCTATTTTTATCGGAATTGTAGCTTCAATTATTCCTTATCAATATTATAATAAGTATAGCAAAAAAGTGATTTTGGGTGTAATTCTGTTGTTAATTTTAACGCTACTCTTTGCACCAAAAGTTAAAGGTGCAGCACGTTGGATTAACTTAGGACTTTTTAGATTCCAACCATCCGAATTTGCAAAGTTAGTCCTTTTTATGCATCTCGCAGGAATGATAGAACGAAAAGGGAAGTTGATAGAAGATTTTAAAAATGGATTTTCATACACATTAGTTTGGATTTTTTCAATTGCTGGTCTTGTAGTTTTGCAGCCTAACCTAAGCACAGCTATGATTATTGTAGTTACAAGTTTTACACTGCTATATATTGGTGGAAGTAAATTTAAACATATAGCCTCAACGCTTGGATTATCGTTAGTAACAGGCTTTGGTTTGATGATGTTATTCTCGCATTCTCGTCAAAGAATTTTTGGATTTGTTGAAAGTATAAAAGGTAATAGCGAACCAAACATTCAAGTATTGCAAGCCAAGATTGGGCTTGGCAGTGGAGGACTGTTTGGTGTTGGCGTTGGTGCTAGCAGACAGAGCGATTTGTTTTTACCAGAATCCTATGGCGATTTTATCTTTTCAATTCTTGGAGAGCAGTTCGGATTTCTTGGAACTGTATTTGTCCTTTCGCTTTACTTTGCACTTTTTGTTATTGGAATTAGAATTGCAAAAAAATCGGATAGTGAATTTGGACAACTGCTTGCGTTTGCAATTTCGTTTAATATAATTATTAGTGCATTTATAAATGCAGCAGTTGTAACAGGACTAATGCCTACTACCGGTATAACTTTACCATTTATAAGTTTTGGTGGAACGTCAATTATACTTTTTAGTATTTCTATTGGGATACTTATAAATATTGCAAATCAAGGCAACAAGAAGAAACATGTTAGGATAAGTGCAATTGACTAATAGAGATATTAAATATCGTTATCTATTTGCTGGTGGTGGAACTGGTGGACATTTATATCCAGCAATTGCAGTGGCACAGAAAATAAATGAGTTGCAACCAAATTCTGAAATTCTTTTTATTGGAACAAAAACTAAGATTGAATCTAAGGTAGTTCCACAAAAGGGATTTAATTTTAAGTCAATTTGGATTAGTGGATTTTCACGAAAACTAAATTTTCAAAATATACTTTTTCCAATTAAACTTTTTGTTGCAATGATGCAATCGTTACTAATTAATATTAAGTATAAACCTCAAGTAGCTGTTGGTACTGGTGCATATGTATCTGGCCCAGCAATTTGGGGAGCAACTTTTATGGGTGCAAAAGGAGTTCTTCTAGAGCAAAATAGTTATCCAGGCATTACTAATAGATTATTGGAAAAGAGAGTTCAAAAAATATTTTTGAGTTTTGAAGAATCTAAAAAATATTTTAGAGATAATTCTAAATTGGATGTTGCCGGAAATCCGATACGAATTGATATCTCTTTAAGTGATAAAGAGGAAACTAAAAAACAATTCAGATTAGTAGAATCTAAGAAAACCCTTGTTATTATTGGGGGAAGTCTTGGTGCTAAATCAATTAACGAAGTTATTAAAAACAAATTGGATGAACTTGTAAATCTGGGAATTCAAATTCTTTGGCAAACTGGAGAAATATATTATGATGAATATTCTTCTTCAGAATCAGAAAATGTTAAAGTAGTAAAATATTTTGATGACATTGCAAAAGCTTATTCTGTGGCAGATTTAATTATTGCACGTGCTGGTGCAACAACAATAGCTGAGGTTGCACATCTTGGCTTGCCAGTTGTATTTGTTCCTTCGCCAAATGTTGCGGAAGACCACCAATACAAAAATGCAAAAGTATTAAAAGATGTTAATGCTGCGGAACTAATACGTGATAGCAAATTTGATGATGAAATTATTGAAGCAGTTAAAAATTTAATATCAGATGATAAAAGATTAGCAGAACTAAGTAGTAATATAAAAATATTTGATAAACCAAATGCAGTAAATCAAATAGCTAATGAAATTATAAAAATGGCAAGTACCATTTAAGGAAATATTTGAATGATTCAGAACGTAATTAAAAAAATACATTTTGTTGGAATTGGCGGAATTGGAATGAGTGGCATTGCGGAAATAATGTTAAGCCGTGGTTTCAAAATTTCTGGTTCTGATATGAGTGCCTCTGCAACAACAGAAAGATTGGAAAGCATTGGAATACCAGTATCAATAGGGCATTCAGATAGTATCCAAGATGATGTTGATGTGCTTGTATATTCTTCCGCAGTAAGTATATCCAACTCAGAAGTTAGTGCTGCAATAGCAAAAGATATTCCTGTTATTAAACGTTCTGAAATGCTTGCAGAAACAATGCGAATGAAATATGGCATTGGTATAGCAGGAACACATGGAAAAACTACAACAACATCTATGGTAGGACTTGTATTAACCGAAGCTGGAATTGACCCAACAATTATTGTTGGTGGTAAACTTAGCAGTCTTGGTGGAACCAATGCACGCTTAGGACACAGCAATTATATTGTTGTAGAAGCCGATGAATTTGATAGAACATTTTTAAGCTTAACTCCTAGCATTGCAGCAATTACAACTTTAGAAACGGATCACTTAGATACATATAAAGATTTGGATGACATAAAAGGTGCGTTTGTTCAGTTTGCAAATAAAGTACCGTTTTTTGGATTTGTAATATTGTGCCTTGATGAACCAGCTCTTCAGGATATTAGACCACTAATTAAGAAAAAAATATTATCGTATGGTACAACTCAACAAGCGGATGTAAGAGCAATTGATATTAAATACAGTGAGTTTACATCTACCTATACTGTTGATTATAAAGGAGAAGAGCTAGGAAGTATTACATTAAATATACCTGGCAAACACAATGTTAATAATTCTCTTGTTGCTGTTGCAGTTGCAATGGAATTAGGTGTGGAGTTTTCTGTTATTAAAAAGGCACTAGAATCATTTAGTGGAGTTTATAGAAGATTTGAAACAAAGTATAATAATAAAATTTTAGTGGTTGATGATTATGCACATCATCCAACAGAAATAAATGCTACTCTTTCTGGAATAAGAGAAGGATGGAAACGAAGATTAGTCGCAGTTTTTCAACCTCATCTTTATTCGCGCACCAGAGATTTTTATACTGAATTTGGTAGAGCATTTTTAAACTCGGATGTTTTTATTTGTACAGATGTTTACCCAGCTAGGGAAGAAAAAATTGAAGGAATATCTGGTGAATTAATTGCAAACGCAGCAAAGAGTTTTGGACACAAAAACGTTATCTATATTGAAAACAAAGAAGATATTACTGAAACACTTATGAACATTGTGGAAGATGACGATATAGTTGTTACACTTGGTGCTGGTGATATTTGGAAATATGGTGAGTTATTTATTGAAAACTATAAAGTAGAGAAAGAGAATTAATTGAATAACAAAGTTAAAATACGAAGTGTTGTTCTGTTAAGCGTTGTGCTTGGGGTTCTATTTGCTCTATCTATTTTTATTGAGAATAATAAAAAAGAAGAAATAAAAATTATTGAACTTTCTGGAAATTATCATCTTTCTTCGGATGAATATTTAAGATTCACTAATTTAGATAACGATGAAGAGTATGGAGTTCTTAATTCAAAAATTATAAAAGATCGTTTTGAAAAGCATCCGTATATAAAGCGAGTTGATTTGTTACTAAATAAAAACACATTAACAATTACAATTATTGAAAAAAACTTCGAATCTCTTTTGATGACTAATGAAAAGGAATATCTAATAACAGATGAATCAATAATAATTCCAAAATTGTTACACACGGAAAAAATTGATTATCCAATAGTTAATTCCCCAAATAATGCCAGTACTATAGTTGAGTTTGATAATGTTAATTGTAATAAAGATTTAGTGGTTGGCTTAAAAATTATTTCTGCTATAAAAATTATTAGTGCAAAACTATATAATAATTTATCGGAAGTAAATCTTAGAAACGGAAAAGACATTGTTCTTCAATTTTCAAACATGGATGTTCCCGTTGTTATTGGACGAAACAAAGAAGTAGAAAAAATTTTACTATTTGAAAGAATGATGAAAAAATTAGATTACAACAAAATTAAAAATTCCTTAACATATATCGATTTAAGATATTCAAAATATGTATATGTAGGAAAATCAAACTCTAGTGCTAGTAAGCAGGAAAGTACCTCATGAAAAATAACATAATAGTTGGTTTAGATTTAGGAACAACCAAAGTCTGTGCTGTAATTGCAGAGCAAACAGAAACAAACCTTAAGGTACTAGGGTTTGGTGTTGCTCCATCAAATAGCCTTAATAAAGGATTGGTTGCTAATATAGCAAAAACCAGCCAAGCAATATTAGATGCACTTGAAGTTGCAAAAAATCAAGCTGGTATTGAGGTTAAAGAATTAAATGTAGGTGTTGCAGGTGAACATATTACAAGTTTACGGCATCGTAATTTTGTTACTATAAATGGCGAAGACGATGAAATTACACAGAGTGATTTAAACAGATTAAAAGCTGATGTTAGAACAATAAAAATTCCGGCAGATAGACAAATACTTCACATTATTCCTGAAGAGTTTTCAGTTGACCATCAGGGTGGTATCGATAACCCAATTGGGATGTGTGGTTCACGGCTTGAAGCTGTTAATCATGTTGTATTAGCGGCAATTCCTGCTATCCAAAATATTAAACGTTCGGTTGAAAAAGCTGGATACGTTGTTAAAGATTACATCCTACAGCCAATAGCATCAAGTGTTTCTGTGCTTGAAGATAATGAAAAAGATTTAGGTGTTTTGCTAATTGATATTGGTGGAGGAACAACAGACATTGCAATATTTCATGACAACAGTATTAAGCACACAAAAGTATTTGGTGTTGCTGGTAATCAAGTAACAAACGATATTAGAGAATCGTTGGGAATTGTTACAGCTGATGCAGAGCAACTTAAAAAAGATTACGGGTATGCTACGCAAGAAGCAATTATAAAAGATGAGACCATTTATATTAAAGGAACTGGAGCAAGACCAAATGTAAAAATTCCAACAACTCTTTTAACTCAAATAATTAGTGTAAGGATGAAAGAACTTTTTGCATTAATCGATAACGAGTTACGCCAGTCGGGATTAAAAAATAAAATTAAAGCTGGGGTTGTACTAACTGGCGGTGGCTCTCTACTTAGAGGTTGCACAGAACTTGCCCAAAGTATTTTAGGGTTACCTTGCCGAATTGGTGTTCCGTTAGAATTTGGTGATGGTTTATCGGATGAAATTGGAAGTCCAGAATTTGCTACTGTTTCTGGATTGATAAAAGGAGTGCCTGGCTCTACCTCAAGTGATACTTGGGGAGGAACAAGCGACAAAGCAAAAAAAGGGAGTTTCAGTATTAAGGGATTTTTTAAAAAAGTAGCTGAGTTTTTTGATGAATTATAACAATACCACAACAAGGAGGAATTATGTCTAAATTTGCCACACTGGATTTACAACCTACTTTATCTGCCAAGTTAAAGGTTATAGGGGTTGGAGGCGGAGGCTGTAATGCTATTGAAAGTATGATGAAACGTGGACTATCTGGGGTTGAATATGCAGCCATTAACACAGATGCCCAAGTATTAGCAACTAGCAACGCCGACCACAAAGTTCAAATAGGAACTAACTTAACAAAAGGTCTTGGTGCGGGGGCAGACCCCAACGTAGGACGAAAAGCTCTTGAAGAAGATAGAGAAAAAATAACTAAAATTTTAGAAGGTAGTGATATGGTGTTTATCACTACTGGAATGGGGGGTGGTACTGGAACTGGTGCTGCTCCAATAGTTGCTTCAATTGCTCAAAGCATTGGGGCTTTAGTTATTGGAATTGTAACCAAACCATTTAAGTGGGAAGGTAAAAGAAGAATGCTTAATGCCGAAGCTGGAATTAGCGAAATGAGGCAGTATGTAGATTCTTTAATTGTAATTCCTAACGAAAGAATTTTGAATGTGCTTGACGATTCTGCAGGTGCATTTAAAGCTTTTGATAAACCTAACGAAGTGCTTCACGAAGCTACACGTGGCATTGCCGATATCATTACAATTGAAGGTCAAATTAATGTTGATTTTGCTGATGTGCGTTCAGTAATGAACCATAGTGGCGAAGCACTTATGGGATGTGGAATAGCTAGTGGCGAAAACAGAGCAGAAGAAGCTGCACAGAAAGCCATTTCATCACCATTGCTTGAAGGAGTTAGTATTAAAGGTGCTAAAAATATTTTACTAAATGTAACTGCATCATCTAATCTTACAATGAAAGAGATAAATGATGGTAACCAAGTTATATACGATGCCGCTGGGGAAGAAGCCAATATTATTTTCGGATTAGTTCAGAAAGAAGAGATGAACGAGTATGTTTCATATACTGTTATTGCTACAGGGTTTAATGCCGAACGTGGTTTTGGAGAAACTACAAAACCAAATGACCGAAATACACCCGCTCCACCAATTGAGGATGAAAAATCATTTGACCCTTTTACAGTATTTGATACTGATTTTAAATTGGATGAAAATGCAGATTTTGATATTCCAACAATTAAGAGAATGGGTGGAAATTTAAACCTATTTGCAGATGAAAATAAAGAAGAGAATAATTTTAATTTTGAAAGTAGAATTTCTAAGCCCAAAAACGAAAATAAATCTAACGATGATGAGGATAGTTCAGATTTTCTTAGAATGATGATGGATTAGAACTTAGTTAAAATTTACTTAAGATATATTATAGGCTGTATCAACTTTCACCTTGTTGTGGTAAATAGGGAGCAAATGCTATGAAATTGATACAGCCTTTTTATATATTTTAATAAAGTCTTTTAGCAAAATTTTTTTAATTAAAAAATGTAACTACTTATGGAAAAAAGTAAAATTCCAGATACAACTATAGAAACATTAACAAGAAATTTTTTTAAGGAATCGCAAGAGTACGGTTTTAAATACGAAGATTACTTGAAGTATGTTAATGTTCTTTTAGACTATGCAATTAATACTAAAAATAACCATATCGATGCAAAACCATTAAAAAATGATAGCCCTAAATTTTCTGATAAAGAAAATTTTGACTTACCAATTGAAGCAAAAAGAATTTTAATCAGAGAAGCCAATATAGATACTGATAATAGATTTATTGATAAATGGCAGAATGATAAATTTGGACGTTACTTTCTGCTTTCTATGACAAACTCACAAGATAGCATTGTAGAAAATTTAATTAATTCAAAGCATAATAAGTTTGGAATTATTACACTTAAGGATAAAACTCCAATTGGAGTTGTTGCATTTTTAAACATTGATAAAGTTCACAGAAAAGCAGAGTTGCGAAAGTTGATTGGCAACCCTGAGCATAGGGCACATGGATATGGCAAAGAAGCTACACAGTACTGGATTAAATACGGTTTCCAAAAATTAAATTTGAAGAAAATTTATTTAAACACAATTGACACTAATATTCATAACATTAAAATCAATGAAGAAATGGGTTTTAAAGTTGAAGGCATTCTGCGAAACGAAGCCATTGTTGACGGCGTTCCTCACGATGTTTTGCGTATGGGGCTTTTGTTGGATGACTAAAGATTATCTTCAATAGCTTGACAAATAATATGCCCAATTAAAATGTGCATTTCCTGAATACGTGCGGTATCGTTGGATGGAACAACAATACTTAAATCACAATTATCTAAAAACTCACCGCCATCTTTACCAGTTAAGCCAATAATTTTACATCTAATTTCTTTTCCCTTATTAAAAGCGTGCAAAACATTTTTGCTATTTCCAGAAGTAGAAATTCCAATTAATAAATCGCCTTTATTTGCAAGGGCTTCAACTTGTCTGTCAAATATTCTGTTGTATCCATAGTCATTTCCAATTGCAGTTAAGGCAGAAGTATCGGTTGTTAAAGCAATTGCAGGTAATCCTCGTCTTTCAATTTTATATCTTCCAGAGAGTTCTGCAGCAATGTGTTGTGCATCTGCTGCACTTCCACCATTTCCGAAAAGTAAAATTTTACTTCCAGAGTTAATAGTATCAACTGCTAATTTACATGCTTGTTCGATGTTAGGTTGCAGTGAGTTAATTACTCTTTCAACTGTCTCTTTGTGTGCGTTAAGTTCGCTTAAAATTTTATTTTTCATTTGCTCACATTTTATTTTTTCTGTCATTCCCACATGGTTCTATCGGGAATCTCCCATATTAAAAGATTCCCAATAAGAGCATTTGGGAATGACGCATGATAAAATTTTTATTTAAACTTATTAATTAAATACATCAATAGTGAATTGATGCTAACTCTTTCTTGCTCCATTGTGTCGCGTTCACGCACAGTAACAGTTCTATCTTCAAGAGTTTGGTTATCAACAGTAATGCAAAACGGAGTTCCATTTTCGTCTTGGCGTCTGTATCTTCTGCCAACCGCACCTTTAGAATCCAAAAAGACTCGTAAATGTGAACTTAACTCATCTTGAATCTCTTTTGCTATTTCAGGCATTCCATCTTTGTTTACTAATGGAAAAATTGCAGCTTTTATTGGTGCTAATTTTGGATGGAATTTTAACACAACGCGTTGCTCACCATTTACTTCTTCTTCGTGATAAGCATTTACCAAAAATGCCATGAACGAACGGCTAGCACCAGCGGAGGTTTCAATAATATATGGAATATATTTCTCTTTTAATTCTTCGTCAAAATATTGTTGCGATTTGCCAGAGAACTCTTGATGCCTACTTAAATCAAAATCTGTTCTGTTATGAATTCCTTCAATCTCTCCCCATCCAAATTCAAATTTATATTCAATATCTGTAGCTTCTTTTGCATAGTGGGCTAACTTATCTGCTGGGTGATCGTGAAAGCGTAGGTTCTCTAAATCCATTCCAAGATTTTTATACCAATTTATGCGTCGTTCTTTCCACTCGTCGTAATGTTTTTTATCTGTTGTTGGATTTACAAAATATTGCATTTCCATCTGCTCAAACTCTCGTGTTCTGAATAGAAAATTTTTAGTATTAATTTCATTTCGGAATGCTTTACCAATTTGTGCAATTCCAAAAGGAAGTTTTTGACGGCTTGAACTTTGAACATTTTGGAAGTTAACAAAAATTCCTTGTGCAGTCTCTGGACGTAAGAACACAGTGTTATCTTCACTTTCTACTGGACCAACAAATGTTTTGAACATTAAATTAAAATTACGTGGCTCTGTAAATTGACCTTTTGTTCCACATTTAGAGCAGTTAATTTCGCTTAGTAAATCAAAGGCAATTTCTTTGTTTTCAAGAATTGCTTCAAATTGTGCATCTAACTCTGTGTGTATTTCATAGATACTTTTTAAAACATCTTTTTTCTCGGCTGATAGATTTTCTTCAAATTTTGCAATTATCTTCTTTTTCTTTTTCTCTGCAATCGAGTCGCCAAGTGTATCAACGCGGTATCTTGTTTTGCATTGTTTACAGTCAATCATTGGGTCAGAAAAATTTGCAATGTGTCCAGAAGCCTCCCAGACTTTGGGGTGCATAAGTATTGAAGCGTCTAAGCCTTCAACATCATCGCGGTAGGTCATTGCTTTCCACCACTCTTCTTTTATGTTTTTAAGTAGCTCAACACCAAGTGGACCGTAATCCCAACATCCATTTAACCCACCATAAATTTCGCTCGATTGAAATACAAATCCTTTTCGTTTAGCTAACGAAACTATTTTTTCTATAACGCTTTTCTCTTTCTGTGCGATGATAAACCTCAATGCTTATAAGTATAATTCAATAATTTTAACTGCAAATATAAACATCGTTAGATAAAATTATTAACAAAAATTATTTTAACAGAATCATTCCCTTGGTTTGCGAAAACGTTTCTGATGAAAGTTGGTAATAATAAATTCCGCTTGATAAATTATTTGAAGAATTAAAAATTACTTCGTGTGTTCCAATATTTAAATCGCCATCAACAAGAGTTTCAACTAACTCACCAATCGAATTAAAAATTCGTAGTTTTATGTTTTCTGATTTGTTCAGTTTAAATCTAATAGTTGTGGAAGGATTAAATGGGTTTGGATAATTTTGGAAGAGTTCAAAATTAGTTACAATTAATTCATCATCAACAGAAACTATAGGTCCACGATAAACAATACGAATTGCATCGGCAACTACTGTGCCGTTTGCATCATCGGATATTACAACGGTTATACCAGTTGCGTTACGAACAGGAACTTGGGTTAGTAAATTCCATTGTCCGCCGTTTTTCTTTTGTGATTTTTCTACAACCGTTGTATTACGTGTTGTGATTAGCTCAAATTTAGTGTTGGAAGCATTTTCTGAGTGTGCAGTCCACCAAGCATAAACATCAAAAACACCAATTCCAATATCACCTGAATTATACGAAATTTTGTTTTCGCCAGTGCCAGCAGTGATGTAATTAAAATTATCACCATAAAAATCAACTCCAAGTTCAGAGGTTTCCCAAAAATCTTTTGTTGCATCTTTGTTATCAATTATAGTCCTTTTGGGGGTAGAGAGTTCAAGATACTCTGCAATTCCATAAACTGTTGTTGAGCCAAATTCAAAAAGATTTTCATTTGTAACCCATTCGCCATTTGAGTAGTGGTCGTAAGGAGTTTCGTAAGTTAAGGCAAGAATTTTATCGCCATAATTATCCCACATAAATCCTTCTGGAAAATAACTTCTTAAATTTGATTCGTCATAATCGGATTGAATAAAATAAGGTAAGTCTGAAATTGCAAGATTTGAAAATTGATATTCTCGTCTGTAAAAATAATTAGAAGTTGAGCCAGCTTTGTGAATCCAGAATGTGGGACGAGAAGATGCTTGTGAGTGTAAATTTAGAGCAACTGACAATACTTTATCCGAGTTTATTTCTTTCATTCTATTTTTTAATAGAAGCACAGCAGATGCAGTTTCTGCATCACTTTTATTCCATTGGCGTTCCTGGTCAACTCCATAATAATTTGTTCGCGAACGACCGTAGTAAACCCCCTCGGGATTATTGAAAGGATACAAGTAAAAAATAATATTTTTTCTGTAGTAATCAATTACTTCATCATCTTTAAGCAGCTCTTGCATAATTCCATCAAAGTGCCAAGAGCTAGGTGTTTCGCCAGGGTGTGTGCGTGCATGAATCCAAACACGAAATTTATTACTGTCAGGAACAGAAGTATCGGTTAATACAATTTCCTGTAGAGGAAAATTGTGTTCGGTAAAACCCAATGTGTCAATTTTTACAAACTCACTATTTTGCCAATCCCCAATTCTTCCTTGAAGATAACTATATGTATAAGGTGTATAGTATGCAACATAGACTGTGTCCTCACTAAATATTTTTTCAAAATAATTTTTTGAGGGAGCTTCAGATTCTGTGAAGCGTTCAAAATTATTATTGTCGTACGAATACATTGGACGGTTCACATCGCTGTTTGTAACTTTTACTTTTATTAGTCTATCTTTCACTCCACTAATTCTATAGTAGAACCATCTTCCGCCAATATCTTCAATGGTAGTTATTTCAAAATAAGTTGAATCCGAGGTTGATACAGATGCAAGGTTCCCACTTTCAAAATCAGCATCAAATTTAATTTGAGAAAAGCTTACGGATGTTAGAAATAAGAAAAGTATTATGTGGAATTTCATTTTTTATCCAATAGTTAATAATATTTATTCAAAGTTAGTGAATCTTTATTAGTGATGTATATCACTAATAAAAAAAATGGTTTGTAAATCAGATCTAATATTTTTAAGTTTCAATCATTAAAAATGTTAGTAAGTAATATTTTTAATTTTAATGGCTGGTTTAAAAATATTTTCGAGGGAAAAATGAAAGAAATTTCAGTTAGTGGCATTAGTACTGGTAAGGCAAAAATTAAACAAACTTCTTTTTCTGCTAAAAACCATTTAGTAGAACCAATTAAATCTGGGTTATTCGGATTTTCAATTTTCATCACAATTTTAATAATAGTTAAACTCTTCAGTTACTCAATAGGAAGTTACGATTATTTCACAATTGAAATTACAGATATTGAGCTATCCTTTATAGGTTTTGTACTACTATTTTTGATTAGATTTTTAGAAAATTTCAAAGAACAAGAGAGCTAATTAATTCTTTAATTTTTCAGTTCTATCAGCAATTTGCAATTTTTCAATAAGTTCGTCTAAATCTCCTTCCACAATGTTGGATAAATTATACAATGTTAATCCAATTCGATGGTCGGTTACACGATTTTGGGGATAGTTATATGTTCTTATCTTATCACTTCTATCGCCACTTTTAACTAACGATTTTCGTTGCTCAGAAATTTCGCTTGTTTGTTTGGTTAATTCCAAATCGTATAATCTTGTTTTCAAAACGGACAAAGCTTTTTGTCGGTTCTTCATTTGCGATCTTTCATCTTGGCATTGCACAACTGTGCCAGTTGGAATGTGAGTTAATCTAATTGCAGAATCTGTTTTGTTAACATGTTGCCCACCAGCCCCACTTGCTCTGTAAGTATCAACTCTAACATCATTCATATCAAGGTCAATTTCAACATCTTCAACTTCTGGCATAACCACAACCGATGCCGCAGATGTATGAACTCTGCCACTGCTTTCCGTTTCTGGAACTCGTTGAACTCTATGAACGCCACTTTCGTATTTCAATATTCCGTAAATACCTTCGCCACGTATAGCCATAACTGCTTCTTTAACGCCACCAACACCAACTTCACTTAAATCCATAAGCTCGTGTCGCCAACCTTTTATCTCTACAAAACGAGTGTACATACGTAACAAATCTGCAGCAAACAATCCTGCTTCGTCTCCACCAGCCCCAGCTCTTACTTCCAAAATAATATCTTTGTCGTCATTTGGGTCTTTAGGAATTAACAAAACTTTAATAATTTCTTCCAACTTTTCTTTAGTTTGTTTTAACTCATCTAATTCAAGTTCGGCAAACTCAACAAGTTCCTTATCCTCTTTAGCGGCAATTATTTCTTCATTCCCACTAATGTTGGATATTGTTGTATTGTACTCATCGTATCTATCAACAATTTCTGTTAACTCACTTCTCTCTTTGCTTAATTTTGTTATTCTTTTTTGATCAGATAAAACATCAGGGTCGGATAACTGCTCATTTATCCGTTCAAATTTCTCTTTTAGTTCTTGTAACTTTCCTATAAAATCCATCTTAACTCAACTTATTTTAATCTGCAAATATAGATAAGTAGTTTGTTATTTACTAAAAATAGAATCTGGGTTTATGCAATTTTTCTTAGCATTTTTAAATATTCTATTTGGATTTTTGTTGGAGGAATTGTTTTAGCTTCGTTTTTATGTTTAAAATCAATATTCATTTTTAAAAACAATTCATCCAACGCATCAAACATATTGAATGATGAAAACTCAGTATCTCTTAAGTAATGAATTAGCTTTAGTGTTTTAAATCCATCAAACCAAATATACTTTTGCTTTTGGATTTGCTCGTTGGATGAAGAATTGTTAAGAATTTTTTTCCAACTATTTTGGAAGTTATTATTAATTAAAAAATTAAACAACGAAGCATTTATCTCTTTAGCTTTCTGTAAATAATCCTCTGCCGATAACTGGCTATTAGAATGAAAAACCTCCACCCACCTTTTTAGAACCTCGAAAGAGTTTGGGGAGTACAGAATATATTCGTCTTGTACACCATCTAAAAATCTATTAACACGTTGCCCAGTTCCAAAAGGTACACGCCAAGAGCCACGGCTGGAGGGGAGAACAGCAGTTCCATCAATTTTATGTATCTTAGTAATCTT
The DNA here is from genome assembly GCA_947311785.1 of uncultured Ignavibacteriales bacterium. Lineage (GTDB taxonomy): Bacteria > Bacteroidota > Ignavibacteria > Ignavibacteriales > Melioribacteraceae > 1-14-2-50-31-20. The sequence continues at coordinate 23,527 of CAMZLW010000075.1, read as the reverse complement.
CGATAATTTTTCCATAAAGTAAAAATCTTCGGCGGCTTTTCGTTTATTCATCCCTTGAACTTTTATATAACTTTCTACATCGCAAACCATTGTTGAGCCAATTGAGTGGTAAGCATAAGGAGAATTTGCATAAGTTAAACCTAATACGTAATAGCGGAGAAATATTTCGTAATTAATTATTGCACGTTCGTTCTCTTTATCGGCAGTTGTAGTATGGTTAAAATTCACATACCCAGCTGAGATAGAATTGTTGTTGAAATAGTTTCTAATTGTTGAAATATAATATTTCTCAACTGTGCAATCTCCATCAAGACAAATAATTATGTTTTTGCTATTTGCCTTGTAATCGAAAAGTAATAAAGCTAAATCCATCCCTATTTTACGGGCTAATCCAACGCCTCCATCTTTTTCATCAAGCTCAAGACCTAATGATGATGCATCAATAAAATAGATATTTAAATTTGAATTAATTTCAGATACTTTTTTGTTTGATAATTGTTCTAAATAAATAAGTGTTTTTCTATTGTCATCTTTTATTATTTGTGGTGTGCTTTTTAGGTTGTTAATTACAAAGAGGATTAGAGTTTCATCAAAATATGCAGTATCATTTTTCTCTAATGATTTAACCAATAATTTTATGTTTTCAAATTCAGAGATGGCTGGAATAACAATAATTGTTTTGAACTTTTTACTTAAGGATAAATAATTATTCCATTTAGAATATGAAAACTTATCTAAATATTTTTTAACATACTTGGGTATTTGGTTATCCATAATTAGTTGCTCAGAAAATTATTAATTAATAATTTTGCTTTTTCAAGTTCCTTAAATTCCAACCAATTAATATTAACATCCTCTTTTGCCATTTTTCTAAACCAAGTCATTTGCCGTTTTGAAAATTTATGAATTGCACTATTTAACTTTTGATACATATCGTTATAGCTAAGTTCTTTTTGTAAATATTTACCAATAAATCTATACTCCAATCCAAAGTAGTTTAACTTCTCAAAAGAAATTCCACTCGCTAATAAGTTTTCAACTTCTTCAATCATTCCATTTTCTAATCGTTGTTTTAATCTGATAGTAATTCTATCTTTAATTATGTTTCTATCTGCACCAACCCCAATAACTAAAGGGTCAAAACTGATTTTTGGTGTAGTTCTATCCGATTTGTTTTCTGCAATTAAAATGGCTTTAATAATCCTCTCTCTATCAAGAGTATCGGTTGTGTTGTGAAGTTTGTTCTCTAATAACTTGAGGATATCGAGTAGTTTGCTTGTATTAAAAGTTGATAGTTCTTTACCTCTAGCAGAATTAAAATCAACATCAACTAATTGATAATTTTTAAGAATTGAATGTATATAAAGTCCAGTTCCACCAACAAGAAACGGAGTTTTACCCTTACTTAAAATGTTAGTAAAAATAGTATTAAAATCTTTTTGAAATGAGTATAAATCATATTCTTTATCTGGCGAAATAATATTGATTAAATGATAGGGAATTTGTTTGCCGTTAATTGTGTATTCGTTAAGGTCTTTGCCTGTCCCAATATCCATCAATTTATAAACTTGGCGTGAATCGGCAGATATAATTTCGCCATTAAATTTATTGGCAAGTTGCACTGCAAATTTTGTTTTCCCAACAGCAGTAGGACCTAAAACGACTATTAATTTTTTTGCCATATTTTATTTAGTAAGAGGAAGTGTAATTACAATTGTACTTCCTCTATCAACATTGTTACTTGCAGAAATACTGCCGTTGTGTTCTTCAACTATTTTTTTTGTAACAGAAAGTCCAAGACCAGTTCCAGATTTTTTACCATACGACATAAATGGCTCGAAAATTTTCTCACTAAATCCAGCGGGTATTCCTGTTCCTTCATCCTTGATAATAATTGAAATTTGATTTCCATTGTTTTTTGTTGAAAGTGCAATTTCACCACCATTGGGCATAGCTTCACAAGCATTTTTAATTAAGTGCTTAAATCCTTGATAAAACTCTTTTGTGTCAAGAGTAATTTCAATATCAGTATCGTAACTTTTAATTATTTTGCATTGCATTGATTGTACATAGGAATCCACACGGTCAACAAATTCCTCCAAGGCTTCATTAAGATTGACGCTATCACTTTGAAGAATAGATTTCCCCTCTGAATAATTGGAAGTTGACTGAACTAAATCGGCAATATTATTAAGCTGGTCAAGAAGCATATCAATAACATTAACTACATCAGCCGAAAGTTCTTTTTTCTTTAAATGTTCGGCGTATCTTTTGCTAACCAAAATTGGTTTTTTAATATCTTCAATTAAAAAGTTTGCCATTTTACCAAGAGAGGAGATGCGTTCTGTTTTTAATAATTGCTCAACTAAGTCAGCGTTTTGTAGGGCTAGAGCTACATTAGTTGAAAGTGCATAAAGAAAATTTTCGTCTAGTTTTGTGAATGAACCGTTTTTACTATTTAGCAATTGAATAACACTAACTACTACATCATTTTTGTTTTTTACAGGAAAGCACAAAACACTTTTTGTTGTATATCCACTACTTCTATCAAAAGCATCGTTAAATCTTTCATCCAAACTAGCGTCCTCAACGTTAACAACATCTTTATTTGCTGCTGCCCATCCTGCAAAGCCATCACCAATTTTTAATGTTATTTTTCTTGGCTCGTTACCTTGCAAAATTTTTGACCAAAGTTCGTTTCTACTTTTATCAACCAAGTAAAGTGTACCTCTATCTGCTTCACAAATTGAAACCGATACGTCAATTATATTTCGTAGAACATCGTCTATTTTTACATTTGAGTTTACTAAATGAGCAGCTTTATTTATCCTATCTAATTGCTCAAAAGTCATTCCCGTATGATATGATTTGGGAGTCTCTTCCTCTATCTCTTTTTTCTCCTCATCTGGTGTAGTAATATTTTCAATTACTGTAGGCTGTACATTAATTTTATCTTTAGTTATCTCTTCATTTTTATTGGAAATGCTTTCAGAGTCTAGTTCTTGTTCAACTGCACTCACTTCATTCGCGTTTTCAGTGATAATTGTTTCATTGGGGATTTGTTCAAGAATATTGTTGCTTTCTTTTTGTACGTTATAAATTGTTGATAATATTTCGTCGCTTTGTTTAATCAAATCGGCAATTGCATCTTTAGGAAGTTCAATTAAATATGTATCGCGTATTGCAATTGCAGATTCCCCACGTGGTAAATTTGATAAATATTCACTTGCTCCAAAAAAATCATTTTCGGAATAAATAACAGAATTATTGTTTGAATTAAATTGACTTGGAATAGAATTGATTTCTCCTCGAACAATAAGAAAAATAGAATGATTCATTTCTCCTTCGCGATATAACAATTCCCCTTGCTGAAGCATGCAAATGTTACCATCAATTCTGTTAAATAGTAGCGAATCGAAATCGATGTTCTTAAAAAACTTATTTAATCTAAGATCTTCAACAGCAAGTGCATCCATAATTTCACCTTTTTTTTGTAGCAAATAATATCTTTTTTCTCTTACATTGTTAAAATATGATATTTTTACAGAAATTGTCTAAATATATTTAACTTCAATAAGTTATCATTATTAATTATATTTAAGATTCCAATTTTTGAGGATGTTAATGATAGAAAGTATGACAGGATTTGGTAGTGCAAGTCTGCAATCAGATAAGTTCACTATTGAAGTTGAAATAAAAAGTATTAATAGCAGATTCTTGGATATTGCTGTGCGATTGCCAAGAAGTTTAAATAATAAAGAGATAGAAATTAGGAATCTCATTAAGAAAAATATCAATCGTGGTAAAATATCATTAAATATTTTTCTTAAAAAAGATGGAGCTGAAAATGGAATTCCTAACTACGACAAGAATAGTCTTGTTGGAATTGCTAAACTATTAAGAAATATTAAGGCTGATTCTGAATTGAAAGAGGAAATTCAACTTTCGGATATTCTTTCATTTCATAATGTTTTGTTTAGTGATTCATCGGAATATAGCGATGAAGAATTTGAATTAACTAAAAAAGCACTTTTAGATTCTATAAACAAGTTGAAAGTAATGAGAGGCGAGGAAGGCGAACAACTTGTTCTGGATCTTCAAAATAGAGTTAATAAAATTGAAAGTGTTGTTGATGAAATTGTTGTGTTAGGAAAAGAATCGGTTAAAATTTATTTCCAAAAATTGAAAGAGAGAGCAAAAGACCTTGTTGAAAATTTAGCAGAATACGACGATAGGTTAAAAATGGAATTAGCAATGCTTTCGGAAAAATATGATATTACTGAAGAAACAGTGAGGCTTAAAAGTCATATAAATCAGTTTAGACAAACTTTGGATAGTGGAGTTGAAGTTGGGAAAAAACTAAATTTTGTAGTTCAAGAAATGAATAGAGAAGCAAATACAATAAATAATAAATCGGTATCTCTCGAAATTTCAAATAGCGGAATTTTAATTAAAGAAGAACTGGAAAAAATTAGGGAACAGATTCAGAATATTGAATAAGTTATAAAATGTATGAGTAAAATAATTGTAGTTTCTGCCCCAAGTGGTGCTGGTAAAACAACTATTGTAAGAAGTGTTTTAGAAAAAATTCCTAAAATTGTATTCTCAATTTCGGCAACAACACGTAAGCGTAGAGATTTTGAAGTTGATGGTGTTGATTATTTTTTTTTAAGTGAAAGTGAGTTCAAGCAAAAAATAGATGCAAATGAATTTGTTGAGTGGGAATCGTTTTACGGATACTATTATGGAACATTAAAAAGTTTTGTAAATTCGGAAACGGAAAAAGGTAATTCTGTTCTTTTGGAAGTTGATGTAAAAGGTGCAATGAAAATAAAAGAAGTCTATCCAGAGGCTATCTCAATTTTTATCCTTCCACCAAGTATTGAGGAACTGAAAAACAGATTGATAAATAGGAAGACCGAAACAGAAGAAGATTTGATAAAGAGATTTGAGAGGGCAAAAATGGAAATAGAGTTTAAAAAGCATTTTCAATATGAAGTAATAAACGACGATTTAGAAAGTGCAAAAGAGAAAGTTTTTGATATATTAAAAAATGAATTATCCAAGGAGGAATAAATGGCAATTCAAACAATCGATTTAAGAACTATTGAAGCAAACACTAAGAATATTTATGAAGCAGTTGTTGTTGCTAGTAAAAAAGCTCGTAAAATTAATGATGACAATAGATTAGAATTTAATCAACTTGTTAGCACAATAATTCCTGCAATAGAAGATGAATTTGAAGAGCGAGGAAATCCAGATCAAGAGAAAATTTCTCTTCAATTTGAAAAGTTAGAAAAACCACATCTTCGTGCATTAAACGAGCTTATTAATAACGAGTTACCATATCGGTACAAAGATTCTGAGTAAAACAATTTTACTTGTAGTGTAAGCCTTGAACTTAAAAAATGAAATTATAGAGATATTAGATAATCAAAAAGAAATTTTTGGCGATGATTTATATGCACCAATTAAGTTAGGCGAAATTAAAATTAAAAAGGAAGTTGAAAGTACTTTGAAAGCACCAGTGAGCAAAAAAGAAAAAGTGAACGGAGTTTACTCAATATCGCAGTTTGAGCATATTAATAATCTTGATGATTTTAATAATGAAATTAATGCTTGCCAAATGTGTGGGCTTGGTGAAACAAGAAACAAATTTGTTTTTGGTGTTGGAAATCCTAATGCAGATTTATTGCTTATTGGTGAAGCTCCAGGAGCCGAAGAGGATAAGCAAGGAATTCCGTTTGTTGGTAGAGCTGGTAAACTTTTAACTGATATTTTAAAAGCAATAAATTTTGAAAGAGATGATATCTACATTGCAAATATTCTTAAATGCCGTCCTCCAAATAATCGTGATCCTAAGCCTGCTGAAAGAGAAGTTTGCAAACCTTATTTGTATAAGCAGATAGATTTGATAAAGCCAAAAGTTATTTTGTGCCTTGGTAAAGTAGCTGCAAATGTTATGTTTAACAACACCGAATCTTTAACTAAAATGAGAGGAAGTGTTCACGAGTTGAATGGAATTAAAACAATGGTAACTTATCATCCAGCAGCTTTATTGCGAAACCCTAATTGGAAAAAACCAACTTGGGAAGATGTTCAAAAACTACGAAAATTATATGATGAGTTGGTGAGCAAGTAAATGGAGTTTAAGAAAAGAGAAGAAGTTAAAAAAGAGAATTTCAATATCGAAAATGTTCGGTCTGCTTCGAAGCAACCCCCAGCGGTAGTTGAAGTTGAAAAAGAAATTCTTGGTGCAATGCTTTTGGATAATGAAGCTATTCCAAAAGTTTTTGAAGTTCTTAAACCCGATTCTTTTTTTGACCCCAAGCACCAAATAATTTTCCGTGCAATCCAATCTTTATACGAAGCGAACGAACCCCTTGATACCGTTACACTTTATGAAGAGTTAAAAAAGCTTGGCAAGACCGATGATGTTGGCGGGGCTGCTTACATTAGTAAACTTGCACAAGATGTTTCCTCTGCAGCAAATGTTGATTACCACGCACGTATTGTTTTAGAAAAGTGGATTTTGCGAAAACTTATTACAACATCTCTTGAAGTTGCAACATCTGCCTTTGATGCAAAAGAAGATGTGTTCGATTTACTTGATGAAGCCGAACAAAAAATGTTTAGTATTTCGCAGGAGGGAACTAAAGAATCATTTACCTCAATGAAAACAGCGGTAAAGGATGCGTGGGAAATGATAGAATCAATTCACGAAAACAAGCTTGGAACTGTTTCTGTTCAAACTGGTTACTTCCAACTTGATGATATACTTGGTGGATATCAAAAATCGGATTTAATAATTATTGCTGCCCGTCCATCAATGGGTAAAACTGCATTTGCACTGTCGTTTATGCGTAATGCAGCAATAGATTATAATGTTCCTGTTGCTTTCTTTAGTTTGGAAATGGCAACTGTTCAGCTTGCTACAAGACTAATTTCTGCAGAAGCTCGTATGGATGCACACAGTTTGCGAACAGGTAATTTTAGAGCGGCTGACGGAGCAAAAATAAGTCGTACAGTTCACAAGTTAAGTTCTGCCCCTATATATATTGACGATACTCCAGGGCTTTCTGTTTTAGAAATGCGAGCAAAAGCACGTAGGCTACACAAAGAAAAAGGCATTGGGCTTATTGTTGTTGATTATCTTCAACTAATGACTGCTGGAGGTAAAGTTGAAAGTAGAGAGAGAGAAATATCAATTATTTCTCGTTCGCTTAAAGCTCTTGCAAAAGATTTAAATGTTCCTGTAATTGCATTATCGCAGCTTAATAGAGCTGTTGAATCAACTACTGATAAAAAGCCAATGCTATCTCACCTTAGAGAATCGGGAGCAATAGAGCAGGATGCTGATGTTGTTATATTTTTATACCGTCCAGAGTATTATGGAATAACACAATTTCAAGATGGAAATTCTACCGAAGGTGTTGCCGAAATTATTATTAGCAAGCAGCGTAACGGTCCTGTTGGAGATGTGAAACTGAGATTTATTAAAGAGTATGCACGTTTTGAAAACTTAGATTTATTTCACGATGACGTAAACGTTCCGCAGAATAACGATGAAATGCCACCGCCACCAGAAGATATGCCAATATAGGCTTACAGATAAAATCCAATAATATATGATGGTAGAAATAGTAACAAAATAAATAACAACTGCCATCCTTCAAATAATTTTATTCTTATTCTTTTTTGAAATAAAATTTCCGTCATAAAATATAGTATTGCGGGCAACCCAGGATAGAGCAATCTCCCTTCTGTATATCCGGTAGGAAGTGCGTAGTAAAGATATGCTCCTACCATTGAAAACAACAATAGGTTAATCATTTGAACTCTTTGAGTTTCCTTTACTAGACCTTTAACATTAAACATCCAATAACCAACCGAAACCAACAACCACAAGTTTGGAATATAATTAAACCAAGAGAGTAATAGTTTTGGTGGGTCAAAGTGCATTCTAAATAGGAATAGATAGGGCATGTGCAATAGTTTAAGCAACGATTCTTTAAGAGAGCTAACAAAGTACCACGAATCCCCAGTGATTGTACTCACAGAAAAATAACTTCCATATGCATTGTAATTGTGTAAGTACCAAGGGAATGCAAAAACCACTGGTAATAAAAGTATAGAAACATATTTTGAAATTAGTGATTTTGAAAGTCCATTTTTAATAATTGAATTGTACATTGCAAATAAAATAACAGGATAAAGTACAAGCACACTTGATTTGGTATAGTGTAATAATGTGAGAGTGACAATAACTCTAATCCAATTTTTGGGTATTCCTTTTAAAATAAGAAGGAAGAGTAACCATATAAGAAACCAAGATAAACCATCATTTCCGAAAACTGAAAATTGATAAACAGAACTTCCAAGCAAAAGAAAAATTGATATTGCTGTAAGTATTTTTCTAGTACTCCATTTGAAGAGTAAAAAAATCTTGTAAAAAATAATTACTGAAAAAAGTGATAGGATAAGATTAATATACCTACCTAAAAGGAGAATGTTTTTGTTGCTATTGATTGATAAAGCATTTACGGTAGAAGCAACAAGTATATAATAAAGTGGAGGTTGATGGTACTCAAACTCATTTATTATTAAAGCATTTGGATCGGTTATTTTATCTTTCAGAATTGGCAATTCATTTTTTAGCAATACAAATTTTGTATAATTAAAATGTGCGGGTTCATCGTCAAAACCTGTTAAGCCATATTCGTTTGCTGTAATTCCTAGAGGGAGTTCATGAATAATTTTAACTCTAAAAAATATTGAGAGCAAAAGAATTGTGGTAAATAAAATATAGGTAAATTTAAATTGCTTCATCTTGTTAAACTTTTAAGAATGTCTAAATTTTCTAAATCCTCCAATTGCTCTTTCCCTTTTGGAGTTTCTAAAATTTTTGGGATGTGTGTAAGTCGTTTGTCGTTCATTATATTGCTAAATCCTTCAAGCCCAATGTAGCCTTGTCCAATATGCTCGTGGCGGTCAACACGGCTTCCGAGTTCTTTTTTACTATCGTTAATATGAAAGCATTGTAGTTTATCCAAACCAATAATTAAATCAAATTCTGTAATTACTTTTTCATATTCTGTTTCATTTTTTATATTATATCCAGCAGCAAAAATGTGTGCTGTATCTATGCAAGCAGTGATGCGTTCTGGACTGTCAACAAGTTCAATTATTTTTGCAATGTGTTCAAATTTATAACCAAGATTTGTTCCTTGCCCAGCAGTGAGTTCAATCATGCTGCTTACATTAAAGTTTTTAGTTTTATCGTGAGCAATGTTTAACGATTCTGCAATTATTTTTAATCCATCACTTTCGCCCTGCCCAACGTGGGCACCTGGATGAAAGTTTAAATGTTTTACTCCAAGAGTATTGCACCGTTCAAGCTCGTTAATAAAGGCGTTGCGAGATTTTTCTAAATTTGTTTTGTTGGCTGCACAAAGATTTATTAGATACGAATCGTGCACAACAATAAATCCAATATTGGATTTTTCCCAAAGTGATTTGAACTTTTCAACTTCATTTAAGTCAAGTGGTTTTGCATCCCATCTGTTATTGTTTTTAGAGAAAATCTGGATTGCATTAAATCCAAGTTTCTCTGCTAACAGAATAGCTTTTGAAACTCCACCAGCAGTGGAAGTATGTGCTCCGAGTAATTGATTCATATTTCTTTTTTATCCAATAAAATTTATTTGCAATAATAAGAAATGAAATTGTTATCTTATAATAAATTTTGTAATAATTTATAGAGGAGAAATGAAAACATTATTTGAGCTTTCAAACAAAGATGTAAAATATGTAATTGGGCTTATGTCTGGAACTTCCTTAGATGGCGTTGACGTTGCACTTGTAGAGGTAGAAAATAATTGGATTGACACAAGGGTTAATTTACTTGGGTTTATCGAATACCCTTTCCCTACTGGATTAAAATCACTTGTTCTGCGAAACTCGGTAAAAGAGACAAGCAGTGTAGAAGATATTTCGCAACTTAATTTTCTCATTCCACAAATTTATGCCGAAGCTATTGAAACTTTATGCAACGAAATTAATTTTGATATTGAAAAGATAGATTTAATTGGCTCGCACGGACAAACAATTCACCATCTGCCAAACCCCACTGAATACTTAGGTTATAGTGTTTCATCTACTTTACAGATTGGCGACCCATCAGTGTTGGCAAAGTTAGTTGGAAAAATCACAGTCGGAGATTTTCGTCCAAGTGATGTTGCCCTTGGCGGACAAGGGGCTCCGCTTGTTCCATATTTTGATTTCTTATTATTTCACTCAAATAAAAAAAATAGGGGTTTATTAAATATTGGAGGAATTTCAAACATCACAATCCTTAATAAAGATAAGGGGCAAAACAATGTTCTTGCTTTTGATACTGGACCTGGCAATATGATGATTGACATTTTAATGCAGCGTTTTTATGAAAAGGATTTTGACGATAACGGTGCTATTGCTTGCTCTGGTAAGCTAAACGAAGATTTACTTATTGCTCTAATTACAAAAGATAATTTTATTGAAACAGAGCCACCAAAATCAACTGGTAGAGAGTATTACGGAATGGAATTTCTACTCCCACTTTTTGAAGAATTTACAGATGTAGTTAGTGAAGATTGGCTACACACAGTAACAAAATTTACTGCTTATTCCGTGTTTCGTAATTACGAAAAATTTATTGAGAATGAAACTAAGCTAGATGAATTATTTATTAGTGGTGGCGGTGCAAAAAATAAATTTCTTTACGAATCTCTTGCACACTATTTTGAAGGAATTGATGTAAAAGTAATTGACGAAATTGGTGTTTCATCCGATGCAAAAGAGGCAATCTGTTTTGCTGTATTAGCTAACGAAACCATTAGCGGAAATCCATCCAATATTCCACGCACAACTGGAGCCACAAAACCTACTATTTTAGGAAAAATATGCCTTCCATAGTTCCAAATAATTCACACTATTGATTAAGCGAATTATCTTATATTTTAATAACTTACGTGTTGTTAAATAATGAGTTTTGTAGTGAAAAATCAAATATTAAAAATCATTTTTATATTGCTATTTCTTAGTGCATCGGTTTCGTTTGCCCAGATGAAAAGCCAAGTTGGTTGGATGAGTAAATTTGGTTTGGCTGGTGGATTAACAGCTACATGGATGTTTCCTAATTACGACGAAATTAATAGGCAACTTCCTAACTTTGGAATTTCTGAAAAACTTAGTGGTGGACTTCTAACGTGGGGCGGAAGTGGATATGTTTACTTAATGATTGTTGACGATTTACGCATTGGTGGAATGGGATTTGGTGGAACTCAATCGGTTCTATCAAGCACAGATGGTTTTGATAAAGAAGTTAAGTATGGATTAGGTGGCGGTGCTTTTACTATTGAATATACACTTCCATTTATTAAAAGAGTTGGTGTTTCGCTTGGGGCTATGATTGGCGGAGGAACACTAACTGTTGAACAATTCCAAAATAAAGGCAACTTCTCTTGGCAAGAGACTTGGGATGAGTTTAATGGTAATGGGGAAACAGAAAATATAAGCCGTAAAATGGAAAATAATTATTTCACTTTAACTCCAACAATTAATATTGATATTCCCTTAACTCGTTTTTTTGCTATCAGAGTTGGAAGTGGTTACCAGTTTACCATGAGTGAAAGTTGGACAATTGAAAACAATAAAACTCTAAACAATGTTCCAAGTTCATTAAACGGAGATGCGTTCTTTATCCAAACTGGAATTTATTTAGGCTTTTTTGCGTATTGATAAAAGTTTAAACTATTATATATAACATTGTTAAAACATTTACGGTTAAGAACTTAGCCATAAATTATAATGTAACTAAATTAACAAATGAATTAAAGCGAATAATAAGTTATTGAGTTTTCTATGAGTTACTCTGTATAATTTGTTTTTCACAAAAGGAAGAAAAATGAAATTTAAAATAATATTTTTGTCAATTTTACTTTCAGTAACATTTTTTGCTCAAGATATGAGCAATATGCAAAATGCTTCGATGTTGGCATTAAATAAAATTTCAGTTACTGTTGGTGGCGATTTTATTACAAACGGAACTTTCCCAGCTTCTGCCATAGAGCGTGTGGATGAGTTTGTAACTCGTATTTATAATAAATATAAAATTGCCCTATTATCTACTACAAAAGATGCTTATTCACTTAAATTATTGAAAGACGAAATTGATGAGTATGCTGAGCGCGGAATTTTACTAAAGCACATGGATGGTTCTGGGCAAATTATAGATTTACAAAAATTTAGATTAACTGCAGACTATAACGAGAATCCATATTTGTTAAATGGAGATGTTCTAATTTTTCCCCAATTAGATTGGCATCGTAATTTTATTGAAGTTGAAGGTGCTGTAAATAAGCCAACACAATTTCAATATGTAGAAGGAGATAAATTAAAATGTGCAATCCTATTTGCACGTGGAATAAATCCTGCATACGAAAATATTGATAGGATAGAAATTACTCGTTTAAGTTACGACGGAATGAATGACGAAATAATTGCAACAACTCTCGAAGAAAACCCTGAATTAAAACGAGGGGATAGAATAAGAGTAGTTTCCAACGAAACGCAAAAACGTGATTACAAAGTACTTATTGGCGGCGAGGTAAATAAACCAGGCTACATTTATATTACAAAAAATAATACCACTATTAAAGAAGTAATAGAAAAAGCTGGAGGTTTTAAAGCAAATGCCGATTTACTAAATTCAGAGTTAATACGTGGTTCTATTCAGAATAAAACACGAAATAGAAAAGAGCAACCTTACCAAGATAGAAGAAGAACTTTTAATTTAGAAGCATTTTCGGTAGAAACAGATATTCTGATGATGAATAGAATGGCAAACATTGAGCCTGAAGATTCTGCAAGTCTTAAATACGATAACCAATTGCGTCTTGCAAAATCGTTAGTTACAGTTAATTTTAATGAAGTGTTAAATGATAGTTCCGACAATAGTAAATTTATTGTAAAAGATGGAGATATAATTTACATACCCGAAATTACTGGCTTAGTTAATGTTTACGGACAGGTTATGAACCCAGGCTTTATTGAGTTTACCGAAGGAATGGATTACTCGTATTACCTAAATAAAGCGGGTGGAATTGGTAATGCGGCTAAGAGTGAAGTATATCTTATAAAAGGTAAAACTAGGGCGTATATTGATATGACTGATGCAGACTATCAATATACAATTGAATCTGGCGATTTAATTTGGGTGCCAAAAGAATTGCCCCGTACTTTCGATTTTTATTTAACACGCACCGCACGTATTGCAGCAATTGTTGCAGCTGCCGCAACAGTTTATTTGGCGTTTAAATAGTAAATGAATAATGAAAACCAAAATATAGAGTATAAAAGAATCTGGAAGGACGAATACCTGAAATGGATTTGCGGATTTGCAATTCAAATTAGTGTTTACAGTAATTGGATGATGATATACAACAATGGAGAATTACCTGAAAATTGGACAATTGCAACCTTAATGGATAAACATACATCCGAACCTGCTAATCCTGATATAGCTAAAGTATTTTTTAGAGCTGGATATATTGAAGTTTGGGGAAGAGGTATTTCTAATATTATTAAATATTGCAAAGATTCAGGACTTCCTGCACCATATTATAAAGACATGGGTACTGGATTTGCAATAGTTTTTGAAAAAGAAAAAGATTGTAGTAATTTTGGAAGAATTGAAGAAACTACCCAAGAAACTACCCAAGAAATTTTAGAGCTAATTACAGATAATCCTAAAATAACTCGGAAGGAAATTGCAGAACATTTGGGGTATATTACCGAGGATGGAGTTAAATATAATTTAGATAAATTGAAAAAAAAGAGCGTATTGAAAAGAATTGGACCAAATAAAGGTGGTTATTGGAAAATAATAGGCTCTTTGAATAGTTAATAAGTGTTTTTATTTAACCCGCACCGCACGTATTGTGGTAGTAGCTACAACAGCTTATTTGGCGTTTAAGTAGTAAATAGATTGTTAGAATTATTATATCATTAAAGTAATATGAGAAAAATACATGAAAGAAATCAAAGAAAAAAGAGAATTATCATTTACAGATTATTTAAGTGTACTTTATAAATGGAAAAAGTTTTTGATTATTAATTTACTTGCAGTAACAGTTATCTCTACAACTATATCTTTCTTAATACCAGAAACATTTAGAGCTACTGCAAAAGTTATTTTAGCTCCAGAAAACTCAATGGGCGGGCTAAGTAGTTTGATGGGGGGTAATTCTGCATTATCGCTTGGTGCAAAATTGTTTGGAGTTTCTTCCACCAATGAAGATTTAATACTTGGATTATTAGAGAGTAGAAGCATTATTGAAAAGGTTGTAAATAAATTTAACCTTTACGAATATTATGAAGTAGAAGATAGAAACTTTGATAAACTTATGAAGATGATGGGTGGTGATTTAGTATTTGACCCAAATGAATATGGGTTAATTGAAATAAGTGTTGTTAATGAAAATCCACAATTGAGTGCTGATATTGCTAATTATTTTGTTGAATTAGCTGATAGTATGAATATAGAATTGGCAGTTAGAAGTGCAAAAGAAAATAGAAAATTTGTTGAAGATAGATATAATAAAAATGTAAGAGATTTGCGTACTGCTGAAGACTCTATGTATGTATTCCAAAAAAAATATGGAATTTTTGCTGTTCCAGAGCAATTAGAAATTGCGTTTAAAGCCGCTGCCGAAATTGAAGCTGAACTTACCAAGCGTGAAGTTATGTTACATATGTTAAAAGCTACTAGTGGTAAAAATTCACCACAGTATATTAAACTACTTTCAGAAGTTGAAATTTTTAGAAAAAAGGTTTCTGAATTAAAATATTCGAACAAACTTTCTTCAATCTCAAATATTTTAATTCCATTTAAAAATATGCCAGATATTGTAATTGCATATTACAGACTGTTTAGAGAAGTTGAAATACAAAGTAAGATTATGGAATTTACTTTGCCAATGTTTGAACAAGCTAAAGTTGAAGAACAAAAAAATATGCCAACCTTATTAATTATAGATAAAGCAGTTCCAGCACAATTAAAATATGCTCCTAAAAAGTCGGTAATAATTTTAGGAGCTTTGTTCTTAGTTAGTTTTTTTCTAATTCCATTTGTCTTTTCTAGTGAACGAGCTATTACAAGAGAAAAACAAAATAATATAATACAAGAAAAACAAAATAATTTTGCTAAAAGAATTATTAGATTATATAAACTCAAGTTTGAAAAAGGGTAGATTATGAGTTTATTGTTAGTAGGCTTTGTCGCATTACTTGGAGTTTTCTTAGGCAAAATAATATTTAAAAACTGGGTCAATCATCTAACTCTTTATTCTATAATTATGGGTGGATTGACTTTTTTTTATGAATTGAAATATTTACCTTACCCTGATGTTGTTCCAATTGCATGGTTTTTTATTATCGGTTCATTTCTTTCATATATTCTTGGAACTTTAACCGTTTTAAGTGCTAAATATTTAATACCAAATTGGAAATCCGAAATCCCCAAAACTAAAATATCACTACCTATTGTTAGTGATGGAGGAAGTACTTTAAAGTATGCCGTCATTTTTTTTAGCATTGTTGGTATTTTTGTTGCACTTCATCGTTGGTATGTTCTTGTTGGGATGTTTGGAAGTATTAAATCAGTTCTTATAAATGCTGCTGTAATATATAGAATGAATGTCGATGGTGAAATAAAAGATTTTATTCCAATTCTTCCTGCTTTTGTTTATGTTGCTGTCTTTTTGTCTGGCATTTATACTGCGTACAAAAGAAAATTTTCGTTACTAGCATTTCTACCATTTATTGGCATTGTTCTTAAAGAACTAACTTATTTTGGTAGAGCCGAGTTGCTACTAACTCTACTAGAATTTTTATTTTCCTTTTTTCTATTTCGACATCTTCTTAATAGTGATTCTTTACAAAGATTCAAATTCTTTAGAGGCAATGCTATTATTTCATCAGTTCTACTTCTAGTATTTCTAATAATTGCGGCTTCGTTTATTCGACTTGGAAGAGGTTCACACGAAAACTATCAAGGAGCAACAAAAGAACTAAGAGAGTTAAGTGATAATATGATTATTTCTCCTTCAATATATCTTTATCTTAGTAGTGATGTGGGTGTATTTAGTAAATATCTTGAAAAAGAAAAGGAACAAGTAAATTTTGGTGAAAACACTTTCTTTATATTTCATGTTTTCTTATCTAGATTAGGAATAATTGAAAAACCAGTTTTTTTCTCAAAAGGATATTTTATACCAATGTGGACTAACACGGGAACTTATTTACGAGAATTACATGCTGATTTTGGAACTGCAGGTGTTTTTTTAGGTCCATACTTCTTAGGACTTATAATTACTTGGTTATGGTTCAAGTTTTATGAAAAAAGGCAAATATACATATTTGCAATTCTTATCTATTTCTTTTTAATAATTGGATTCTCTTTTTTAACACTAGCAACAAAGTTAAACCAATGGTACATTAGTCTTTTTTTTATCCTTGTGTTTCTACCAATGATAGAGAAAATTGCTATTCGTAATAGTTCCTCAAATCAAAGAATAAAGTGATGAATAAAGAAGACGGTTTATACAGTGGTAAAAGGATTGCTAAAAATACCATTTTCAACCTCTTTGGGTATGGGCTTCCTTTACTGCTTGCAATAATTGTTTTCCCAATATTAATTAAAAATTTAGGTGTTGAAAAATTTGGAATCCTAAATTTAGCTTGGATAATTATTGGTTATTTTAGCTTCTTCGATTTGGGAATTGGAAGAGCATTAACCAAAATGATTTCAGAAAAAATAGGTGGGAATAAAACCAATGAGATTCCCTCAGTTTTTTGGACTTCATTTTTTTTGATGCTAATCTTCAGCATATTTATTACAATTGTGTTATTATTTAGTGTTCCATATTTAGCACAATCTGTTTTTAAAATTTCAACCTCTCTTCAAGAAGAAGCCACAAATACTTTTTATGTTTTGATATTAACAATTCCTATAGTTACAACAACGGCTGGTATAAGAGGTGTGCTAGAAGCATACCAAAAGTTTGGAATTATTAGTGTAATAAGAATTATTCTTGGAACCTCTTCTTTTTTAGTTCCATTAGTTTCTCTTTTTTTTACAAAAAATCTTTTTTTGATAGTAATCTTTTTAGCAATAATTAGAGTTGTAATTTGGTTATTATATTTTACGCAGATATTTAAGCTAAATAAAAATCTAAAACGAATTGATTTTAGAACTGAACTTCTAAAACCTATTATTAAATTTGGTGGTTGGTTAACTCTTTCTAATATAATTGTTCCATTTTTTATTTATTCTGATAGGTTTTTAATTGGAGCTTTAATTTCAGCCGAGGCAATTACATATTATGCTACACCTTACGAAGTTGTTTCTAAATTACTAATAATTCCGGGTGCAATTGCAGGAGTTCTCTTCCCCGCATTTTCAGCTAGTTATGTTAGCGACCCTAACTTTGCAAAAAAAATGTCTATAAAAGCTGTTAAATATATTTTAATTGTTTTTATTCCTATAATTTTTATACTGTTAGTTTTTGCAAATGAAGGATTAGAGATTTGGTTAGGTACTGAGTTTGCAAATAAAAGTTCAGTCATTTTAAGAATTCTTGCTGTTGGAATTTTCTTTAATAGTTTGGCTTATATTCCTTATGCATTTATTGAGGGAATAGGAAGACCTGATATAACTGCAAAAGTTCAATTAGTTGAACTACCAATATTTTTAATCGCAATGTGGTATATGGCAATTTACAATGGTATATCGGGAGTTGCCTTAGTTTGGATGATACGTGTAGTTATTGATACTAGTATATTGTTTTTTATTTTATCTAAAATTACGTCATCAAAAATTAAATTAAATTTTAATAGAAATTATCTAATTGTGTTTTCTCTTTTAATTATGTTAGTTTCGCCCATTTTTATTGGTAGTATTTCAATAAAAATAGTTTTTAGCATATCAGTTTTATTATTTTACTTATTTGCTATATGGAATTATTTTCTTCTTAAAGATGAGAAGGAATATATTCGATCAATGTTAAATTACTTCTCCAAAAAACAAATTAAAATCCAATGATAGCTGAAAATTCACAAATACAACTTTCCATTATAACCATTAACTATAATCTTTCAAAGGAAATTGAAGTTTGTCTTAATAGTTTAATTTCTGTTACAAAAAATTTAGATAATTTAAATTACGAAATAATTATTGTAGATAATAATTCGCCCGAAAAAGGTTTAAAAGAAGTTGAAAATAAATTTCAGAAAAAAAATATAAGTTTCTATTATTTAGAAAAAAACCTTGGTTTTGGAAAAGGTTGCAATTACGGTTACGCAAAAGCAAGTGGTAAATATATTTGTTTCTTAAACCCTGATACTATTATAACCGAGGATATATTTACACCAATTCTTAAACTATTTTCCAAAGATGAATCAATAGGCATAATTGGACCCAAGCAACAAACTCGTAAACCTTTTTTCGATTTTTCAGCTGGTTATTTTCCTAATGTTTTTTTTGAAATATTTGCACTATTAGGAATGAATATTTTTGTGGAAGGTTTCATAATTTATACACTAGCAAAATTTACTAAAAAACAAAAATTAAATGTTAATTGGATTTTAGGAGCATGCTTATTTATAAAGTCAGATACATTTGAAAGTATAAATGGTTTTGATGAAGATTATTTTATGTTTTTTGAAGAACTTGATTTATGTAAAAGAGTAGCTAATAAAAATTATAAAATATTGTATGTCCCAAACTTATCTATTACTCATATCGGTAGTGTTTCTGGCAAGAAAGATTATTCACTCTTTACAAAAAGGACATACAAAAGCAAGTTTATTTTTCTTTCTAAAAATTACAAATCATTTAATAAGTTTATAATGCAATTACTTCTTAAATTGCAATTGTATTCTCAAATAATTATTTGGACCGTACTTTTTCCACTTAATCCAAATAAATCTAAACAAAAACTTAAAGCATTTTTAAGCTTAATAATTGGTGGAATAAAAAAGTAAGAACTTATTTTTAAACTAAAAACTTATAATAATATATGAATATTGGTATAGATGCAAGATTATTAGAGCGAAAAATTACAGGAATAGGACGGTCTTTAGAATTATTGCTAAAAGAAATTCCTAAAGTTGATAAAAAAAACAAGTATTATATATTTACATACGAGCCTATAAGCTTTGAATCAGATTTTTACATAAATATTTCCACAGTTAAGAATTTTTTACCATCAAAAATATTTTCTCCTTTGTGGAGCAACTTTTTTTTACCCATATATTTAAAAAAACACAATATTGATATTCTATTTTCGATAAACCAAATTGTTCCTTTAATAAAAATAAGTTCTTGTAAATATATTTCAGTTGTTCATGATGTAATTTTTAAGGCGGACCCCAATTTTTTACCCTTTATTTATAGAAAATATTTGCAATTTTTTGCTTTTTTCTCTATCAGAATTAGCGATGTAATTATTACTATTTCAGAATATTCAAAGAAGGATATTTTAAAACACTATAAAATTGACGAAAACAAAATAAAAGTTATTTACCAATCGGCAAACCCTGAGTTTGTTAAGGAAAATATTGATGTAGATGAAAAAAATGCTTTGAAGAGGAAGTTAAAGCTCAAGGAACACATAATTTTATATGTTGGTAAAATTGAAAACAGAAAAAATATATTAGGTATTATTAAAGTAGCAAATGAATTGAAAAAGAATTTTACAGATTTTATTTTTGTTTTAGTAGGTAAAGTTGGGTACGGTGGAGAAAAAATTTTAGCACAAGTTAATAAAAATGAAAATATTAAACATTTATCTAACGTAGATGATAAACTTTTAAAAAAATTGTACAATATTTCGGATGTCTTTATCTTCCCATCTTTATACGAAGGGTTTGGCTATCCGCCACTCGAAGCAATGCAATGTGCCCTTCCTGTTATAAGTTCAAATAATACTTCGCTAATTGAAGTTGTTGGTGAAGGTGGTATATTACATGACCCAATGGATTACAAATCTATGAGTAGGAGCATAGTTAAGATTATAAGTGATAAAACATTTTGTTCGCAAATAAAAAAGAAATCGTTAATTCAAGCAAATAAATTTTCTCTAAACAAAACTGCAAAAGAAATTGTGAGTGTTTTTAACTCAATTTAATATGGGATAATATGGAAGAAAGAAAAGTAGATGTTTCCATTGTTTTAATTACATGGAAGATGAAGGATATGCTTAAGGTATGTTTAGACACAATAATTAAATTTACTAAAGGTGTTACTTACGAAATTATTTTGGTAGAAAACTATTCTAATGATGGAACTACTGAAATGATTGAATTAGATTATCCAGAAATAATGTTGGTGAAGAATAGTGAAAACATGGGAGTAGCTCCTGCTCGCAACCAAGGGTTAAAACTCGCAAATGGAAAATATGCCTTAATCTTAGACGTAGATATGGAACTATTTGAAGATACAATTTATAAACTATTCTATTTTATGGAAAATAATTTAGATGTGGGGCTTGTTGGTTCAAAATTAGTTGATAGTGATGGTAGTTTACAGTATTCGTGTAAAAGATTTCCAAAACTATCTACTCTTTTTTTGCGAAGAATTGATTTTTTGAATACTGTTAAGAACTCTAAAAATCTTAAAAACCATTTAATGATTGATTATGACCACAAAGAAATAATGGATGTTGATTATGTTATTGGTGCTTGTCAGTTTATTAGAAGAGAAGCATTAGTTAAAACTGGATTGTATGATGACCAAATTTTTTACGGACCTGAAGATTTAGATATGTGTTATAAAATGTGGCAAAATAATTATAAAGTTTTTTACTATCCTAAAACTAAAATATTTCATCATGAACAACGCATTACTAAAAAGAATATTTTCTCTAAAATTACAGTTAAACATTTTTTTGCAATTTTATATCTTTTTAAAAAGTACAACTGGAAAATTTCAAAAAAAAAATAAGTAGTAAAGGTAAAATTATTTCAAAAATACTTATTGACAACCCCAAAATTGGTTGTACCAAGTGGCTAAAAACAATGACAGATTATTTTTTATAGGATTATAATGAATAAAGTTGCAGTAATTACAGGCGGAGCGGGGTTTCTTGGCTCACATCTTTGCGAAAAAATGATTGAAAACAATATCGATGTAGTTTGTATCGATAATTTTTCTACAGGGTCATTAAAAAACATAGAACACTTAATTGGTAACGATAGTTTTAAATTTATAAAACACGATGTAACAAACTTTATTCACGTGCCTGGTAATGTAGATTATGTCTTGCATTTTGCATCACCAGCCAGCCCAATTGATTATCTCGAAATGCCTATCCAAACATTAAAAGTTGGTTCGCTCGGAACACACAAGGCTTTAGGGCTAGCACTAAAAAAGAATGCTCGTTTTTTGCTTGCATCAACATCCGAAGTTTATGGCGACCCTGAAATCCATCCACAAACAGAAGGTTATTGGGGCAACGTAAACCCCGTTGGTCCACGCGGAGTTTACGATGAAGCAAAACGATTTGCCGAAGCAATGACTATGGCGTACCATCGCTATCACGGAGTTGAAACAAGAATTGTAAGAATTTTTAATACCTACGGTCCACGCATGCGACTTAATGATGGAAGAGCATTACCGGCATTTGTTTCGCAAGCAATTGAAGGTAAGCCAATTACAGTTTTTGGAGATGGTTTGCAAACAAGAAGTTTTTGTTTTGTTTCTGATTTGGTAGAGGGAATATTCCGTCTTCTAATGTCGGATGAACCAAACCCAGTAAACATGGGCAATCCAGTTGAAATTACAATTAAAGAATTTGCCGAAGAAGTAAAGAAAGCAATTAATAGTAAGAGCGATATTATTTATAAAGAGCTACCAATTGATGACCCCAAAGTGCGAAAACCAGATATTACCCGTGCAAAAGAAATAATTAATTGGGAGCCAAAAGTTGACCGTGCCGAGGGGCTAAAAATTACCATTGATTATTTTTTGAATGAGCTGTAATAAAAAGATAACTATGTATAACTTTGCAATAATTGGTGCAGGTATAGTTGGGCTAGCTACAGCACTAAAACTAAAAGGGAAATTTCCTAAAGTGAATATCACAATTCTTGAAAAAGAGGATTGTGTTGCAAAGCATCAAACGGGAAATAATAGCGGTGTAATACACTCGGGTATTTACTACAAGCCTGGAAGTTTAAAAGCAAAGAACTGTATTAGCGGTTATAAAATGCTTTTGGAATTCTGCGACAAACAGAATATTAAATATAATCTTTGTGGCAAAGTTGTTGTAGCCACAGAGAAAAGTGAAATAGAATATCTTAAAACCCTATACCAGCGTGGGGTTGATAATGGTTTACAAAATCTCAAAATGTTAAATGAGGCAGAACTAAAAGAACATGAACCAAATGTAAAAGGTGTTGCTGGCATTCACGTTCCGCAAACTGGAATAATAGATTACAAAATTGTTTCTGAAAAAATGAAAGAAGTTCTCCTTGTGCAAGGAGTTAGAATTATTTTTGGTGAAGAAGTAGTTGGAATTGAAACAAGCAATTCAATTCATACAGTTAAAACAAAATCCAATAATTACAAGACCGATTTTGTAATTAGTTGTGCAGGATTGCAGTCCGATAGAGTTGCGTCACTAACTGAAAACAATTTAGACGTTCGTATTATTCCATTTAGAGGTGAGTATTACAAACTTAAAGACTCAGCAAAGCACCTTGTTAAAACACTTATCTATCCAGTACCCGACCCAAACTTTCCATTTCTCGGAGTTCACTTTACAAACCTAATTGATGGTGGTGTAGAAGCTGGTCCTAACGCTGTTTTCTCTTTTAAAAGAGAAGGATACTCGCGAATAAGTTTTAATTTAAAGGATACTATTCATTCTATTACATGGCTTGGATTTTTAAAAGTGGCAAAAAAATATTGGCGAACTGGAATGGGAGAATTCTATCGCTCGTTCAGTAAAAAGGCATTTGTGAAAGCATTGCAAAAATTAATTCCTCAAATTAGTGAAACTGATTTAACCCAAGGTGGTGCTGGGGTTAGAGCCCAAGCGTGCGATAAAACTGGTGGTCTCATTGATGATTTCTATTTAATAGAAAAAGAAAATGTTATTCATATCTTAAATGCTCCTTCACCTGCAGCCACAGCCTCGTTGGCTATTGGAGAGTATATTGCAGAAAAGGTTAAACTACAAATTAATTCACAAAAAAGATAAAGTTCTATTTGCAATTTTTATTGACTTATGAATATCAACTAGTGTTATGTTAATTTATAAATGGCGGTAATCTAAAAACTCACCCCAGCCCCTCTCCCTTTGGGTGTAATGGCACTAACATAAGCAATTACGTATATTTCCGATATTTACCTTTCTTTGTTCTCCGTGAATATTTTCTAGAGGGTTTTCTTTTCGGAAGAGTTTGTTTTCTAATCAACTCTTTT
>CAMZLW010000074.1 GCA_947311785.1 uncultured Ignavibacteriales bacterium | reverse complement strand
TAAAGAGCTTTTGGTATCGCAATAGATTCTCGTTGAGTCGATTCTAACAATTTATCATTTCGAAACTAAACTATAACTCATTTAGCAATAGTTTTATAGTCGATCTTTCTCGTTTTAGTTTTTTAGGCATTAGTTTAATTGTTATTTCAAAGTAACAAATTACTAATCAATTATTTATAAAGGACAAAAATATTGCAAAAATTCTATTGTGATGTGTATCATAGCTAAAATTATATATAATATCATAATTTTTCTTATCTTACAATTGCTTTAGAAATATAAATTTAACAATTCTATAAATAGACACAGGAGAAAACAATGAAGAAAAAATTATGGTTAGTTCTTTTACTCGTTTTCGGGCTTAGTTTATCTACATCGCTTGCACAAGATTGGGCAGCTGGCATAAAAGTTTCAACAATGGGCGGAAACATAGATGTATATCGTTCCTTTGGTGAAAAATTTAATGTTCATGTAGGTTACAACTATTTTGCACTAACTCAATCTTTGGGTGAAACCGAAGACTACAAAACAGAAGGAAAAATTGGTTTAAGTTCAATTTCTGCCCTCGGAGATTTTTTCCCTTTTGAATCATCAACATTTAGAATTACTGGTGGAATTATGTATAACCTAAATGTTATTGATGCAACACTTACACCCACCAGAGAATACACAGTTGGTGGTGATACATACTCGCCTGAAGAACTCGGAAACTTAGATGCATCTATCGAGTTCAATAAATTTTCGCCATATTTAGGGCTTGGTTTTGGGAACCCTACAAGTGGTGATGCGGGCTTTGGTTTTGTTTTTGACGTAGGAACAATGTACCAAGGTACTGCAGTTGTTGATTTGCAAGCAGAGGGTTTATTAAAACCATCTGCTTCGGAAGACCAAGCACAAAGAATTCAGGATAACTTAAGTTGGTTTCAATGGTACCCAGTAGTTTCACTTGGTATAACTTATAAATTTTAATTAAGGAGTAAATAAAATGAAAAATGAAAAAATATCATTAATGCTTATTTCGTTGAGTTTAATTTTTATGCTCTTCGTTACAGGTTGCGATATAAAAAGCCCAGTTGATGGAGTTGAATTAAAAGTAAATACAATGCCTAGAACTACTGTAGTTAACTTTAGTGTTTACGATGCAGCTACTTCGCAATTAATTACTGATGAAGCTACTATTACTTTTAAAGGAAAAGATGGTAACAAAGTAATATCAATGACTAATGAAAACCTTTCTAGTATTACAACTAAAAAAGGAATTATTAATTTTGCTATTTCCGAAACTATTAAAGTTCCATCTAAAGACGACCCAGTTAATGTTACTGCGGTTGTTTCGGTTAATGGATATGTTTCATCAAGCACACAGTTGCGTATTACTTCGCCTGGAATTTCTTCTTACTCAATTGAACTAGCGAGTTACATAACCCCACCAAAAGGTGTTGAATCGCACGAAACAGATGGTAAAGCCACTGCCAGTGGTGTGGAAAAAGATATTGTTGCAAATTCAAGCGGAAGCAACGGCAAAGCCACTGTAACAATTCCTAAAGGAACAATTTTAAAAAATAGTGCTGGCACAGTATTAACTGGAGATGTTAAAACACGTGTTACTTATTTTGACCCTCAAGAAGAGCAATCGTTAAACTCTTTTCCTGGTGGCTTTTCTGTAGATATTGCTGGGCAACCTAAAACATTTATTTCTGCAGGTTTTGTTGCAATTGATATGAAAGTTGGTAACGACAAAGTAGAAATTTTTGACAAAAGCAAAGTTGATGTAGATATTGATGTAACTGGTGTAAAAAAAGAAGATGGTTCGCCTGTTGGTGCTGGGGATGAAATTCCTTTATGGAGCTACAACGAAGATACTGGAGAATGGAAAAGAGAAGGCTCTGTTCTTGTTGCTGCAACGTTAGCCAAAACGGCAAATGGACAAGCAATGCTAAGAGCCAAAACAAGTATTAGCCATTTATCTTATTGGAATTTAGATTGGTATGGAGATGCTTGTTCCGAAGGCATTACAATTAGATTTACTGGTAATTGCTTTAACCAACTAAGAATAAAGGGAAAACGAATTTCTGATGGTAGATACTATTATAGTGGTTATGTTAATGGTGGTGACCCAAATGTTCAGCTATTACGTGCACCAAATAATACACCATCTATGATTGAGTTGTGGGATTATTCTGTATATCCATATGTTAAAGTTGGTGAGCAACAAATTGATAACTTATGTGGTGATGATGTTGAGTTTCCAATTGATCACGATTTTGGAGTAACAGAAGTAACCTTAAGCGTTTCTATTGCATGTTACAACGATGATGGCACCGCTACCTCAAGGTTCTATCCAAATAGCAATGCGATTTGGGTTCATAAAAAAATAGGGACATATTACGGAACTTGGATGAATCTTGGGCAAGTAGTTGAAGGTGAAATAAGTGCTTGTTTAGAACTTGGAACCGAATATGAATTTGCCACTTACATAAATGGTTGGATATTTCAATCCGTAACACTAACTCAAGCAGTATATGAATTTGAATTTAGCAATACTACAGAAGAGTATAGAAAGTACGATGAATACAAAAGAGTAATTGATGCCATTTGTCCTTAACTTTTTGCAAATTATTTAACAAAAAGGTGTTCAAATTGAACACCTTTTTTATTTTAAATCTGTATTTAAGATTTACTTAATTTCAATTGCCCTTACAGCCCCAACAAATCTAGTTTTAAAATACGAGCTTTCAAGCGACGAAATTGTAACCCCTTTTGAAAAACTTGCATGAGCAAATAAATTTTCTCCAATAAAAATTCCCACATGCCCTGGATAACTATTTTTAGTAGTGTTAAAAAAAACTAAATCACCAAACTTTAATGTATCACTATTTTGAAAATTATTACATGAATAATACTGTTGATTTGCGGTGCGTGGCAACTTATAATTTAACGATTTTGAAAATACATTTTGAGTAAATGCAGAGCAGTCAATACCCTTACTACTGTTACCCCCATACTGATAAGGAGTATTTAAATATTTAACAATTTCTAACATTACCTTTTCTCTATCCGAAAGTTTTTGCGGTGTAATATCGTTTGGTTTGTTTTCATCAATAAATTCTTTAACATCTACTGGATGTTCTTCAACTGGCTCTTCGTCAAACTCTGTTTTATAAAGTGATTCATCATTATCAGAAGAAAAGCGTGAAGAGTTATTTCTCTTTTCATCTTTAGATGAATTAGTTTTATACCTCTGTTCTATTGAGGAAGATGAACAAGAGATTAGAAAGAGTATGGAAAAGAGAAGTGTGTATTTTGAAAATTGCATAAAGTAGTTAACCTAAATATTTTTTTAACCTATTAGCTCGCTTTTTATGACGCAAACGCCTAATAGCTTTTTCCTTAATTTGCCTTACCCTCTCACGAGTTAAATGAAACTTATCCCCAATATCTTCAAGTGTTAAAGCAATGTCCGAATCGAGTCCAAAATATAATCTTAACACCTCCCCTTCCTTTTTGGGAAGTTTGCTTATCAATTTATTTATTTCTTGGTGAAGAGATTTATTCAATAACTCTTCATCAGGGGAAGGTTCAAAAGAATTTTTAAGAAGTTCAAAAAGATTGTTCTCCTCCCCTGCTTTAATAGGAGCATCAAGAGAAGCATTACTCATAGAAATTTGAAGTGCTTCTGTAATTTCTCTTTCAGTTATTTTTAATTGATTGGCAATTTCTTTGGGAGTTGGCACCCTTCCATGCTTTTGTTCAAACTTAATACTTATACCTTTTATTTTACTTAAAATTCCAATACGGTTTAGTGGTAGCCTTACAATACGAGCATTTTCACCAAGCGATTGCAATATGGATTGTCGAATCCACCAAACGGCATAAGATATAAATTTAAATCCACGAGTTTCATCAAAGCGTCTTGCAGCTTTAATTAAACCAATGTTCCCTTCATTAATTAAATCGCCAAGAGATAGCCCTTGATTTTGATATTGCTTAGCTACAGTTACTACAAATCTTAAATTAGCATTTACCAATTGCTCAAAAGCTTTTTCATTTCCTTTTTTAATCTCTTTTGCTAATTGAATTTCTTCTTCTGCAGTAAGCAATTCTACCTTACTAATCTCCAATAGGTATCTGTCCAAAGACTTGCCATCATGATTTGTATATTGCTTATCAATTTTCAAAAGTAACTCCAAAATAACTTAGATTATAACGAACCAAGAAATAAAGAATAAAACTATCTGAATAATATTTAAAAATTATGATTTTAAAAATTGTTTTACAAATACTAATTACTACTATTGAGGGATAAAATTTGTACCCTTTAGACTATTATCTATCGAAAAAAAAGTGGCAGCCGATTTTCCAATATCAGAAAACGTGTTTCTAGTACCTAAGTTTTTTCCTGCAATTCCTTTCTGATAAAATAGAAGTGGTATGTATTCTCTACTATGGTCAGTGCTAGGTGTTGTTGGGTCGTTACCATGATCGGCAGTAATGATAAGCACATCATCATCATTTAATGAGTTTAATATTTCATGAAGTTTATCATCAAAATATTTTAATGCTTTTGCAAATCCAACTGGATCATTTCTGTGTCCGTAGTAAACATCAAAATCCACTAAGTTAGTAAAAATAAATGAATTATTATTTGTTCTTATTGCTTCAATTGTCCGTTCAATTCCCTCTTCATTAGATTTAGTTTTAACTGGTTTAGTAATTCCACGATGATTAAATAAATCGTTAATTTTTCCTATTGCAATAGTTTCAAAGCCATTTTGTTTAAGTAAATCCATTACCGTCTTATCTGGTGGAGAGAGTGCGTAATCTTTTCTATTTGTAGTGCGTGTGTAATTTCCACTCTTTCCAACAAATGGTCTTGCAATTATTCTTCCAATTTCGTCATCGTTTATAAAAATTTGCTTACGCGATATTTCACAAATTTCGTATAATTTTTCAAGAGCAATTACATCTTCGTGTGCAGCAATTTGAAATACAGAATCGGCAGAAGTGTAAACAATTGGAAACCCAGTTTGCAAATGCTCATCACCTAATTCCATAATTATCTCTGTACCCGATGCCGCTTTGTTTCCGAGTACTCCATTAAAGCCAGTAAGCGTAAGGAATTTATCAATAATTTCTTTTGGAAAACCGTTTGGGTAATATGGGAAATCGAAGTTTAACTCTAATCCAGAAATTTCCCAATGCCCAGAAACAGAATCTTTTCCAGGAGCCTTTTCAAGCATTTTACCATACGAGGCTAATGGATTTATATTACTTGCAACACCTTTTATTTTGGTTATGTTACCAAGCCCTAAGTTCTGCAAGTTTGGAAGTGAAAGTCCATTTACAGCTTTAGCAATATTAGCAATTGTATTACTACCTTCATCGCCAAATTTTCTTGCATCAGGAAGCTCACCAACGCCAACGCCATCAAGTAAAACTATAATAAAATTTTTCATTTTTCTTTAATTGCTTTTGGTAAGATGTAATATTCATTTTATAATAGTACTCTTGTGCAAGTTAAATTATACACGAATGTTTCATCTATCTTTTTTGAATTTAATTATTATGAAATAACTAATAATAATTATATGGTTCTACCCTTATTGTTGTGGGTAAAGGTCTAAGTTCCCATGGAAAAATAGTATGGCACTTCTAAAATTCTTAAAAGTTCTATAACCTCTACCAACAGATTTCACTTCTTGAAT
>CAMZLW010000073.1 GCA_947311785.1 uncultured Ignavibacteriales bacterium | reverse complement strand
CACAGTGTTGTTCCTTGTGGGTGGCTAATCCTTGCAAGGGTTGGATTGTCCAACTTGATTTTAATAGCTTTGCTTGGCACACTCATTTTACCACCTAAAAAAACTCATTCTTTAACTCCCAAGGATAAATTAGTTTTAGCCATTCATTTTTATTTTCATTTAGTTCATTAATTCTGCAAATGTACGCACTATTAAAATATCCTTTTTCTTTAAAATACAACATAGAGGTAAGTCTTTTTTTTGTAAAACTAATTTTTGTTTCTATTGGTATAATTTTTTCTTCATCTTTCAAAACAAAATCTATCTCGTGCTGTTTTTTTGATCGTAAAAAATATAGTTTTCCAAAAGTATCCCCTTTTCTAAGTTCATTAAAAATTGCATTTTCAAATATTTGTCCGTCAACCTCAACATTTAAGTTTCCATATCTAAATAAATTAGCAACTCCAGTATCTTCAAAATAAATTTTTGGCATTTTACTAACCTCTGTTCTAACATTTGTATAGTGAGGTCTAAGTAGTTTTATAAGATATGTGTTTTCCAAAATAAAAAGATATTCCTCAATAGTTTGCCGTGCAATGCCAAGGGTGTTGCTTAGTTCACTAATATTTACCAATCTTCCAATCTGCGATGAAAGAACTTCGAGTAATTTGTTAAATTTATCGACATGTCTAATTTTTCCAATATCACGAATATCTGCTTTAATGTATGTTGATATTATTTGATTTAACTTTATTTTCTTCTTTTCAATATTATCTTCTAAAACAATTTCAGGATATCCCCCAAATTTGATAAAATTTAAAAAATGATTTTTTAATTTAGAAATTACAATATCAATCTTTATTGGATTTGATATATCGATAGGAATATTTTTAAATAGTAAATATTCTTTAAAAGTTAATGGAAACAACTCAAAATTAATTGTTCTGCCAACTAATGATATTTTGAATTTTGATTTTATTTCAAAAGTTGATGAACCAGATACAATTATTTTTAGCTTACTTCTATATTTATCGTAAAGTAATTTTAAAAAGCTACTTGGATTATCCATATACTGGATTTCATCAATAAACAAATAAAGTGGGGTTTTGCCCAATAAACCATTTACCGTTAGATATTCTACAAAAGCTTCAGCACCTGCATTGCAAATATCTAAACTTAATGGTTCTTCTAAATCTATAAAAACATAGTTTTCTTCTATAAATCTATTTTTCTCAATAATATATTTCATCAAAGAGGTTTTACCAACTTGCCTTGAACCGTGAATTACTAATATTTCCTTATCACATAAAAATGGTTCTATTTTCTTATAATACTCTCTTTCAAATAGCATCTTAAATCTTCTTTTTCTTTTAAATATAGCAACTATTACTTACATATACAATCCTACTTTACAAATAATCCATTTTTTTTATAACTATACTTTACAAATAATCCGATTTATTCGTAACTATACTTTACAAACAATCCGATTTATTTTTGAACATTTTGCACATTTAAGATACTTTTAAAACTTTTATTAAAAAGGAAAAAGACTCCAATAAAAACTACAACTTCTGAGAGGAGCGTTGCAATTGCAGCTCCATTGTATGAATATTTTGGAATTAAAACTAAATTTAGAATTATATTAAAAATGGCTCCAAAAGTTATTGCTATTGAATAGGCTTTCTGTTTTCCCCATACTGTTAAAGGGTTTCCAAAAAACACATTAACAGAAATAACTGCCACATTAAGTGAAAGTATCATTAGCGGTATTATTGCTCCGCTATATTCATTTCCAAAAATAATTTGGATAACAAAATTTGCAACAAAAAAGATAAAAATTGAGATTATTAAGCCACTTCCAAACATTAAAATTCCAAAATTACGAAGTGTTTTTTTTAGTAAATCTACTTCTTTAATTTTTGAAAGAGATGGCAAAAATATTTTTACAATTGCACCTAATGGAATAATTCCAATTAAAAATATTTTGTATGCCGCATTATATATTCCAACCTCAGTTTGAGTTTTAATATTTCCGAGCATAACCATATCAAGATTGTAATAGACCGAAATCATAAACGATGAGATAAGAAGCGGAAATGATTCTGCGAATAATGCCTTCAGAAATTTCTTTTCAATCACCCATTTAAACTTTTTAAAGAATTTTGCGTATTTACGATAGAGCCAAATATTCATCACAAAATTTGCAAAAACTGATATTCCTATAACAAGCAATACATCCGAAATGTTTTTAACAAAAGTGAGAACAAACATTAAAATTATCACATTTTTAGCAACGACCTTTATGGATAAATATTTTATTTTTTCTGTTGCTTGAAAAACAAATTCTGTTGAAATTGATTGAACAAATAAATTTAATCCTGTTAAGAGTAATGCTAACTTTACAACCAAAGTTTCATTTAGGAAAAACACAACTACCGACAGAGCCATAAAAATTACAACAGATAAAAGAATTCGGAAAGAAATAATATTATTTACGTATTTAGAAATAACACTTTTATCGTTTGCAATTCGTTTAACGCTAATTATATCAAAGCCAAAATCGATAAAGAGCAAAAAGTATGAAACGAATGCTGTTGTGTATCCAAGTATTCCAAAGCCTTCGGGCAAAATTACACGTGCAAGATATATTGTTATTACAAACGCAATTCCTTTGCTAAATAACTCGCCACCCGAAAGAGAAATAAAATTTGTTAATATGGTTTTCCAGTTTTGCAAATATTAGCCACTAATTCAAAATTATTTTTTAACCAACCACTTTTGTGGATTTTTATAATTACGCTCATCCCAAATTTCAAAATGAACTATATTCCCTTCAAGACTTTGGTTAATTGTTCCAAGTTCAGTTCCAGCTTTTACAATTTCATCTTCATTAACTTTTATGTTGTCTATGTGTCCATAAACGGTTCTAAAATTTCCATTATGCGTTACAATAATAATACTGCCAAAGCCAACTATCCAATCTATAACCGATACAACTCCCTCTGCAACAGCGTAAACCTTTTCGTTTGGATTTGATTTAATGTCAATTCCATAATTTAAGGTAATGGTTTTTAATTTTTTATTTTTTATCTCTCCAAATTTCCGAACTACTTTCCCTGATGAAACAGGCCACGCCATCTTTCCTTTTAAGTCAGAAAATTTTTCAAATTTGGCATAATTAATTTTAGGAACTATTGATTCTGTGGAATTATTTTTAAACCTCGTTTCTCGTAATTTTCTTTTACTAACCCTAGCCTCTTCAATTAATTTAGCAATACGTTCTTTAATTTCAATTTCGTATTTCCGCTTTTCATCAATCTCTTTTTCTATATTTCTTTTGTCCTTATGTAGCTTAGAAATTAAATTGGTTTTTTCTTTTTTTCTATTATTTAGTCTTGTTACTTCAGTTAGTTTTTCTGTTTCAAGTTTTTGTTTTTCTCTATTTTCACCCATCAAACTTTGCGATAATTTTTCTAACTTTTCTTTTTCCCTAACAAAGGATTCAATATTTAGTTCGTTTTTTTTAGTAATATAATTGAAATATTTATATCTAATAACTGCTTGATTCACCGACTCAGATTTAAACAAATAATTCCACTTAGATTTTTCACCATTAATATAAAGCCATTTAACAAAATTGGAATAATCTTCTTTTAGTTCATCTACATTATTCTTTATTTTAATAATCTCACTTTTAAGTTTCTTAATTCTCTTTTGAATTCCCCTCTCGTCAGAATCAAGTTTTTTAATAATTTTATCGAGCAAATGAGTTTGATGATTTATTTTATCCAGTAACTTCACACTCTTAACTTCATCTGCAGCTTTGGATTTTAAATCATTTTCGAGTTTCAAAATTTTGGATTTAATGCCTTTTAGCTCATCGTTTTTCTGTTCAATGTTTTTATTAGATTGAGCCAAAAGCGATGTGGTAAGCAATATAAATATTAGGATATGTTTTATTATTGTTACCATTTAATAATCTTAACATCGGATGGTAAATTGATTTTTAGAGTTTTAAGATTTTCATTTACTTTAATTTTTTTATAATCAATTTTAATACTTTGTCGCTTACTTTTGTTTCTAATTAATAATGATAGAGGAACTGGAACATCTTCATATTTTTTGAACTTAGAATAATCACCCGATAGCAACTCTTTTCCGCTCAGCGATAGTACACGATACTCAGTAATCTTAAGGTCGTCTTTAGTAATTCTATAAATGTTTTTCTTATTCTCTTTTTTATTAACATAAGTTAAATTATAAATATCATCCAGCACTTCGTAATCAGTTGGTTCTGTTCTTAATTTTTCTGTTAAGTTAACTGCACCTGCAAAGGCATCAATTAGCTCTTCGAACGATAAATCAATTTTAAACATTTTTTTAAGTACATCTTTACTATTTTGCCCAGTAATAACACGGTTTTTTAGTACATCGTAAAACATAAATTTATTCTTCGAAAATAATCCGTGAGCAATATCAATACCAAATGGTCCATAAATTGAAATTTTTATTGAGTCTGGTTTTTTAATTAAAATTTTAAAACTTGTTTTACCCGTGAACTTTTCACTTTTAATATGGATAGTTCCTGTGCCTTCAAAAGTTTTTATTTTTCTTCTGTTTCCCTCTAACTTTTTAATAAGGCGTTTAGCTGGAATCACTTTCTCAGTTGTGCTAATTTCTTTTTCACTGCTACATCCAAAAAGAAATAGAAGACCAAGCAAAACTACAATTATATTTTTTTTATTAATCATCCTTCATCCATTTTTTCTAATTTCTCTTTTACATTATCTATAGTGGGGTCAAGGTCTAACGCCTTTTTGTAAAATTTAACAGCTTTATCTTTATTGCTCATTTTTGCATAAACATCAGCAAGATGGTCAAACAAAGTTGCATTAGCTTCATCTTTAGAAATTGCTTTTTTAATATACTCAATTGCCTTAGTGTAATTGCCAAGTTTGAAATGCACCCATCCTATTGTATCAAGATAGGATGAATTTTCTGGTTCCTCTTTTACAGCAAACTCTGCAAGCTCTAAAGCCCTATCCAATTTCACTCCACGTTCTGATAATGAATAAGCATAATTGTTTGAAATTAGAACATCGGCGGAATCTATTAGCAATGCACGCTCATATAAAGAATCGCTCATTTCGAAATTATCCATTGAGTCGTAAATCATTCCCATTGTTCCAATTACTTGAATATTTTCTGGGTCTAAAAATAACGCCTTATCCAAATAGACAAGTGCAGCATCATTCCGTTTGAGCTGGTTCAATGTAAAACCATACGCATGCAAGGCAGTTAAGTCGTTTGGGTTAAGTCTTACCGCGTGTTCTAATGCACGTGCTGCACCTTCAATATCCTTTTGCTGAGATAACGATAAACCAAGTATTAAGTTATCTACAAAATCATCTGGAAATTTTTGGATAGCATTCTTCATTTCAATTATTGCTTCTTCAAACATTTGCGATTCAAACAGAAGTATTCCAAGTCTATTCCAGACTTGTGAATTCCAAGGAGCAAGATGGGCTGCGTTCTTAAAATGGATAATAGCTAAAGAATCATTTTTTTCTTCTAACAAAATTTCACCAAGAAAAGCATTTGTTTGCCAATCGGAAGAATCCTTTTCAATTTCAATTAACAAACTTTTAGCAATAGGAATTATGCTGGAATCTCTTGCAGCTTCAGCAACAAATCCACCAGCAATTCTCTTTTTAACATCAAATGGGAGCTCTTTAGAATGAATTAGCTTTTGATATTCAGTAGCAGCTTCTTCCCACTTGTCTTGATTTGCTTTTGCATTTCCCTTATATTCTATAAGACTTATATCATCTGGGAACATACTTAACGCATCATCCGCAAGGGCTATAGCTTTATCGTTATCATTAGTCTTTAGATATGATTCAATAAGAAGTTTTTGCAAACGTAAATTTGATGGATTAAGTTTAAGAAGTTCTTCAACTGTTGAAATTGTATTTTCAACATTGCCCATACGCTCGTTTAGTTCGCCAACTTTAACAAGTGCGTTCCACTCAGGTCCACGCAACTCTATAAGCCTATTATAAATTTCCAAAGCTTTAAGTGGTCTTTGTGCCTCGTTTAATTGAGCAAGATGATAATATGCCTGATAAAAAAGAGTATCAATTTTTATAACTTTTTCAAAAGCCATTGCAGCTGAATCGGGACGTTGGGCAATTTTATATATGCTTCCTAACAAGAAGTTATACTCTGCATCATTTGGACTTAATCTTACAGCGGCTCGCGAGTGTTCTAAAGCTGGAGAAAGTTTTTGAATTATTAAATAATCTTTACTTAAAACATGATGAATACCTGCTTGTTCATCTAACTTTAATGCTTCTTGATATTCTAATATTGCAGCAGGATACTCCCCTTTCAGGTCGAGCAATGCACCCTTTATAAAATAGTCTTGTGCAAGTTTTTCATTCTTTGAATTATTGTTACTTACACCACTATCCTCTTTAACAGCAGTGGCAGAACAACCAATAACAAATAATAAAAGTATGGAAAATATAAATATTGTATTCTTCATTATAACCTAAAATTTAACTTAAAAAAATATGACTTAGAGCCTTTAATAACAAGCAAAAATAAACTTCCCTAATTGCCATTGCTTAAACAACTGTAAGTAATAATTGTTCATCAAAAAAAAATCGATTAGTATTTTGGAATATCTTCGATGTTTTCAAGAATATTTAGGTAGGAATAATATCTTTCAACAGAAATAAATTCATTCTCCACGGCTTCAATTACGGCACAGCCAGGCTCGTGCAAATGAGTACAAGTATTAAATTTACAATTATTCACATAAGGATAAATATCTGAAAAGTGATGGGATAAATCTTCTCGCATAATTCCAAAAGGAGCAAACTCACGAATACCAGGCGAATCGATAATTATAGTAGAGTTGTCAACCTTCTGCAGTACCGAAGCTACTGTTGTGTGTTTGCCCTTGTTTGAAGTTTCACTTACCTCGCCAACTCTAAAATCTAATTGTGGATAAAGTGCATTGAGCAATGAAGATTTACCTACTCCCGACTGTCCACAAAAGAGGTTAGTAGAATTTTTCATAGCTTCGCTTAAACCATAAAGTCCACTATTATTAATTACAGAAGTTACAATAACATTATATCCACAAGCAGAATAAATACCTTTCCAATCCTCAATTTCTTCTGGAGTACCAATATCACTTTTATTTATTACAATAATTACACCAATATGAGAACTTTCTGCCGCAACTGTAATTCTATCAATTAATCTATTATTAAACTCTGGATGATTTGCTGAAGCAACAATTACAACATTATCTATGTTGGCAGCAAAAATTTGTTCAAGCCTTTCCCCCTTACCTGACGTGCCTTTTAAACGTGGAGCTTTACGAGAAAAGAGATTTTCTCTTTCAAAAATTTTTGTTATTTCTCCACGTCCATCTAGGGTAAGCGATATTTTAACCTTATCGCCAACCGTAACAATATCTAAAACTCTTTGTTTGTTTTTTTTTAGGTGATACTGCTTTTTGAAACGCCCTGGAAGTCTGCATATTATTGAGTTATCATTTTCATCAATAACATAATAATCTTTGCTTTCTATTTTATATACTTTAGCTAATATAATTTTACCTTAATTAATTTTTCTTATTCTAAAATTAGAATAAGAAGACATACGTTTTTAGATTTAAATTATTTAAATACTTAAAATAATTTATTAAAAAATTGGTGCAATATATTCTACATAAAGGGCACGATCAGCACTATGAGTATTTATTTTCTGATTACTTAAAACATCACGTAAATCTAGACCAACAGTAAAGCCTTCAGCTATTGACCAACGCAAACCAAAATTAAGATAACCCTTACCAGCACCGAGCGAAAGTGGATTGTTATCATTTAATGCGAAATCATATTCTGCGTATAACGATACTTTACTACCAATAGTTTTTTCAATGCCAAATCCAAAATTTAGGTCTTTATCATTATCATCTCGTTCAAGAGTGTAGTTAAGCATGGCGTGAACGGAAAGATATCCGAGCAATTCAAAATTTTTAGAAGCAGCAACAAACAATCCTGGCGATTTTATTTGGTAACGGCTTAAAGAATCGTTATACGTCCCTTTACCTTGCGAATCGAAACCAATTGCAATTGCAGGTATCATTTCATCTTCGTCAAAAATACGACCTTTGGCATAAACTCCAGGAAGAGGATAAAAATTAACATCGCCTGTACCAATAACATTTTCTGCACCGTACGAAATTCCAAAACTAAAATTATTAAAAACTCCAACCTCAATTGAGGATATTAAAACTCCAAGTGGCAGTACATCAATACCTACGCCCACATAGCCTTTTTCTAAAACACCAGCAGTTTGCATATCAATAAGTGAACGGTATTCAAACTTTGCATTTGTACCAGCACTACCCTGAGCAAATAAAATTGACGTAAAAAATATTAGGACAACTAACAGCTTTGCAGTTTGGTTCATAATTATACTATTATTGTTTTGTAATGTTGAAATATAAGGGAATTATTGAAAAATTAAAAATGTGATTTTGTTAATCTTCTATTTCTTTGTTATAACTGAAATTATTTGTAGAAGGGAAAATTAACTAACCTTTTTAACGATAGGTTTTATTTTGATAAGTTTTAAGTTACTTTTGTTACTTGAAGAATTATTAGATAAGTGCTCTCCAGCATACCAATTTCCTACTAGCCTAACAGAATATTCATCCGCAATT
This sequence comes from uncultured Ignavibacteriales bacterium, assembly GCA_947311785.1. Taxonomy (GTDB): domain Bacteria; phylum Bacteroidota; class Ignavibacteria; order Ignavibacteriales; family Melioribacteraceae; genus 1-14-2-50-31-20. The sequence goes on along the minus strand of CAMZLW010000073.1, from coordinate 28,767 downwards.
TTTTTCTTTGCAGAAGTTTTTTCAAAAACAAAATTAATTTCGGTAGAATTGTGAGATGCTTTTAGTGGGAATGATATAGTTGAGAAAACTGCATCTGCATTGTTTGCTGTAAGCACTATTGGAATTGTATATACAAGAACTTTTAAATCGTACTTAAACGATTGCATATCTTCGTAAATTTTTTCAAGGGCAATTAAGTTTTTTGCACCTTCATCTCTGTTGCAAAAAATTTGCCACAAACCAGTTATTCCAGGTTTAGAGTTAAAGCTATTTCTTAATTTGTAAAATTCCCAATCATTTTTCTTTAATAGTTTAAGGTCTGAAATCATAAATGGTCTTGGTCCTACAAAACTCATATCTCCTTTTAAAACATTAAAAACTTGTGGAATTTCATCCAAGCCAGTTTTACGCAACCAGCTACCAAATTTTGAAATATTTTGTTTATGAAAGGATTTAAAGAATATGCTTTTATTTATTGAACTATTATTTTTGTGGCTAGTGGAACTAGCTATTGTACGGAGTTTAATAATTCTTAAGCGGTATTTGTCAAGTGTAATTCCACGTTCTTGGATAAAGAAGGGTGACTGTTTGTTTACAACAATTAGTATTACCGAAAATATAATTATTAGTGGTAACAAAACTGGCAACAATAACAACGAGAAAATTATGTCAAATATTCTTTTCGACAATTATAAATAACCTCTTAATTTTAATATGTAAAAATATAAAGATATTAGGTAATATTCAAGATGTTGGTATTAAAACAATAACGTCCATAAAATGTAATCTACAATTAGAATTAGTGCCGCCGAAAGAACGAATGAGCGAATTGTTGAAAGTCCAACACCTTCCGCACCCCCTGTTGTTCTAAACCCAATATGACACCCAAGCAAAGCGGTAATTCCACCAAAAAAAACTCCCTTAACTAATCCAAACATAAAATCACTAACTAGAAAAAAGCGTTTGACAGAATCGAAAAAAACTGTGTAAGAGACATCCAAAAAATAATTTGAAATTACAAATGCCCCAGCAACGGCAATTACATTTGCAAAAATTATTAATACTGGCATCATAAAAACGGAGGCAAAAAAGCGGGGCATTGCAAGGTAACGTATTGGACTAATTCCCATTGTTTCTAAGGCATCTATCTGTTCGGTAACTTTCATTGAGCCAAGCTCGGCAGCAATAGAAGCTCCAATTCTGCCAGCAATAATTATTGCGGTTAACACAGGACCTAACTCGGTGATAATTGCGCGGCTTGTTGCGGTTCCAAGAAATGAAATTGGTGCAATTCCCTTTAACTGATATGCTGCTTGCCAAGCAGAGACTGCACCAGTGAAGACTGCAATAATTATTACAAGTGGAAGAGAGTTAACCCCAATGTGTTCCATTTGGAAAAACAACAATTTTTTATTCTTCCAAAGCTGAGTTGAATATTTTAATATTGAAAAAAACAATTGGCTAATTTGACCAACTTCTTCAAAGAAGTTCATCGTCTTTTTGCCAAGTTTCTCTATTCTGTTTTTTAGCATACTATAAATTTAAGCAAAAAAAATAAAAGCGAGTTTTAAATTTTCCGTTACTACAAATAATCTTGTATTTTATAAAAATAAATCAGAAATTGAAGTGTTAATAAAAATCAAATTACTAATTAGTTTTTAAGATTTTTTTTCTTAGGACTACAATTTTATAGGTGTAATTATGAGTAAGCTAATTTTTGAAAATGAAAACTCAACCGAGCAAAACAAAATTCCAGAAGAATTAATTTTTGGAAAAACATTTACAACTCACGTTTTAGAAATGGATTACGATTCTGAAAAAGGTGGTTGGCAAGATGCAGTAATTAAAAAACATTCCAACATTAGTCTTAGCCCAGCGGCTTTGGTTTTCCATTACGGACAAGCAATTTTTGAGGGTCTTAAAGCCTACAAGCAAGTTAATGGAAGTATTTCACTTTTCCGCCCAACAAAAAATTTAGAACGATTTAACAGATCGGCAGAAAAAGTTTGTATGCCGCAAATTGATATCAATTTTGTTATGGAAGGCTTAATAGAATTAGTAAAAACTGACCAAGATTGGATACCTAACAAGCCAGGGCACTCGCTATACATTCGTCCGGTAATGTTTGCTACCGATGCAATGCTTGGTGTAAAGCCAGGCGAAAAATATAAGTTTATGATTTTGCTAAGTCCAGTAGGGCCCTACTATCCCGAAGGTTTTAAGCCCGTGCCTATTATGGCTACAAAAAAATATGTGCGTGCCGTACGCGGTGGTGTTGGCGATTGTAAAACTGCTGGTAACTATGCGGCTTCTCTTTATGCACAACGCGAAGCAAAAAAACTTGGCTTTACTCAGGTATTATATCTTGATGCACTTGAACAAAAATATATTGAAGAAGTTGGCACAATGAATATGTTTGTGCAGTTCAAAAATGAAGTTGCAACTCCTCGCCTTTCTGGAACAATACTTCCTGGCATCACTCGTATGTCGGTTCTTGAAATGCTTAAAGATTGGGGCTATAATGTTAGCGAGCGAAATATTGAACTTCAAGAAATTTTTGATGGCTACAAAAATGGAAATCTTGTTGAGCTGTTTGGAACAGGAACTGCGGCTGTTATTTCATCAATTAGTAAATTAAAATATGGCGATGCAGAAGTTCAATTTAGCGATGAACACGCTGGTGAACTTGGCACAAAATTATACGAAGCTCTTTCCGACATTCAGTATGGCAAAGCCGAAGACAAATATAATTGGAATGTGATAGTTAAGTAACTAAGAATGACAGATGCTTTCAAGCATGCAGATAATAACATTTATTAAACTTGGGAGCATTCTGCCTTAGTTATTGGATGGCAATTTTTTAGAATGCAAAATTAAGCGTATTGTTTATGCTTCCTCTCAGTAAAAAGTTTTTCAACTTTTTCAAGATTGAGTTTTTTCTTTGCATGCCAAAGATTATACTTGTTTTGCATGGTTAACCAACTTTCGGGTGAACGCCCTAATGTTTTTGAAAGACGTAATGCCATTTCAGAGCTAATACTGCTTTGACAATTAATAAGTCTAATAAAAGTTGACGGTGCAACTTTAAGCATCTCTGCTATTTTTCTATAACTAATTTCCAACGAATCAAGATAAACTTCTTTAATAAATTCCCCTGGATGAGGTGGGTTATGCATATTCATCAGTGATAATCCTTATAATTTACAATAAACACATCTTCGTTTTTAAATTCAAATGTAATTCGCCAGTTTCCACTTACATCTATTGCCCACAATCCTTCCATTTTGCCTTTTAATGTATGCAAACGAAAGCCTGGTAAATCCATATCTTTAATTTGTGTGGCAGTATCTAAAGCAATTAATCTCATTTTTAATTTCTTTTTATGTGCCGATTGAATTCCAGCAATACTGCCAGTTTCATAAAATAGTTTTAAGCCTTTATGTTTAGATGACTTTATCATTAATTAAAATATAAAGATGTATTGCGTAACACGCAACAAAATAGCACCTCTTTTTAAAATTACATTTTCACACCTCCTTCCTTAATTATTTGGGGTTATTAGAATTATTTTAATAACTTAGGAAACTAAAAGTTATTCTCTTTGTAAGAGATAAGATTTATAATATTAAATGGAGTATTTTGTGCAAACATTACAAAAAACCAAATATCAAATAATAAGCTTATTATTCCTATTCGTTACCATATCGGTAAGTGGACAGGAAATGATAAACAAAAAAATTGAATACTCTCCTGTAGGCAACCTATCTAAAGCAGTTCCTTCAGAATTTTTATCGGAAGCAATTGAAATTCCTATAGAAAATCCTGAACCCTTTATTGCTATCGGTTTAAGTGCAACTATCACAACTGGAAAAGATAATGCTCATTTTTACTTGAGAGTTTCAAAAGATGGGGACAATTGGAGCAATTGGCAATTAGTAGAAAAAGACAATGAAGGAGAACAAATAAAAAACAAGTTTATTAGCTCCCTTTCCTTTTTTGATAAAGAGAATAAATTTATTCAGTTTCATACTAATGTTTTTTCCAACATAGAGGATTTGAGTTTTAGCTTTATTAGTCCAGGCAAAACTGATAAAGCACAAATTGAAAAAAGCATTCAACAATCAAAGCTAAACAAAACTCTTGGTGGAATTGAAAGACCTGCTTATGTTACCAGAAAAGGTTGGGGATGCCCACAAGGTGAAAATGTAAGCTCAAGGAGTTTAACTAATGTTACACACATTATTATTCACCATAGTGCTGGTAGCACTGTTTCAAATGATTATGCTGCAGTAGTAAAATCCTATTGGAACTACCATGTTAATACACATGGCTGGGCAGATATTGGATACAACTGGTTAGTTGATCCAAACGGCGTATTATACAAAGGTAGAGCGTGGAAAAGCTCAACTCAAGAAAATGTTATGGGGGCACACAATTCTGGGAAAAATGGTAATACCGTTGGAATTTGTTTTATTGGAAATTATGTTTCTAATATTCCAAGTGATAAGGGGCTAAATATGCTTGCATCTATTTCTGCATTTTTATCCACTAAATATGGAATTGACCCTGAGGGGAAAAGTTATCATAATGCGATAGGCAAAACAAACGACAACATTACTGGTCACGGACAAAGCGGTGGCGGAACTTCTTGCCCAGGGACACAAATAAAAAACAGAATGCAATCCATTAGAGAATTAACTGCCTCAAAAGTTCTTGATGTTTCTGCCGCTCCCAAAGTTATTGCAACTTATCCAAACGCAAAAGTTGATAGTGCATATCTTTCAAAAAAAGTATCTATCGAGTTTACACACCCAATGAATAAAACTTCAGTTGAAAATGCTATTACCATTACACCAAATGCTTTTGGAACTATAAGCTGGAATAGTGAAAATAACATTGTTTATTTTACACCATCCCCTACTTTTATAAAACATACAAATTACATTTTTAAAATTAGCAAAACAGCAATGAGTAATTGGGATGTTCCGCTTGAAAATGACATCGAATTAAGTTTTGTAACAAAGGCACGAGACAATCTTTCCCTTATTGCAAACTATCCTAAAGATGGAGATAATAATATTGCAACAAATGTTACAGTAGGATTAAAGTTTGATGGCTCACTAAAAGCTAGTTCGCTTGGTGGTAATGTTCTTTTTCTTGATAGTGAAGGCAAAGCTGTTCCAATAAGCGTTAATGCAAGCGAATACTCTGCTGGAATTATTAGGTTCACACCGCAAGCACTCTTAGATGAAAACAGCACTTATACAATTCACTTAAAAGAAGGAATATCTGAAACGGAGAATTATACTTTTGGAATGAACAAAATAATTAGCTTTACTACTAAAGCACCAACATCTGTTAACGATTTCAATAATCCAGAGACCTATAATTTAATTTCAGCTTACCCAAATCCCTTTAACCCCACAACAACACTGGAATATCAACTAAAAGAGAGTTCACACGTATCTATTAAAGTGTATGATGTTATTGGAAATCTTGTAACAACATTGTTGGATAAAAATATAACCTCTGGCACACATAAAATATTTTTTGAAGCAAATAACTTACCATCGGGAGTTTATTTTTCGCAGATTATAACAAAGAACGAGACAAAAACTATTAAGCTTTTGTTAACCAAATAGTCTTTCTTAAAAAATATAACAATACGTTTAGAGCGAATCTTTTGATTCGCTTTTTTAATTTTAAATAATTTTTCACTTGACAAGTGCTTATTTGTTCACTACTTTTGTAGTGAACATTGGAACACTACTTATGAAAAATGAATTAACAGAAAGACAAGAAAATATTTATAACTTTATTAAAGAATTTATAGATTTTAACAGTTATCCCCCAACCTATCGCGAAATTGGTGCACATTTTAATATTGCCAGCACATTTGGAGTAAAACGCCACATAGATGCACTAATCAAAAAAGGTTACTTAAATATTGGCGAAAATTCGAGCAGAACCATTTCAATTACTGATAATTCAAATGAAAACTCAAAGCCAGTTCAAACAGATACAATTGAAATTCCTATAATTGGTAGAGTTGCTGCTGGGCAACCAATACTTGCAGAAGAAAACATTGAGGGAACTTTTAACATACAATCTAGTTTAATTAACGGCAAAGCTGATTGCTTTGCATTAAAAGTTAAAGGCGATAGTATGATTAATGCAGGAATTTTTGAAGGAGATGTTGTAATTATAAACCCACAAAAAGAAGCAAACAACGGAGAAATTATTGTTGCTATGATTGAAAACGAAGCGACATTAAAAAGATTTCAAAGAAAGAACGGAGGTATTTCTCTACTTCCAGAAAACGACAACTACTCACCAATTATCATAAACAAATCGGACAATTTTTCGATAGTAGGTAAAGCACTTGGTGTATTTAGATGGTACAATTGAGGTAATAATGAAAACTGAAATTTTTACAAGAGCAATTTCAAATAGAAACAGAATGCATATACTTTACGAGTTTGAAGAGAAAGTATTTGAACCATATTATTTAAGTTTAGATAACAGAGGTAAAAAAGTAGTCTTTGGAAGACTTAATAACTCGCACGAAGTTCAGATGATTGAATATGACAAAATATTAAATATAAAAGTTTTAAATTACTCGCACTTTTCCCCAATAATTCCAATATTAAACTAAGGTTTATTATGGTACACATTTCAGAGAGAGATAGAGTTGATTCTTTAATAGAGCATTTTTGGAAAAACGGATTTTTAACTTTAAGCCGAAAGCATAGCAAGTATTTACCAACTCCAGAAAAAATTGGTGAATTTGAAGTTGATGCAGTTGGCAAGTACAATAAGAAGTTTATACTTGGCTTAACACTTACCAAAGAAGATATTGATAATCCTAAAATTTTGCGTAAAATAAAATTTTTAGCAAATCAAAGAAACAAGTACTCCACAAAGCTGGTTACTCTCTTTCTTGGTGTTCCAGAAAACTTAATTCCACAAGCAAAAAAAATAATTTCTAGCTTAGAAGAAGCAACACAAAAACAAATCAAAATTGTTAGTACTTCCACCGAAGAAAATCTTTTCGATTAAGAAAAAAATATTTTTTCTGGCACAAATATTTTTTTCCTTTGTATAATCCACCGTTACTTTAATTTTATGTTTTTTTATAACTTTAATCATTCTTGACATTGATAAGACTCACATATATTTTGGTAAGTCTGATTTAAAATTATTTGGAAGTACGTGAAAAAAGTCATATCCGACAAAAATTTTAACAAACTTGAAGAAGTAAAAAGTTTTGGATTTATTCCGCAACACATTGCTATCATTATGGATGGTAACGGTCGCTGGGCTAAGCAGAACGGCTTACCTCGTGCTGCTGGTCATAGAAAAGGAATTAGAACCGTTCGCGAAATTGTTGAAGCGTGTGCGAACTTAGGAGTTAAATACTTAACACTTTATACTTTTTCTACAGAAAATTGGCAGCGACCCAAAACTGAAGTCTCAACATTGATGAGACTAATTGTTAAAAGCTTAAAAAGTGAGACTGAACAACTACATAAAAATAACATCAGATTAACTTCAATTGGGAATAGCGAAATGCTTCCAAAAGAAGTTCAAGAAGAATTGGAGGATGCATTTGAGAAGACCAAAATGAACACTAAAATGACTTTGAATTTAGCCATAAGTTATAGTGGAAGATGGGAGCTTACAAATGCTGTAAAAAAAATTGCTACCGATGTTAGTAAAGGTAATGTAAAAGTAGAAAATATTTCTGAAGATGTTATTTCTAGTTATTTAAATACATCAGAAATGCCTGACCCCGAGCTACTTATTAGAAGTGGTGGCGATATGAGAATTAGCAATTTTCTACTTTGGCAGATTGCATATTCAGAAATTTTTGTTACCGATGTGCTTTGGCCCAAATTTGATACATCCAATTTGATTGAAGCTATAACCGAATTCCAACGTAGAGAGAGAAGATTTGGACTTGTTAGTGAACAAATTACGAAAGACCATAAAACAACTGGGAAAGATGAAAAACTTCCCAACTAAACTGCTATTTATTAGCTCATTATTCCTACTTATTTCAACACCTACTATGCTTGCACAAGTTAATAGAGTTAATTATAAGATATTAGGCATTACAGTTAGTGGCAATACAACCGCAGACCCTGCAACAGTTATTGCTAATAGTGGATTAAAAATTGGCGACGAAATAGAAGTGCCTGGAGACCAAACTTTAGATGCAATTAAACGGTTATGGAAGTTAGGTCTTTTCAATTCTGATATTAAAATTGAAGCAGAAAAAAAAGTTGGAACAGGTGTTTTTATTGTTATAAAAGTTAATGAACATCCCCGCATTGAAAAATATATTTTTAAGGGCAACGATCAACTAGACGAAGAAGATTTAGACAAGGCAGTTACATTTGTTTCTGGTCAAATTCTTAAGCCACAAGCTATTTACAAAACTATACGCGAAATGAAAAAGCTATATGTTGAAGAAGGCTTAATGAACGCCCAAATTTCTACTTCCCTATTTGAATTTGCAAAATCGGATACAACCGATGATGACGAAATTACCGTTACTTGGCAAAACATGGATGACAACTCAATAACAGAAAAAACGGTTTATGATTTTGACCCCGATAGCAGACGCGATATTATTAGAAGAATCAAAAACCGATTACTGTTAATATATACAATTGAAGAAGGCGAAGAAGTTGAAGTAACCAAAATTACGTTTGTTAATAATTCTAAATTTTCTAGTGCCGATTTGAAATCAGAATTGGAAGAAACATCAGAACCAGTTTGGTGGAAATTTTGGTCGGATAACACCTTCAGCAAAGAGGACTATAAAAAGGATAAGGAATTACTTAAAGCATTTTACAACAAAGAGGGTTACCGAGATTTTGAAATTGTAAGTGACTCCTTGGTTTATAACGATGATGAATCTTTAGTAGAAGTAATTATTAACGTGTATGAGGGTCCGCAAATTGTTGTACGAAATATTATATGGGAAGGTAACACAGTATATAGTGATAAGGTGCTTAGTGCTAGGTTAGATTTCCAAAAAGGTGATGTTTTTGACTTAGAACGCTTTAACCAAAATTTACGATTCAATGAAAAACAAACCGATGTTTCCTCCATTTACCAAGATAATGGTTACTTAGGCTTTAACCTATCAACAAAAGAAGAAAGAGTTACCGAAGACTCAGTTGATATTTATATTAAAATAAATGAGAGCCAAAGATTTAAAGTTGGTGAAGTTAACATTACTGGTAATACAAAAACAATGGATAAAGTTATACGCAGAGAGCTTTATACAATACCTGGCGATTACTTTAGCAGAACAGCAATTTTTTCTTCACTCCAGCAATTGGCAAACTTAAAATATTTTAATGTTGAGGGACTTTACCAAAAAGGAATAGATTACAAACCAGTTAACGACAGCACTGTAAATTTAACATATAGCGTTGAAGAAAGGTCGAGCGATTATTTAAATGCTTCTGTTGGTTATAGTGGTAGTTATGGCTTTAGTGGTTCAATTGGCGTTACTTTAACAAACTTTAATATTATGCACCCTTTCTCGATGGGTGGTGGACAAATTCTTAATTTCAACTGGCAATTTGGTGTTGGAAATTATTATCAAACTTTTAATATCGGTTTTACCGAGCCTTGGTTTATGGATTCACCTACAATGGTTGGGTTTGATATTTTTGATACTCGCCAACGCTACTACTACGATTTACGCCAAACTGGCATTACCTTTAGGGTTGGAAGAAGATTACTTTGGCCTGATAAATATTTCTACATTCAAGGAATTGTAAAATATCAATATAACAACATCAAAGATGGTGGAAGTTACTACGAAGAAGGTGAGTACAACCAGTTTACTGTTGGTGCTACTATTTCTAGAACCGATATTGATAATCCAATTTTCCCATCACGCGGTTCAAAAATTTCGATTAATGCCGAACTAAGTGGTGGTCCATTTCTTCCTGGCGAAGTAGATTATTTTAAGATGCAATTTAAGACAGATTTTTACCGTAGATTATTTAATTCTAATAGATTAGTTTTCTATGCGGGAATTAATATGGGATATCTCGAAGAACTAACTGCTGGAACTCATATTAATCCGTTTGAATATTTCTTTATGGGAGGAAATGGTTTAGTTATTGCAACAACTCCATTGCGTGGTTACGATGATAGAACTGTTGGACCACGAGAAAATGGCAGAATAATTGGTGGTAGTGTAATGACAAGATATGTAACTGAGTTTAGAGTTGCTCTTACGTTAGACCCAATGCCTATTTACTTTATTGCATTTGCCGAAGCTGGTAATGTTTATAAAGATTTAAAAAATACCGACTTTTACGACTTGAAAAAATCTGTTGGTGTTGGTGCAAGAATTTTAATTAACCCTATTGGGCTAATTGGTTTCGATTATGGATATGGATTTGATAGATTTTCTGTTGATAAACGCGACCCACAATGGGTATTCCATTTCCAATTTGGACAAGGATTTTAATTTATTTTATAACATATAAAAAAACATGAGGTAATAAGTGAAAAAGTTACTAATAATAGCACTACTATTAATTAGTGGATTAACAATTTACGGACAAACACAAAAAATTGGTTTTGTCGATTCACAAGTTCTATATCAAAACTATGCTCCAGCAATTAAAGCTCAGCAAGATTTACAAGTTCTTCAACAAACTTGGACAAGAACTCGCGATAGTTTAACACAAGTTTTTCAACTTAATGTGCAAGCTTATCAAAATCAAAGTGCCATGATGACTCCACAAAAAAAGCAAGAAACAGAGCAAAAATTGATGTTGGAACAAAATGCAATTCTTCAAAAAGAACAATTAGTTGTTCAGCAAAGTCAAAGTATGATGAAACCAATTTTAGATTCTGTTAACGATGCAATTGCTAAAGTTGCCAAAACACAAAAAATGGCTTTCATTTTCGACAAAGGTATTCCAGGGTCAGTAAATATTCTTCATTTTGCCGATTCAAAATATGATATGACTTACAAAGTTTTAGATCAGTTAAAAAGTAAATAGTTTGTTTACTCACATGCAAAGCTACTTTGCATGTGAGTTACCTATAAATAAATATAGGAATTATTATCATGAAAAAGTTATCACTTCTCACATTAAGTTTTATACTTCTTACTTCCACAATTAGTTTTGCCCAATTACAAATTGGTTATGTCGATTCCGATGCAATTATTGAACAACTACCCGATGCTCAAGATGCTCAAAAAAAAATTGATGCTCTCGTACAAGAATGGAAAGAAGAAATACAAAAAATGGAAAGAGACCTAGAAACAAAAACAAAAGATTTTGACAAACGAAAACTTGTTATGAGTGATAATAAAAGAATCACTATCGAAAAGGAATTATCTAAGTTAGAATCCGATATTAAAAAATATAGAGATAGTAAGTTTGGATACAAAGGGGAATTATATTCCAAACAAGAGGAAATTATGAAGCCAATTCAAAACAGAATTTTTACTGCAATTGCAGAGGTTGCTGATGACGAAGAATTAGATTTCATTTTTGATAAAAGCGGTGATGTAATGTTCCTCTTTGCAAATGAAGATTACGATGTAACAACCAAAGTATTAATTAAACTTGAACAATAATCTCGTTGTGTTCTTCCCAACTAATAATTAATAGAATAAATGAAAATAACCGTAGAAGAAATAGCAGAATTGTTTGAGGGAAAAATATTTGGCGACGAAACAGTTGAAGTTGATGGCGTTTCCACTATTAAAGAAGCAGGCAAAAACGATTTAACTTTTATCTACCGCTCCGATTACGCTCATCTATTGCAAACAACAGAAGCAAAAGTTGTTTTAATAAATAAATCTATTACCAAAACTCGTAATGACATTGTATATATTGAAGTTGAAAAGCCTGATATTGCAATTCAAAAAGTAGTAATAAAATATTTTGATTACGCTATTCCCTTTATGGGCATTGATAAATCAGCTTACATTCATGAAACCGCAACCATTGGTAGAAATGTAACAATTGGCAAAAATGTTGTAATTTCAGAAAATTGTGTAATTGGCGATAATACTAAAATTCTTCATAACACAGTTATTTTGGAAAATGTTACTATTGGCTCAAATGTACTAATCTATCCAAATGTTACAATTAATTACGGAATTAAAATTGGAAGCAATGTAATAATCCATTCCAACACAGTGGTTGGCTCCGATGGTTTTGGATACTTTAAAAACGATGATGGTAGCTACACAAAAGTGCCACAAATAGGCAATGTAATTATTGAGGACAATGTTGAACTTGGCTCAAACGTTTCTATTGACCGCTCTGCAATGACTTCCACAATAATAAAAGAAGGAGCTAAGATTGACAACTTAGTTCAAATTGGGCATAATGTTGTAATTGGAAAACATACTTCCCTTTCTGGTCAAGTAGGTGTTGCCGGTAGCACAACAGTTGGTAACAATTGTATTTTTGGTGGGCAGGTTGGTTTAGCTGGGCATATTGAAATTACGGATAATGTAATTATTGGTGCTCAATCTGGGGTTTCAAAAAGTATAATAAAACCAGGTATGTATTTTGGAACTCCTACAAAAGAATACAGAGTTGCTTTTAGAGAAGAAGGGCATAAAAGAAATTTAGAAAAATATAGTAAGCAAATAGTAGAATTAAAAAACAAAGTAGCTGATTTAGAAAAAATAATAAATAAAGAAATAGGGAAATAATTAATGTTAGAAAAACAACGCACTATAGAGAAAGAGATTTCAATTGCAGGTATGGGGTTGCACACAGGAACAACTTCAAAATTAACTTTTAAACCAGCACCCGAAAATTATGGAATAAAATTTATTAGAGTTGATTTAGGCGATAAGCCAGAAATACCAGCAACTGCCGATTACGTTGTAGATGTTTCGCGAGGAACAACTATTGGTATTGGTGATGCAAAAGTTCACACTGTTGAGCATGTACTTGCGGCAATTGTTGGATTACAAATTGATAACATTGCAATTGAAATTGACGGAATTGAACCACCAGTTATGGATGGAAGTGCAATGTCTTTTGTAGAAAAACTAAATACAGCTGGCTTTGTTATTCAAAATGCAAACAAAGATTATTTAATAATTGATGAAACTATTACATATAAAAATGAAGATGAACAAGTTGAATTTGTTGCACTTCCCGCAGATAATTACAGAATGACTGTATTGGTAGATTATCAAAATCCAGCTCTCGGTAGCCAACATACTGGTATGTTTGATATTCAAGAATTTGAAAAAGAGTTTGCTCCAGCACGAACATTCTGCTTTTTAAGTGAACTTGAACCCTTAATAAATCAAGGCTTAATAAAAGGTGGCAACATAGATAATGCCGTTGTTATTGTTGACCACGATATGGATGAAAAAAAAGTTCTTGAAATTAAAGATAAACTTGGTATTGAAAGTGATATAAAAGTTGGCACTACAGGGATATTTAACGAAGGGTCACTACGCTTTAAAAATGAACCAGTTCGCCACAAACTACTTGATATGCTTGGCGATTTAGCATTAATCGGTGTTCCAATAAAAGCACAAATTCTTGCTGCTCGTCCAGGGCACAAAGCTAATGTTGAGTTTGCTAAAAAAATACGCAAATTATACCAACAAAAGAAAATTGAAAAGAAATATCAAAATGTTAAAAAGCAAGGTGTAGTTTTCGACATTGAAGCAATTCAAAAAATTCTTCCCCATCGTTACCCATTTTTATTGGTCGATAAAATTATCGATTTAGAATTTGATAAAAGTGTGCGTGGTGTAAAATCTGTAACATTTAACGAACTCTTTTTCCAAGGACACTTCCCCGCTCAACGCATTATGCCTGGAGTTTTAATACTTGAAGCACTTGCACAAACTGGCGGAATTTTAATGCTGAACTCGTTACCAGAAGAAGAAATGCAAAAAAAATTAGTTTACTTTATGAAAATTGATAAAGCAAAATTCCGTAAACCTGTTGTACCTGGCGATCAATTAATTCTTGAAGCAGAATTAGTTGGAAAGACTGGCGGACGTTATGTTGGAATGAAAACAAAAGCATTTGTTGAAGGCAAATTAGTTTGCGAAGCCGAAATGATGGCAGCTATTGTTGATAAATAAATTAATTATAAAATTGGAATAGGTTATGGCTACAAATATTCATCCAACAGCAATTGTTTCTCCTAAAGCAAAACTTGGAGAAAATGTAAAAATTTCTGCATACGCAATAATTGAAGACGATATTGAAATTGGCGATGGAACAATTGTAGGTCCGCACGCTTGCATTTATGATGGTGCAAGAATTGGTAAAAATGTTCAAATTTTTCAAGCAGCAGCAATTTCAAATGCTCCACAAGACTTAAAATATGCTGGCGAAAAAACATATTTTTACATCGGAGATAATACCATAATACGTGAGTATGCAACACTTCACCGCGGCACAATTGATACTGGTAAAACTGAGGTTGGTAGCAATTGCTTAATTATGGCATACGCACATATTGCTCACGATTGTATTATTGGAAACAACTGTATAATTGCTAATTCTGTTCAAGTTGCTGGGCATATTCATATTGGCGATTGGGTTATTATTGGTGGTGGAACAGTGCTTCATCAATTTAGTGTTGTTGGTAAACATGCTATGATACAAGGCGGACAATCTGTTTCGGCTGATATTCCTCCGTTTATTGTTGCTGCAAATACTCCTATGAAATATAGTGGACTTAACCTTATTGGATTACGCAGACGAGGTTTTTCAAATGACGACATTTTACTTTTAAAAGAAGCCTACAAAGTATTTTATTTTTCTGGATTAAACACAAGCGATGCAAAAAAGGAATTGGAAGAAAAATTTGATAATCCACATGTAGCTGATATTATTAAGTTTATTGAAAAATCACAACGTAGTATTCTTAAAAAATGATTTGGCATTTTTTAGATACAGGAGCCAGTTCTGGAAAATTTAATATGGAACTGGATATTTTTTTATCGAAAATTTGCAAAGAGGATGAATCTTTTTTCAGATTGTATAGATGGAAGCCTTACACAATTTCACTTGGTGCAAATCAAAGCGAAGAAGATATTGACACCGAAAAATGCAAGTTAGATAATATTGGCGTTGTAAAGCGTCCAACTGGTGGTAGGGCTATTTTGCACGCCGAAGAATTAACTTACTCACTTATTTTGCCACTCAACTATGGTCTTTCTGCAAGAGAAATTTACAATAAGGTTTCTGTTACTCTATCCGCCGCACTTGCAAAATATAATTCAAAACTCTCGTCTGTTGAATTAGAAAACATACAACCAAATTTCAAACAGCTTCTGGATAATCCTTCGGGGGCATTATGTTTTGCCAGCACAGCAAAAAGTGAAGTTAAATTTAATGGAAAGAAATTAATTGGTAGTGCCCAACGAAGAATGAGTAATGTTGTGTTACAACATGGTTCAATTCTTTGTGGAAAAAAGCATGCAGAACTTCCAGATTATTTAATTAACAAAACTAATATTACCGAATTAAAAATTGAACTCGCAAATAAAACTACCGAAATTGAGAGTATCACAAACCAAAAAACTGACTATTCATCACTTTCCAAATCAATTATTAGTCAATTTGAAAACGATTGGAATTTTAATTTTAAAAATTCTACAAAATTATTTATTAGTAAATTTAGTGTTAATAATAAATCCATTTTTTAGTCATTTTAAATTGTGAGACAATGAAAAGTTTCCTATTAATAATATTTTTTTTAAACTCATTTGTCGTTGCTCAAGAGCTAGAAAGCTATCTCGATGGCAAAGATGTGCGTGATATTTGTAACGATGGAAATAACCTTTGGGTTGCTACAAATGGTAATGGAATTTTTCAATTTAATTATAGAATGCAAGAGTGGTATAATTACTCAACAAGAAACAAAAAACTCCGTCATAATTTTTTCTACACAATTACGGCTAACAAAAAATTTGTTTGGGCTGGTTCATCCGATGGACTTTTTATTTATAATAAAAAAGGAAAACGTTGGAGTAAAAGAAAGTTCGGCAAAGGTGGACAGTTAAGTAATTGGATTAGAGATGTGCAATACGACCCATACATTAATGCTGTATGGATTGGACGCTTCAAGTATCTAACAAAATACGATCTTAAACGCCGTAGATTTACCGACTACGATTTAACAATGAACGAAAATATGAAAACCAATACAATAAAAGTGATAAAAGTAGATGGCGATAGTTTGGTTTGGTTTGGCTCAGAATCTGGTCTTCATAAATATGATAAATCGCAAGATATTTCCGATGAATCTTCCCTCTCTTTTTACGATAACAAATTAAACTATTTTAATGGCGAAGGAGATGCAGTTTCAATATCGGCTATGCTTGTTGAGCAAAATAATATTTGGATTGGGCTTGATGAATTTATAACAAAAAACAATCCAAATTATAACTTAGGTGGAATTTATAAATTTGACAGAAAGAACGATTGGACTCGCTACGATGCACGAAATGGATTAAAAGGAAATGGAATTTACGATTTGGAAATTACTGGTAATTTTATTTGGGCTTCTTTATATCAGTTTAGTAAAAACAGCAAAGATGTTTTTGGCAGAGGTGTTGCACTAATAAACAGAATAACTAATGAAATTAAAATGGTAAATATTGATGGACTACCAAAGGTTGTAAACTCGCTACATTTTGATGGAACAAGACTTTGGTTTGGCACAAACAAAGGTTTGTTTGCAATAAATTTCACTAATAAATTTGTAGAAAATTTTGTTAAGGATATTGATGAATGATATGACACACAAAAGATTACTAGAATTAAAAAGTAGTTTTAAAAATTTTAACGTTGCTATTATTGGCGATATGATGCTTGATGGATATCTGTGGGGCGATGTTAAAAGAATTTCTCCAGAAGCACCAGTTCCAATAGTTGAAATTGATAATGAGTTTTTTAGGTTTGGTGGTGCAGCAAATGTTGCTCTTAACATTACCAAGCTTGGTGGAAACGCTATGCCCTTTGGTTTACTTGGCAAAGATGATAATGCCTCAATATTTAAAGACCTTGTGAACAAAGCAAATATGAGTGGAGACTTTCTAATTAACGATGCTTCGCGTCCAACTACAACAAAGACACGGGTTATATCTGCCGACCAACAAATTGTGCGTATTGATAAAGAGAGTAAAGAGAAAATTTCGGAGGAATTAGAACAAACACTTTTCGATTCCTTAAAAAATAATATCAACAGCATTGACGCAATAATTTTGGAAGACTATAACAAAGGCGTTCTTTCAGAAAACTTAATTTATAAAATAATTGAACTTGCTAACAAAGAAAATAAAGTTATTACTGTAGATCCAAAATTTGAAAACTTTTTTAATTTCAAAAACGTTACAGTCTTTAAACCAAATTTAAAAGAAACAGAAGATTCTTTTGGAAGAAAAATAAATTCTAAACCCGATATTGAAAAAATTGGTTTTGAACTATTAAAAAAAATTAATAGCAAATACATACTATTAACATTGGGTGCTGATGGAATGGCTATTTTTGAGAGCGGTAAACAAATGGAAATAATTCCAACAAAAGCACGCAAGGTTTTAGATGTTTCGGGTGCTGGCGACACAGTTATTTCAACACTTACCATTTCGCTACTTGCGGGAGCTTCAATATCTGAAGCAACTAATCTTGCAAATTACGCTGGCGGTTTAGTTTGCGAAGATGCAGGAGTTGTTCCAATAGAAAAAGAAAAATTATTTAATCACTTATTTTCAGAAGCAAAATGAAAACTGCATTAAAATCCAGAGATGAAATAATAGCAATTGCTAAAGAGCTAAAATTGAGCAACAAAAAAATTGTATTTACTAATGGTTGTTTCGATATCCTCCACGCTGGGCATGTAGATTACCTTGCAAAAGCAAGAGCAAAAGGCGATGTTCTAATTTTAGGACTTAACACAGATGAATCAGTTTCAAAAATAAAAGGTCCACTCCGTCCAATAATAAATGAGAACGAGCGAGCATTTATTTTAAGCAATTTACGTTCAGTAGATTATGTAACACTTTTTAATGAAGATACACCACGTGAATTAATTTCCAAAATAATTCCAGATGTTTTAGTTAAAGGCTCTGACTGGTCTGCTGAAAATATTGTTGGTAGTGATATAGTTTTAGCCAATGGTGGCACTGTTGAACCAATTGATTTTGTTGTGGAACAATCAACTTCAAAAATTGTAGCAAAAATTAAAGAAAGTTATAAATGATTTTTAGAAAGAACAGAATAAAGAGAACAATTCCAAGAAAAATTGGGAACTCTATTATTGGGTTTTTTGTTGCAATATTTTTAATTTTTGCTGTAATTTTTGCCTTCTCGCAAACCTCAACTTTTCGTAATATTCTTCGTGATAAAATTGTTGAAATTGCTAATAACTCACTTAATGGGAAGTTAAACATTGGCAGTGTTGAAGGAACTCTTATCACCCATCTGCTACTTAAGGATATAACTTTACAAAAAAAATCGGATACTCTTTTTTCTGCAAAAAAAATCGAGTTTGCTCTTAATCCGTTTTACATACTTGCTAAACGCATTAAGGTAACTACACTAAATATTTCAGATGTTTACTTTGAAATACTAGAAACAAAAAAAAATCATTGGAATATAGAAAACATAGTAAAAGCAGATACTTCTTCAACTATAGTTGTTATCGATTCTTCAACAGCAAAACAAAGTAATGATGGTGGGTTCCCATTTTTAATTGATGTCTCAGATTTTTCACTCAGCAACATAGACTTCAAAATAAAGGGGAATAGATATTTAGATTCTCATTTACAATATGAAACTATGAACTATGATGATATTGAGATTGAGAACTTTAACTTAAAATTAGATTTATTAGCTAACCTAAATAACAAAGAATTTTTTGTTGATATTTCTCAACTATCCTTTACCCCTAATCTTAAAATGTTTACACTGCACAATTTTAGTGGGCAAATTTTACTTTCGGAAAAATTTGCCGAAGTGAAAAACTTAGAACTAATTACAGATAGCTCACAGATTAATCTTTCTGCACGCTTAGAGGATTTCAATCTATTTGGCGATATTAACATGAAAGACTTCAAAGATTATCCTATCAGATTTAATTTAGATGCACAACCTTTTAGCATGAGTGACTTAACCTCGTTTATTGAATCAACTAATTTTATGTACGGTAAACCTTTTGTTAACTTTGAGGGAAAAGGTAGATTCGGAAATTTTGATTTTACTTCTGCTTGGAAATTAGAGACCACATCAATAAACATAAAGGGAAATCTTAAAAAGCTACACACACCAATGTACTTATACACAAAAGCCAGTTTTTACAACTCGGATGTTTCTTACAAGGAAGTTGATTCCTTTTTAAGTGGTTTAGAATTACCAAAATATCCCAATTTATTTGTTGAAAATATTAATATAGATTATGAAGGCGAGCCACTAAAATTTAATGCTAATGGGGGGGCTAAAATTGGTGATGGAAGTTTTACAATTGATGCCTTTATGGATATTACAAAAGAATTAATTGAATACAATTTTGTTGCTGAAACTAGAAATATAAATCTTAATTCATCATTAGGAATTAATTCGATACTAAATACAAAAGGTAGTTTAATGGGTGCTGGTTTTGACCCTGAAAAATCAGATTCTAGATTAGCATTTGTAATTACAAATTCGCAAATTGGAGGGCATCAAATTGACACAGCAAATATAAAGCTACATACCATTGACCAATTAATCGATTTGCAAATTTTTTCTAATCTTGATAGTATGCAAACCGAAATAAATGGGAAATTAGATTTAGCCATTACCGAAAAGCCTCTTTATAATCTTAAAGGGAAATTCAGAAACTTAAATTTGCTCTACTACACTGGCGATTCAACTTTAAGTTCATCTCTTAACTTTACGTTTGATGCAAACGGACAATCTTTAGATTTAGATAAAACCATCGGTGATTTCAAAATGGATTTTACAAATTCGGTAATTGGCTCAAACAAATTTGACAGTATTAATTTTCAAATAGATTTATCCAAACTTGACAACACACGTTTAATAAGCTTAAAATCCGACATACTAGATTTTAACATAACTGGTGATTTTTTACTTGATGAAACTTTTAATTTACTTAGCTACCAAACAAAAAAACTTAGCTATGCTGTAACTCAAAAACTTAACGAAATAAATCCTGTAAAGTTTTCTGCTGATACTTCCAATACTTTAGATATATTACTTAGAGATAGAAAATATTCGCAAAAAGATATTTATTTAGATTACGATTTTAACTTTAAAGATTTCAAATTGATAGCCGCTCTTTTAAATAGAGATAAAGTTGAAATTTCTGGTAGTGGTTATGGCTATGTGGAAAATGATTTAGATAACTTTACAGTTAGCACTACGCTTGATTTAGATTGGCTTTTTCTCTTTAAAGGCAAAGAGGTTTTCTATATTTCGGGGGTTAAAAGTAACTTTGATGTTGGCGCAGATAACAATAAATATTCCTTCGATAATATTTTTAGTACATTTTCATTAAACTCGGAAGAGATGGTTTCTAACTTAAATATTAATAATATAAAAGCCGATTTGATATTTAACCAAAGCAAAGCGTTCCTGAATGTTGAAGCAAATATCGATGATGAGTTTGATACAGGGCTTGAAGGTTATTTTGGATTTTCCGATTCGAGCGAAGTTCTTAATATTTCCAACTTGTTTTTTTCGTACAAAGACTATAGTTGGCAAAACAGAGATTCCATTTTTATAACTAATACAAAATCAAAATTTGATATTAAAAACTTTAATCTGTTTAATGGTAATTCTAAACTTAGTCTGGATGGCTCTATACTAAACAAGAGTGAACAGAACTTCGATTTAGCTTTAACCAATGTTGATGGGGCTATTATTGCAGATAAGTTTTTTGATTCGCAAAATGCAAAATCAAATATAAATTTAAATGCTAAAGTTAGAGGAACTATCACAAAGCCAATTTATAATATCGATTTTTCTGTTAAAAATTTTCTAATTAAAAATAATTATATCGGTTCTCTTTTTGGTAAAATTAATTATAATAATAAAAACATTAATACAAATATTGAGTTTTTAGATTCACTTAATAGTGAGGGGAAAAAGTTTTTAACACTTGTGGGTAACATCCCATTTAATTTGGATTTGGAAGATTCTATTAGCACAGATTCTACTAAAGACTTAGCCCTCAAATTGAATACAAATAATTTTAATCTTGCCTCGTTCGGGAATCTAATTCCTACAATACAAAATCCTCAAGGAATTGTTAATTCTGAAATTTCTGTAAGTGGTAAGTTGAACGATTTTAATTTGGCAGGATATTTATCAACGGAAAACATAAAATTTACCTCCAGCATTTCTAACTTAGATTACATTACAAATTTCAATTTAGTGTTTGATAAAAAAAACATTAAAATTGAAAACTCGTTTATCAAAAATAATGGTAAAACACAATTCCCTGGTAAGCTTACTCTTTCGGGCGGAATAATTTTAGATGGCTTTTCAATGAACTCTGCAAACATAATAATGAATGGCAAGTTAGCCGTGTTATCCCCTTACTCTAAAGCAACGCTACAAAATTTCTATGGCGATTTGCAACTAAAATCTGGAACTCCCTGGAATTATATATATAAAAACAAGAAATCGAGTTTTAGCGGCAGTATAATTCTTGAGGAGTTAAGTCTAAATTTTATTCCTAAATCATCCAGCTATTCTGTCTCTAACTCCGACTTTAAATATATATTTATAAACGATTCAACTGCATCCGAACTACAACAGGCTAAACATGCAAGATTACTATCCGCAATGTTAATTAAAAAAGAGAGTGCAGACTCAAGCACTATTCCAGCAGATTTTGATTTAGATATAAAAATTATGTCTCCAAATATTTCAAAACTATCGGTGGTATTATCGAAAGCATTAAATCAAAAACTACTTGCCGATTTTACGGGCGAACTTAAAATACAAAACATCAATAACCAGTTTACCAGTCAAGGTCAATTTGATATTTTACCCAGTTCGATGTTTACTTTTTACAAAACATTTTCAACAGAAGGTAGCCTTAAATTTACATCCGATATAACAAATCCTATTATTAATATAACTGCAACATATATTTCTGACTACATAAACCCAAGGGATGATGAGGCAGAACCAGTTAAGACTGCTGTAAAAATAAAAATTGATGACTCGGTAAATTCACTATTAACCAATATGGCATCTGGAGAAAAGCCTTTGGATATGAAAGTATATTCGGGTGCTCAAAATATTGATTACAACGTACCAAGTTCGCAGTACACAAATCTTGATGCAATGTATTTTCTTCTTTTTGGAACTTTTAGCAAAGATTCTGAAAGTGCTAATATTGCAAAATCTGCTGGATACTCAATGCTTGGCTCGGTGGCAACTTCGTTTCTTAATGCACGGCTTGGTAATATTATAAACAATGTAAATATTAATCAAACAGGAAAAGAGACTCGCTACAACGTTTCTGGTAGAGTAATGGAATTTAGATATACTTTTGGCGGAAGTTCCGAAATGGTAGATTGGAGCCAAGCAAATGGTAAAATTGAGTATCTGTTTAGCCCGCGATTTATTATGAGAATTGAAAGAAAAGACCCCATTATTTCTTCATCGTATAACAACACGCAAAAAGTAAATGAATTTGGAGTAATGTATAAATTTTCTTTTTGAAATTTTATATAACTCTTTTAAATAAAAAAGAAATAATTAAATAAATTAAGAAATATTATGAAAACTAAAGTAAAACAATTTTTCCAAAAGCAACCACATGCTAAATTAAAGGTTAAAGAGTTAGCACGAAAATTAAATGCCAACACAGCAAAAAAATATGCTGAGCTAAAAGAAGCAATTTATTTTTTAACAAAAGACGATTTTCTTGTTCGCAAAGGGAAAAGAATTGAGAAGGTTAAAAGCTCTCAAAAAAAACTGGTTGGAGTTTTTCAACTATCAAAAGAAGGTACTTACGCATTTGTGATTCTTAAAAAATCAAAATTAAACGATGTTTTTATTCCAGAAAAATATTTTGGATTAGCATTTAATGGTGATACAGTTGAGGTAAAACTACTTCCAAATAAAAAAGGGAAAAACCTTGAGGGTGAAGTTGTAAAAGTAATTGAACGTAAAAACGATATAATTGTTGGAACTCTTATAAAACGGAAAAAATTGTTTTTTGTTGAGCCAAAAGATAAATCAATTCAACGGATTATTTTTATTAACGACGAAGACCTAAATGGTGCTAAAGTTGGCGACTTAGTTGAGGTTGCCGATATTATGATATCGAACCGCTCATCACACCCCGAGGGCGTTGTTGCAACTAACTTTGGTGCAGCTGGATCGTTTAATGCTGAAGTTGCATCTATTGCAAAGGAGTTTGAATTTACTGTTGACTTCCCTACTCAAGTTGAAAAAGAAGTAGATAATATCTCATCCAAAATTGCTGACGAAGAAATTGCAAAACGTTTGGATTTAAGAGCAGATGATATTTTTACAATTGATCCTGCCGATGCAAAAGATTTTGATGATGCTGTCTCTGTTAAAAAGTTAGAAAATGGAAACCTCTCTGTGGGCATTCACATTGCAGATGTAAGCCATTACGTTACACACAATAGCAAAGTTTACGAAGAAGCTATGAAACGCTCTACATCGGTCTATCTTGTTGGCAAAGTAATACCAATGCTTCCAGAAAAACTCTCGAACAATTTATGCTCACTTGTTCCCAATAAAGATAGGCTCGCCTACTCGGTTATTCTTGAGTTCGATTCAAATATAAAAGTTGTGAATTATCAAATAAAAAAAACAATTATCAACAGCAAACGAAGATTTACTTACGAAGAAGTTCAAGAGATTATTGAAAATAACAAAGGTGATTATCTAAGCGAAATAACTAAGCTAAATAAAATTGCAAAGCATTTACGAAGTGAACGCAACAGAAAAGGAAGCATTAATTTTACACGTCCAGAAATTAAATTTGAGTTGGATAAAAACGGCAAGCCTTTAGCAATAAATATAAAAACAATGAAAGAGAGTAATCAACTAATTGAAGAATTAATGTTACTTGCCAACAGAGTTGTGGCTGGTCATTTTAATAAAGGTGATAAAAAAAATGCTCGTCCATTTGTTTACCGCATTCACGATAAGCCCGATGAGACTAAGCTTTTTGAGTTTGTTCAATTTGTAAAATCACTTGGATACAAATTTAACAGCACAAGCAAAAATTTATCAAAAGAATTTCAGCTACTTTTAACCGAAGCCGAAGGAACAAGCGAAGAGGCAGTATTAAACGAAATTGCAATACGCACAATGGCTAAGGCTGTTTATTCGCCCAAGAATATTGGGCATTACGGATTGGGGTTTCCTAACTACTCGCATTTTACTTCCCCAATTAGACGATTCCCCGATTTGATTGTCCATTTGTTGACTTATAATTACCTTGAAAATAACAATAATCATTTATATTCTTTGGTTGAATTAAATGAAATTTGTGAACACTCGTCTCTACAAGAAAAAAGTGCTGTTTCTGCTGAAAGACTTTCAGTTGAATTAAAACAGATGGAGTTCTTGAAAGATAAGCTCGGAGACGATTTTGAAGGAATAATTTCTGGAGTTACAAATTTTGGTATCTTCATTGAAGTGAACGAAAATCTTGCAGAAGGCTTAGTGCGTATGAGCGATTTGGATGATGACTATTATGAATTTGATGAAAAAAATTATTCCCTTATTGGAAGAAGAACTAAAAGAGTTTTCAGACTTGGAGATAAAGTTACTGTAAAACTAATAAGAGTTGATGAAGAAAAAAGAGAAGTGGATTTTTTAATTGTTGACTAATTTAAAACAGTTTTAAAAAAGGATGTCATTCTGCGATGCTCTTACGTAGCATGCCCATTTGGGGGGAATCTTATGTAGTTAAAGATTTCCGATAAAAACATTCCCCATAAAAAACATGGGGCATGAATGACAACGTTAAATATAATTATAAAAATATGAACCAACTACAAAAATACATATTACTAATTTTAATTTTTGTGCAACCAATTTTTGCTCAATTTGGGCAAAATAAAGTTCAGTACAAAGAGTACGACTGGCTATACATCCAAACAAAACATTTTGATGTTTACTTTTCGGATGGTGGAAATGTAAATGCCGAGTTTGCAGCCGCAGCCGCAGAAGATGCTTTGGCTGATATTCAAGAAAGATTGAAATACCAAATTAACAACAGAATTTCTTTAATTATTTATAATTCGCACAACGAGTTTCAAGAAACAAACACAACTGATGGATATCTTGGGCAAGGCACCGGAGGTTTTACTGAGCCATTTAAAAATCGTGTTGTATTCCCTTTTGAAGGAGATTATAAAAAATACAGACACGTAATTCATCACGAGTTAGTGCATGCAGTAATGCGCGATATGCTTTATGGTGGAACAGTTCAAAATATTGTTTCACGAGGTATTACGTTGCAGCTACCCCACTGGTTTCACGAAGGCATGGCAGAATACTTATCGAGCAATTGGGAAACTAATTCCGACATGTTTATTAGAAATGCAATTATAAATGATTTTCTTCCAGATATCCAGCAGCTAAGTGGTTATTTTGGATACCGTGGTGGGCAATCGGTTTTCAAATATATTGCCGACAAATACGGAAGAGAAAAAGTTGGAGAACTTCTTAGAAAAATAAATGACCTTGGTCGCTTTGAGCCTGGCTTAAAAGCTACACTTGGGCTATCTTTAGAAGAGCTAAGTGATAAGTGGAAGAAAGATATTAAAGTTCACTATTGGCCAGATATAGCAACACGCGAAGAGCCAGATGAGTTTTCCAAAAGATTAACCGAAACAAAAAAAACAATGGGGTTCTACAATACTAGCCCTACAATTTCACCTATTGGCGATAAAATAGCTTTTGTTTCCGATAGAGATATTTATTTAGATGTTTATGTTAGAGATATCCACGATAAAGAAAAGATTGATAAAGTTGTAAGTAGCGGAACAACATTCGATTTTGAGGAACTTAATGTTCTTCATCCAATATTAACTTGGTCGCCCGATAATAAGCACATTGCTCTTGCACTAAAAAAAGGTGGGAACGATGTTATAACAATTATAAATGTTGAAACTAAGGAATACAGAAGTTTACCATTTAGTTTTAGAGGAATTGAGTCTGTAAGCTGGTCGCCAGACGGAAATAAAATTGCTTTCAATGCCCACAATGCAAAGCAATCGGATATTTATGTTTACAATTTTGACACAAAAAAAGTTACTAATATTACAAACGATATCTTCACAGATTCGCATCCATCGTGGGGTCCAAATAGCAGAAACATATTTTTCTCTTCTGACAGAGGTAAATATTTAACTCCGTTTATGCTACCCCAAAATTTTAATTTATACGAGTTTAATTATGAACAAGTTGATTTATATCAAACCAATTTAAACACAAATAAAATTACACGATTAACAAATTGGGAAAATAGCGACGAAAAATCGGCAGTTGTTTCGCCAAATGGAAACGAAATTTTGTTCATTTCTGATAAAAACGGAATTTTCAACATTTATAAAATGGCAATAAATAATACCACAAACGATACAAATTTTATTGCTAGCAATAATGCAAAGCCAATTACAAATTCGTTAAATCAGCTTGAACAACTTTCACTTTCAAAAGATGGAATGAAGCTTGTTTATACCACTCTTTTCAAGCGTGGCTACAATATTTTCCAAATAGATAATCCTTTCGACTTGGATATTGAAATTGATTCACTTCAATTAACCGATTTTATGGCAAGTGTAATAGCTAATAAAAATGAATTTTCTACCGAAGAAGTAGCATTCTTGGGTGGCTCTATAAAACGAGATACTTCTAAAAAACCCAAAGAAACAAAAGTTTTATTTACTGATGATAAAAAAGAGGAAAAGCCTAAAAAACGAAACTTTATTTTTACTGGAAACTTAGTACAAGACGAAACCGACGAAGAAGAGGTGCAAGATACAACCGATAAAAAAGATTACAGTAATTATGTTTTTTCACCAAATACAGATACGTATGAGCCAAAAGACGATGACGACGAAGAAGAAGAGAGAGAAAAATTATTTACTCAGAAACTTGATAAAAATGGCAACTATCTCGTTAACAGATACAAAGTAAATTTCACTCCCGATTTAATATATGCCAATGCTGGCTACAGCACAATGTATGGCTTGGTTGGAACAACTGTTCTATCCTTTAGCGATATGCTTGGCAACCATCGTTTAATTGGAGTTACAGGGTTTCAAGTTGATTTAAAAAATAGCGATTACGGACTTTCGTATTACTATCTTGCAAAAAGAGTAAACATTGGCGTTGAGGCTTTTCACACTGCACGTTTTGTTTATTTAAACCGTGGACCTTATTACAATCTTTTCCGTTTTAGAAATTATGGCGGAACTGTTTCTGCAAGTTTTCCTATTAGCAAATTTAACCGATTTGATGTGGCACTAAGTGAAATTTTAACTTCCTCCGAAAATTTAGAAAATTTTGCAGAGCCAATGGAAAAAATATTTTACTCAATTCCTTCGGTAAGTTTTGTTCACGATAACACAATGTGGGGTTACTACTCCCCTATTCAAGGCACAAGATACAAAGCCACAATTTTTGGAAATCTTGGCTTTGACGATCCACGTAAAAGTTTCTACTCGGTTACTTGGGATTATAGAAAATATATAAGATTTATGTACGATAATTCCGTTGTTTTCCGATTTTCTGGTGGATACTCTGGTGGGCATAATCCTCAACGCTTTATGCTTGGCGGAACAGATAATTGGATTAACAGAACTTTTACAACTGGCTCTGTGCCTATCGAAAATGCTTCCGATTTTGCATTCCTATCCCCAGCAATGCCTCTGCGTGGTTACAATTATGCTCAGCAAATTGGAACAAAATATATGCTTATAAATTTGGAATTAAGAATGCCAATAATTAGGTATTTACTTGCCGGACCAATAATTCCTATATTTTTCCAAAATGTTATTGGAACTGCATTTGTTGATGTTGGTACAGCATGGACAAAGAACGAAGAACTAGAAATAAATTTCCAACAAAAATATGACGACTATTCTAAAGGGATGCTGGTTGGAACTGGCTTTGGTGCAAGGTCTTATATCCTCTTTTTCTTACTCCGTTTTGATGTAGCTTGGGCATACGACTTTCATGGATTTTCGAAACCCAAATATTATTTCTCAATTGGTGTAGATTTTTAGTTTGGCTTAATAATACTAAAAAAAATCCGAGTAAACATATAACATAACACAACCTTTGGGGAATTATACAAAGGATTCTATTATTAGAAAGTCCAATCAACCCCTATGGCAATAACACCTATTAAATTTCCGGTGTATATTTGAAGATTATCCATTCCCCCTTCGTCCAACGTTGCTTCTTCAAAAAGTTTATACTTTTCAATTGGATTATAATAGCTAATTAAAACGCCTAAAGTTTTACTTATTTGATAGCCAACCGAAATAGTAGGAAGAATAAAAGTATTGCTATAAACCGTTACAAAATTATGTCCCTCTCCAAAATTTTCGTGAACATTTAATCCACCAACCAAATATAGATTTATATTATTAAACATATGAGTTCCCTCCAAAAAGTCAGCAATAAATTTTCAAAAAAGAGGACTACAGACTAACAGAAAAATTTATAGATCGAATTCGACAACATCAATACTCATCAT
>CAMZLW010000072.1 GCA_947311785.1 uncultured Ignavibacteriales bacterium | reverse complement strand
TTAAATGGAAAAATTCAAGAAGTGAAATCTGTTGGTAGAGGTTATAGAACTTTTAAGAATTTTAGAAGTGCCATACTATTTTTCCATGGGAACTTAGACCTTTACCCACAACAATAAGGGTAGAACCTACAATGTTAATTGTTTCATTTTACCACCTATATTTTTAAGTAATTTTGGGCGGAAATAGTTACTTTTGTAGTGCAAACAGAATTATTTTTCAGTTCGCAAGACTGAAAAGGTTAGCATACCTATTTTTGTTTGCTTATATCCTCGGTGCCACCCGCACCGAGGGTTCTTTTAATTTTTTTGCTTTTACCTCCGTAAAATAGATTTAGTTGTAAGTTTAATATTTGTCAAATCAGTTCTTTCCCCAAAAACATTAGAACCAGTTATAACAAGTATAGTTTTATACATTAATAATTTTGAATTATTTTTTTTCATTTGGTTGCCTCATTATTAAAAATGGAATAATGGAAAGATAAAATATTTGGAATAAAGAGAAAAGAAATGTTCTCTTTTAAAAGGAATAAATTTATAGCGAAAAAAAATAGTTTTGTGAATTAATGTCAAGAAAAATATTGGTGTGTTGGCTTTGGTTGTAAAATATTTTGGTGCCTCTGTTCAAAACTACCTCTTGTAATTAATTACCATCTTTTTTTAGTTAGGTTTAAACTATATAATTATAAAATTTTATGCAAGGGGAAAAATAGCGAGCATAGTTTAAGGTTATAAATTGTTAACTTTTTTGATATTTGCTTTCAAATATGAAAACTTAATTTAGAAAGCACCAAATATTTATGAATAAATTTGCTCCACTTTTTGTAATTAATGCCACAAAGTTTTGGGGTATCAATTCAATTTTGCTACGCCCACATTTAAACATCAGTAATTCATTAAGTTAAGAGCATTGTTCCAACTAGGGCGGGGCATGTCGTCTTCTGTATTGATGATTTTAACTATGGGCTTTTTTTTCAATTTTATTGTATAACTGGGGATAAAGAGATATAGTTGTTGCTAAGGTTTTATCCGAAGCAATCTGTTTAGGATTGCTTCGGAATAAAATAATTTATTACAATTGTTGTAATATTTTTAGTGATGATGCCCACCAACTCCGTGAACATGTCTGTGTTCTAATTCTTCTGCAGTAGCATCACGTATTTCCATTACTTCCACATCAAAAGTTAATACCTGATCGGCAAGTGCATGGTTTCCATCAACAGTAATTTTATCGCCATCTATTTTTGTAATTGTCATAATTACAGGACCATGTTGTAACTGTGCTTGAAACTGCATTCCAATTTCTAAAACTTCAACATCTTTGAACATCTCTTTTTCAACTACTTGAACTAACGCAGGGTTAAAATTTCCGTAGCCTTCTTCTGGTTGAACAACTGCTTTAAATTTTTCTCCAACTTTTTTACCAGCCATCTCTTTTTCTAAGCCTGGTATAATGTTTTGATAGCCTTGAATATAAGCTAAAGGCTCACGCCCATCCGAAGTATCCAAAACATCACCAGCATCGTTTGTTAGTGTGTAATTCATTAAAACTACTTTATCATTTTCAACAGTCATACTATATCCTTTATTTTTAGAAATTTGGGTGCAATTTACAAATGGAATTATTATAACACAATAATTTATAATTTAATTCCTTGAATTATATTATTTTTACAAAAAAGGAATTTAGGCAATTTAGATAATTGGAGTTGAAATGGAGAAAATAGGATTTGTTGGATTAGGAATAATGGGTAAACCAATGGCGTTAAACTTATTAAAAGCTGGATTTGTTGTTGTTGCATATAATAGAACAAAGGAGAAGGTTGAAGCAATTGTTAAAGCTGGTGGTGAAGCAGCGAGTTCACCCAAAGAGGTTGCAGAAAATTCAGATATTATTATTACAATAGTTTCAGATACACCTGATGTTAAAGATGTAATTTTGGGTAAAAATGGTGTTGATGCAGGAGTAAAAGAGGGAAGTGTTGTAATTGATATGAGTACAATTTCACCTTCGGTAACTAAAAATATTGCAGAAAAGTTAAAGGCAAAAAATGTTGAAATGCTAGATGCTCCCGTTAGTGGTGGTGATGTTGGAGCTATTAATGGAACTCTTTCAATTATGGTTGGGGGCAATTTGGAAACATTAAATAGGTGCCGACCAATATTTGAAGCGATGGGAAAATCAATTACTCATTGTGGCACAAACGGTATGGGGCAAACAACAAAACTATGCAATCAAATATTAGTATCTGTTACAAATATGGCTGTTGGCGAAGCTATACTATTTGCTCAAAAATCTGGATTGGATGCACACACAATGGTTGAAGCTACAAAAGGTGGTGCGGCTGGTTCGTGGCAGTTATCCAATCTTGGACCCAAAATGGTAGATAATGATTTTGCTCCAGGCTTTATGATTGACCTTCAACAAAAAGATTTACGCTTAGTAATTGAAGCTGCTGACGAATTGCACTTACCTTTGCCTGCACTTACATACGTGCATCAGTTGTACAAAAGTAATCAGGCAAACGGAGAGGGAAAAGAGGGAACTCAAGCTCTTTATAAATCGATATGTAAGTTAGCGTAGAGCATATTGTAAAAACTGCGTAGTGGATTGGCATTCACATCCACTACAAAAAAATAAATGTGCAACAAATATTTAGCATAATTTTGATTCCTTTGATGATTTGCCTAATTTTGCAAATTCAATTTTTACAATTATTTTTTTTGCTGAAATAAGTAGAAAAATTTAGTTGTTAATACGGTGGTAATAAATCACTATAACACTGTTTGTCATTTCGGAAAACTCAATGCACTGCATTTCCAAATGTTCTTATCGGGAACTAAGATTCCTACAAAGGGCAGGCTGTGTAAAAGCATTATGGAATGACAAAAACATCCGCAAAGCGATGTCTGTTTATTGCCGTCGGATTAAATGAAGTTAAATAATTTTTTCACAATAAAAAGAATCATAGTATGCCAAAAAAATCATTAAAAGGTTTAAATGAAGCTCAACTTGCAGCCGTTGAATATAATTCGGGTCCACACTTAATTGTTGCTGGTGCTGGTTCAGGAAAAACAAAAGTACTTACACATAAAATTGCATATTTAATTGAAGAGGGTTTTAGTCCTTCCAATATTTTATCTTTAACATTTACAAATAAAGCTGCCAAAGAGATGAAAGGGCGCATTAAAGATATGATTGGCGTTACAAAATCTAAACAACTTTGGATGGGTACTTTTCACTCAATTTTAGCACGTATTTTACGGGTTGAAGCTGAAAGTTTGAATTATAAAGTAAATTTTTCTATCTACGATAGAGAAGATTCAGTTGCTCTTGTTAGTAATATTTTGGTAGCATTAAATGTTTCCATCGACGATAAATCAGCTTCTGCAGTACAGCATATGATTAGTTCGTTAAAAAATAAGATGATTCTCCCAGAAGAATTTGCCAAATTTCATGCAAGTACACCAAGCGAAAAAAAATTAGCTCAAGTTTATACAGAGTATAATACCCGATTATTTGCAAATAATTCTATGGATTTTGATGACTTGCTTCTTAAGCCTATTCAATTATTTAATAATCACCAAAGAATTTTAGCTAAATATAAAAAAGAATTCAAATACGTTCTTGTTGATGAGTTTCAGGATACAAACAAAGCCCAGTACGAAATTATTAAATTACTTGTAACTGGTAGAACAAAACTTTGTGTTGTTGGTGATGATGCACAATCCATCTACGGCTGGAGAGGTGCAGAACTTGAAAATATGCTTAACTTCGAAAAAGATTTCCCTAAAGTTGAGGTGTTCAGATTAGAGCAAAATTATCGTTCTACAAAACGGATATTAAAAGCTGCTGGTTCGGTTATTGCCAATAATCCTGGACAAATTGAAAAAACTCTTTGGACTGAAAATGAAGATGGCGAAATGTTATCGGTTCTTAGATGCACAGATGAAAAAGATGAAGCTTTCCAAATTGCAAAACAAATTAAAAAAGAAATTTCCTCAAAAAAAATATCTCTAAAAGATGTTGCTGTTTTGTACAGAATAAATTCTCAGTCGAGAGCATTGGAAGAAGCATTACGAAGAGAAAAACTTCCATATAAAATTATTGGTGGCATTGAGTTTTACAGACGAAAAGAAGTAAAAGATATTGTTGCCTACCTTCGTGTTTTGGCAAATCAAAATGACGAAGAGAGTTTACTAAGAATTATGAACTTTCCTCAACGTGGTATTGGTAATACTTCAATTACAAAAATGACTGCCTTTGCACGTAAGTTCGATTTATCTTTTTACACCACAATGGCTCGTATTTTTGAAGTAATTGAAGTGAAAGAAAGAATCCAAAAAAATGTTAAGCATTTTAAAATTTTACTTGATAAATATATCGATTTGAAATCGAAACTATCTTTAACAGAATTAACTTCGGCGTTGATAGATGAGCTTGGTATTCTTAAAATGTACAAAGAAGAAAACACTGCCGATTCTCGCCAAAGATATGATAATGTTCAAGAATTGATAAATAGCATTGCTGAGTTTTCTAAAGAGAAAAAAGGTGCAACAATTGATGATTTCTTAGCAGATGTATCTTTAATATCTGGGGCAGATGCCTACGAGGAAGATGAAAATTTTGTTACTTTAATGACTATTCATAGCTCTAAAGGGTTAGAGTTCCCTGTTATATTTATTTCTGGATGTGAAGAAGATATTTTCCCACTTAATAAAAAATTCGATTCCGATTCACAGATTGAAGAAGAACGAAGATTATTTTATGTTGCTGTTACACGAGCAGAAAGAAAAGTAATTCTTTCATACGCACGTTCACGATATAGATTTGGTGAGGTTGCTTATCAAGATGTATCTAGATTTATTGGTGAAATTGACCCAACTACAATAAAAGAATTAAATAGTGGCGTTAGAAAAACTTCTTCGAGACGAAGACGAGCATATTACGATGAGTTATATCAAGAGGATTTTGATGATTTTGATCAAGAAAGACGCTCGCTAAGGGTTGGTAGCAGAGTTACCCACGAAAAATTTGGTGAAGGAAAAATACTTGCAATAAATGGTATTGGAGACAGTCAAAAAATAAGCATTGCGTTTGAAGAGCTTGGCACGAAGCATCTTCTAACAAAATTTGCAAAATTAACAATTATTTAATTATTTAAAACAAAAGGAATTAAAATGAAAATAGGTGTTTTAACTGGTGGGGGCGACTGTCCTGGGTTGAATGCAGTGATACGCGGTGCAGTTCGTAAAGCGTTATTACTGGGTCACGAAGTAGTTGGTATCAAAAATGGCTGGAGAGGCTTGCTTGATAAAAACCATTACACTTTAGATCACGAAGCAATTTCTGGAATTCTTCACAGAGGTGGAACAATACTTGGGTCATCACGAACCAACCTTTACGAAGAAGGAAAAAATTATTATCAACAAGCAATAGAAAATTATAAAGCAATGGGTTTAGATGCTTTAATTGCTATTGGTGGTGAAGATACACTTGGCGTTGCTGCAAAATTATATAAAGATGGAATAAATGTAATTGGTGTTCCTAAAACAATTGATAACGATTTAAGTGGAACAGATTACACCTTTGGATTTGATACTGCAATAAATATTGCAACCGAGGCTATTGATAGATTGCACACAACTGCGGAATCTCACAACAGAGTGCTTGTGGTTGAAGTTATGGGAAGACATGCTGGTTGGATTGCACTTCATTCAGGGCTTGCTGGTGGTGCAGATATTACTTTAATTCCTGAAAAGCCCACTACAATTAAAGAAATTGCCGCTGTGCTTAAACAACGCCATGATAGAGGCAAAACTTTTAGTATTGTTGTTGCATCTGAAGGTGCAAAGGTTACAACCGAAAGCGATGAGGATAGTTCCTTAGTTCTTCAAAATCTTAAAAAAGATTCCTTTGGTCATGTTGCCTTAGGTGGTGTTGGTAATATTGTTGCTGATGCTATTGAAAAAGAGACTGGTTTTGAAACAAGAGCTGTGGTTCTTGGTCATATTCAACGTGGCGGAACTCCAACTGCATACGATAGAGTGCTTGGAAGTAGATTTGGAATTAAAGCAGCAGAATTAGTTGAAGCAGGAGATTTTGGTAAAATGACAGCTTTGCGTGGAACTAAAATAGTTTCTGTATCGCTTGATGAAGCTGTTGGTACACTTAAAACTGTTGATGATGAGACTTATAACGAAGCTCAAACACTTTTTGGATAAAAATAATTTGAGTTAGTGAATGTTAAAAATGCCTCTCAATTTGAGAGGCATTGTATTTTTAAATTGGTGAGTATTGCATTATTACCTATTCAGTTAAATTTGTAGATAAATTTTGAGGCTGGTTGAATCTGTAGCAGATCCATCAAATTTATCTAGTTTTTATTCACTAAACCTGTAATTATTCTTTTCACAATAAACTCTAACAATTTAAAATCGTCATCAAAATAAATGAAAAAATCAGAACCATATTCCAATGCTTTAATTCTTTGATTTCTGTTCTTTGGGCTTGTATAAACTATAATTTTGGAATTGGGTAAAACGGATCTAATTTGTTCTATAAAGTTAGTATCACAACCATCAATAAAATCGATATCAGTAATTATAATTCTAAAATTTGTGTTAGTGTGCTTTTCAATAAAATTATTTTTAGAAGTAAGAGTTATCTCTTTAATATTTAGTTCTTGCTGAAAAATGCTAGAAATTCCTTCCTTAATTACAGCAGAGTCACTAATTACACAAATCTTTTCGTCCAATTTTGGGCTTGGATTAATAATAGTATATCTACCTACACTATTAGTAGTATGTTTAGATAATTTTTTACTTAATGTCATCATAATAAATCCTAATTTTTACCTATAACAAGTATAGGTGATTTTAAAAAAAATGGATAGAGTAGATATTGTGAATATTATGTAATAAGTACTATTATAATCTTGTGGTAAAAAGTACTACAAGTTGCAAAACTAAAGCCGTTACAAAAATCCTTAATTAAGAACTTTTTTAAAAATTAAAATCTAAAGATTTTATTTTTTATGAGCTTAAGTTCCCTCCTTCGTTTTGAATTGGCTATAAAATAGATGAGATTGCATATTTTCGTAAATCCTCCATAGATAGAAAAGCATAAAATATATTTTCATTTGAGCAGAAATATTAGTTGAATCCCCTAATTTTATGAATTTTTCCATCAACAGATTTTACATATTTGAGACACTTTCTGATAACAGATTAATTGAGATTTACTCTCAATATGATTCAAAATAAAATGGGAAATATGATGCAAACAGCTAAAAAATGAGCAAAAGACAAAGTGGTATAGTTGTTGAACTTAAGTGATTACATATTTTAATTAACAAATTGCGTGGAAAAAATGGACCTCACACAAATTATTTATAGTTCGATGCTAATTGTTTTTACTTTGTTAGCACTAGTTTTAATTATTTCATTAGCTTGTTCAAAAATGTCGGTTTGCAAAAGGAATAGGAGCAAGAGTATTTATGCTGTAGATGGCAATTCCGTATCAGAGGGGATTTTACCAATCCTAGACAAATCAGAAAATGAAAATTTATTGAAAAACGATGAAATTGTTTATAGTAATTCAATAGTAGAAGAACCAAATTTATTTATTATTCCAGAAGAAGAATTGGTTCTAGATAATATGAATGATTATCAAGGTGGATATGAGTTTTATAGAGAAGAAATTATGAGTAATAATTATCAAAACTCTGATTTACGATATTCAGTAGTAAATTCGAGGGCTAGCGATTATTCATATCATAAAATGTCTGTTCAATATTCATAATTAAGTATTCTTATTAACCCAACGGTAATTAAAAGGAAAAAGATATCATTCTGGTTTGGTAACTTTTTTTGTTGCCAAGACCGGGATCTCCAACAATAGAAAGAGATTCCAGTTTTGCAAAGAACACAAACTGGAATGACAGCATATTTAATTGAAATAATAAATATCGTTCTATTGCCGTCTATTTAATAGTACAATGTGCATGAAATTTTAGGCTAGTTTAAAACAGAAGTTGCAGATAGCGACAATAGTTTTATGCAATTAATTTATTTTGAATTACATAATAAGCAAGTTCCA
Source organism: uncultured Ignavibacteriales bacterium (assembly GCA_947311785.1). GTDB lineage: Bacteria > Bacteroidota > Ignavibacteria > Ignavibacteriales > Melioribacteraceae > 1-14-2-50-31-20. The sequence continues at coordinate 13,924 of CAMZLW010000072.1, read as the reverse complement.
TATTATTGCTAAAATTCATCTTGCTTAAAATTCGTGCTCTGTAGGTGTTAACAGTATTTGCACTTATCGATTTTGATGTAGCAATTTCCTTAATTGATTTTCCCCGTGCAATTAAGCACATAATTTCAAATTCTCTATTTGAAAGTCTATTATGAGGCGATTCGCTGTAATTATCATCAATTGATTCAGCTAATTTTTCAGCAACTTCTGGTGTAATGTATTTTCTGCCAGTTACAATAGTTCTAAGAGCTTTTAGTAATTCGTCTGCTGGTGCATTTTTAGATAAGTATGCGTTTGCCCCAGCCTTTATAGCTCTAATAGAAATTCGCTCTTCGGGTTGCATGCTAAAAATTAATACAGGAAGTTTAGGCTCAAATTTTCTAAGGTCGCTCAAAATTTCAATTCCACTTCTTCCAGGTAAGCCAACGTCGAGAATAACAATATCAAATTTCTCTTTTGATATTTTGTTTAAAAGTGCTTCTCCAGTTTCAACCTCTGCAGTTACTTTAAGGTCAATTTCGGTATTAATAATTCTTTTAATTCCTTCTCTAATAACCTGATGGTCGTCGGCAATTATGATGTTATACATAGTAAATCCATAGAAATTTCAAAAAAATCCTATAAAAAGAAAAATGTGAAAATGAAACCCAAAATAGCTATTTTTCAATCAATTATTGAAAACAATTTTAAGTAATTTTAAAAATGAAAGATAAAGTAGAGTTTAAACTTAAATGGCAATATAAATTAATAATGTTTACAATTATTCTTACAACGTTGCCTGCATTGATTATTGGGTTAAGGTTAATTGATAAAACTGAGCAAGAGCTTACTCAAAGTGTAAATATGCAACTTGCAAATATTTCTAATAATATTTCAAATGAGATTAATCTTTTTTTTGTTAATCAAATTGAGAAACAATACTTGATAAAAAAAAGTATTGAAAATGATGATTTAGGAGCTAATGAAAAAATTGCAATGGTTGTTTCTGCAGTTAGTAGCATCGATGAATTGGTCTCAATTTCTCTTTTATTTGAAGAGAAAACTGGATTTTCAACAGCATTTAGTAGTAATAAAGAGTACATAGATAGCTTGGATTCTGAAAAAAGTAGTGAGCTATTAAAATTAATTTCTAACAAAGAAAATGTTGCTAATATTTTGGTAAAGGGGAAAAACTTTTTTGGAAATCCGATATACATAAAATCATTAAAGAAATGGTTTGTCTATTCTATTTTGGATGTACATCTTAAAGATGCACCTAAAGCATACTTGGTATCCGTTATTGATTTATCATCGTTGCAAGAACGCCTCAAAAATCCATCGTATAATGGAATTGGTTCAATTGTTATTTCAAATGTAGAGGGAGAACTTATTTTTGATAGCAATAATCCACTACCAACTGGAGATATTTTAAGTGATGCAGTTGCTATGCTAAAAGGCAATGGAAGAGTTTCTCAAGTTTCCAATTATCTAACCGAGAGTAAAAAATATGTTGTTTCAATTAGTTTTACTAAAAATGTAAAATGGGTTGTTATTGCAATAGAAAACTACGATAGAGCATACTCGTTTGTAAGCGAAATGAAATCAACAATGAATATTTGGATTATGGTTGGAATTTCTTTGGCGTTGATTACTGGACTTTTTATTACCTCGATTATTCGAAAACCAATAAATCATTTGGTTGATAAGGCAAAAGAAATTTCTGAAGGAAATTATGATATAAAAGTTGATTACAAACTTGATGATTCTATTGGAACCCTTGGTACCACTATGGAATCTATGAGTAAATCAATTAAAAGTAGTTTTGCTAAAATTGAGAACCAGAATGTAGAACTTGAAGAGTACAGCAAAACATTGGAAAACAAAGTAGTTGAGCGAACAAAAAAATTAAACGAAACTAATGAAGATTTACAAAAGTCGTATCTAAAAGTTCTTGAGTTAAATAATGAAAAAAATGAATTCCTTGGTATTGCAGCACACGATCTCAAAAATCCGTTGGTTGCCATAAAGGGATTTGGTGAAGTTATTAAAAATGATGATACACTAACCAAAGAAGTGAGAGCAGATTTTGCAAATACTATTGTTGAATCGTCCGAAAGAATGTTTGAAATAATTACTAGGTTACTTGATATTAATAAAATTGAGGAAGGGCGTGTAGATATAAAATATGCAGAGGTTTCAATAAACGAAATTGTTGAAACATTAATTTCTCAAAACCATGAAACAGCTTCTAAAAAAAATATTACCATTAGTTTTACCGCCTTGGAAAACGATGTTCAACTTGTAACAGATGGTAATTTGATTTCACAAGTCCTAGATAATTTAATTTCTAATGCAATTAAATTTTCGCCACTTGGAGAAAAAATAGATGTATGTATTTATAACGAAAGTGAAGTGGTAAGTATTGCTGTAAAGGATAATGGTACAGGTTTAAGCGAAGATGATAAACAGAAATTATTTAAAAAATTTGCTAAATTATCTGCTACACCAACTGCAGGAGAAAACTCTACTGGGTTAGGGTTATCAATTGCTAAAAAAATTACCGAAATGCTAGGTGGCGAAATATTTGTTGAAAGTAAAAAAGGTGAGGGAGCCGAGTTTAAAGTTAGTTTGCCAAAATAAATTTTGTTCATGAATTGATAAGAGTAATGTTAAATTTAACAATAGACCTAGAAAATGATTAAATTTTACTACTCCGATAAATGTTTTTTGCTGACTATTAAAAATGTTGTGCTTTGGGACTGAACTTCCGATGAAGCAAGCAATTTAAAGTATAAATAAAAACATAAGCGACATGTTGTATAAGGTCAAACATTTCTTATTTCATCTATTTTGTTATTAGATTTTGCAATTAAGTTGAGGACTTAATGAGAAAGCCTAAAGATATAAGTGAAAATGAACTCCAAAATATTTGGATGAAACAATCATTTACCTCTACTCTTAAAACTCAAGCTGGTGATATTGTTTCTGTCCTTTCTCACGGAGATAGAAACGTTTCAGCATCTGGTCCAGATTTCAAAAATGCACGCTTGCGGATAGGCAATCTTGTTTATGTTGGTGATGTAGAAATTGATAGCGATTATAATAATTGGAAATCCCATGGGCATAATATAGATTCAAAGTATAATAAAGTAATTCTGCATGTCTCATTAACCAATAAAAACAATCACCACTACATTTATACTAAAGATGGGCGAAAAGTTCCAACACTAACTATAGAACGCTTTGTAAAGAGGAGCTTGTTTGATAAGGCCAATACAGAAATTCAAATAAAAAATGATAATCAAAAGACTTTTATTAGGTGTGCTTCGATGTCGGATGTAGTTGAAGTTGCCGAGAAGAAAAGATTTATTGCAAAATTAGGTGTAGCACGTTTTAGCAAAAAATGTGATAGAATTTACAAACGATTGAAAGAATTATCATACATTTTTGAATTTAGAATTAATGAACCTACAATTAAATATAGTATGCATCCTGAGTTTGCAAAAAAAGAATTTTCGAGTAAAGATTTCAAAAATAAAAATTTATGGCAACAGCTTTTATATGAATTATTATTTGAAGCCCTTGGCTACAGTCAAAATAAAGAGATAATGAAGAAACTGGCTCAATCTATTAATGTTAATTTTATTAATGGTAATATTTCTAATAGTAATTCTATTGAAATGGAATCTTTATTTTTTAATGTTTCTGGAATGATGCCAGAGGTTAAAAATTTACCAAAGGAAGAAGTATCGGAATACACTAACAAGCTTGCTACCGAATGGGAGCCACTAAGTAAAAAGTATGATGGAGAAAGATTTAGCGAAACAGATTGGCACTTCTTTAGAATCCGTCCGCAAAATTTTCCTACTATCCGTATTATGGGGGGCATCCAATATTTAGAGTTGATACTCAATAGAAATTTGATTGGCATTATAATTAAAAAAATTGAAGAGATTAGAAAAATATCAGTTTTAATTAATTCAATACGCTCACTACTAATTATCAAATCGCACGGATTTTGGAAAAAACATTATATTTTTGATCAACCTGCAAAAAATGAAATAAAATATTTTATAGGTTTCTCGCGGGCAGATGAAATTATGGTAAATATTATTCTACCATTTTTTATGGTTTACTTTAATGTGTTTGGCAAAAAGGAATTATCAAAAAAAATATTACAAATTTACAACGTATATGAACAACGAGATGATAATAAGATTACAAGAGAAGTTTCTAGCAATCTTGGAGTTCTTAATTTACAAAAGAATACAATATATGCTCAAGGTATGATTGAGTTATATAGAAATTATTGTTCTAAAAACAAGTGTTTAGAATGCGAAATTGGAAAGGTAGTTTTTAATTAATTATTTGCACTATTAATACTATCTATTTCATCCCTTAACTTAGCAGCTCTTTCGTAATCTTCTTTTTCAATTGCTTCGCGTAACTGGTCTTGCAACGACGCACTTTTTGTCTCTGCATCTATTCGTTTAGTAAAAGTTTTTTCTGTTGCTTTAGAAAACTCATCTCTAACTTCATTTCGTGATGGTATAAAGGAAGCCAATTTCATTACCGATTCGGAAACAAAGATAGGAACAGATGCTCTTACTGCCAAAGCTATTGCATCGCTTGGTCTTGCATCAATACTATTTTTAAGGGAGGAAACATCAATTATTATATCGGCATAAAAAGTATTATCTCTTAACTCACTAATATAAATTTCTAATACAGTTCCACCAAGATTATCTACAAAAGTTTTTAGCAAATCGTGTGTAAGCGGACGAGGTGGCTTTATCCCTTCCATTTCTAATGCAATTGCTTGTGCTTCAAACTGTCCAATTATTATTGGTAGGCGTCTTTGCCCGTAAACTTCCCTAAGCAATAGGGCATAAGCCCCTCCAGCAGAAGGGCTTGATGATAAACCTAATATTTCAACTTGTACTTTATCCATAATTATTTTTTCTTTAACTCTTCAATTAATGCTGGAACAATTTCAAAAGCGTCTCCAGCAATTCCATAATCTGCTACACCAAAAATTGGTGCATCTTTATCTTTATTTATTGCAACAATGTATTTTGACGATTGCATTCCAGCAAGATGTTGTATTGCACCAGAAATTCCAACGGCAATATACAGATTTGGCGAAACAGTTTTCCCAGTTTGTCCAACTTGTTCGCTATGTGGTCGCCACCCAGCATCAACTGCAGCACGCGATGCACCAGTAGCAGCCCCAAGTAACGAAGCTACTTCTTCAATCATTCCAAAATTTTCTGGGGCTTTCAATCCACGTCCGCCCGAAACAATAATATCAGCTTCAGTAACATCTAGTTTGCCTTCTACCTTTGCAACAGAAATTACCTTGTTGGTTAAATTTACTTCTGCAATGTCTTTTACAATCACCTCAGCACGTTCATCGGAAATATTGCCAATGGTAAATACATTTGGTCTAAGAGTGAAAATAGTTTTTTCGGAATTTGATTTTACAACTGTTAATGCCTTGCCAGCATAGACAGGTCTTGTAGCTACAAGTTGATTATCCTCAACTTCTAACTCAATACAGTCAACAACAATTCCACAATTAAGTTTTATTGCAAGTGCAGGTGCAAGGTCGTTGCCCATAGCTGTATTTGCAAATAGAAATATATTTGCCTCCGATTCCTCTGCAAAACTTAGTAGTAAAGCTGTGTATGCAGAAACAGAATAATTTGCTAACTCACTGTTTTTAAGATGTGTAATTTTTGAAACTCCATATTTGCCTATATCATCAAGGTTATTAATTTCATTACCTATTATAACCGCTTCAATACTGGTGTTTGTATCTGTTGCAATTACTGCTCCTTGCTTAAGTACTTCTAATGACGATTTTTTTATTTCGCCATCTCTTTGCTCAACAAAGGCTATAATTTTATTTGCCATTCTAAACTCCTAAATAACTTTAGCTTCTTCTTTTAATAAACGAACCAATTCTGGAACCGCACTCGCATCATCCCCAATTATTTTACCAGCTTCTTTTGCAATTGGTTTTTTCATTTCTACAATGGTTACCGTATTTTCGGCAACTTTAATTTCTTTCTCTTCAATTACTTTTCGCTTGGCAACCATAATGCCCTTTAATGACGCATACCTTGGCTCGTTTAATCCTTTTTGTGCAGTAATAACAGCAGGTAGCGAGGTCTCAATAGTTTCCTTTCCACCTTCAATTTCACGCTCGGCTATTATTTTATTTCCATCCAAATTAAATGAAGTTGCCGTAGAAACAATATTGTAATCTAAAATATTTGCAACTAGCTGCCCCATTATTGAGCTATCGTAATCAACAGATTGTTTACCCATAAAAACTAATTCGGGTTCAATATTTTTAATTTCATTGGCTAATGCTCTTGCAACAACAAGTGAATCGAGTTCTAAATCAGTTCTCAATAATACAGCACTATCAGCACCCATTGCTAATGTTTTTTTTATTGTCTCTTTGTTAGCCTCTGTCCCTAAACTAAGGGCTACAACTTCTCCACCAAAAATTTCTTTTGTTTTTAACGCTTCTTCAATTGCAAATTCATCATATGGGTTTATCACAAACGTAACCCCAGTATTGTCGATGCTTTTCTTATCTGAAGCTATATTAATTTTGGTTGCAGTATCAGGAACATGGTTCACACAAACCACTATTTTCATTTTTACTCCCTAAAAATTTTACTAAAAGTTCAATAATAAAATATAACTAATTTTTCCTTTATTCATAGTAATTTAATACCTTTTGAGAGTAAATATTTGGAAAGAATACGTGGACGAAAGCCAGTTTGAAGGAATAGTAAAAACTCAGGAAGAAGAGAAAACATCTGTTGGATTACCATTTAAAGTTCTTCTTTTTAACGATGAAATACATAGTTTTGATGAAGTAATAGTGCAACTAATTAAAGCTGTTGGATGTTCATTTAAAGAGGCTCGTAGTTTTGCATTTGAAGTACATGTAAAAGGCAAGGCTCTTGTTTTTACAGGCGATTTGCCCGCATGCTTAAACGTAACATCAATACTTGAAGAGATAGCTTTACACACGCAAATTCTTTCAGAATAATTTTAGAATTAGTAATTTTTTGGAAGTTATATAATTAGGATGATATTATGCAGATAGGTTTAGTGGGATTGCAGTACTCTGGTAAAACAACATTATTTAATACAATTGCCGGAATTGAAAAAGATGAAAGCCAGATGGGCAAAGAGGAAGCAACAATTGAAGTTGTAAAAGTGCCTGATACAAGATTAGATAAATTAAATGAAATGTTTAATCCCAAAAAAATTGTTAATGCTACAATTGAAATTTTTGACACACCTGGCTTAAAAATGTCGGATGATGGCAAAGTTAAAATTACAACTCAATTTTTGAATAATGTAAAAAACAATGATGCACTATTATATATTGTGCGTCAGTTTGTAGATGGTGCAGTTGCTCATCCAATGAATACCGTTGACCCTGTAAGAGATATTGAATTTTTAGAAAATGAATTTATATTTTACGATTTAGCATTCTTGGATGGCAGAATTGAAAAACTGAAAAAAGATATAATGAAAATAAAAGATGAGAAGGCAAAAAAAGAATTGCCAATTATCGAAAAGTGCTATGCACATGTTGAAGAAGAAAAGCCATTACGTACATTGGAATTAAGTGATGACGAGCTAAAAGCTCTTTCTGGATACCAATTACTTTCAATGAAGCCATTACTTATTGGAGTTAATTTTGATGAAAATTCAATTGATAATGTTGACGAAATTTTAAATAAAATACGAGAAGGCCTACCAAATAAGGACGAAACAATAGTCCCATTTTTTGGGAAAATTGAATATGAACTTTCAACAATGGACGAGGAAGATAGAGCAACATTTATGGAAGATTATGGAATTAAAGAATCGGCTCTTGCAAAAATTTTAAATTCTGCATACAAAAAACTTGGACTTCAATCGTTCTTTACTGTTGGGGAAGATGAAAACCGTGCTTGGACGATTAAAAAAAATTATACAGCTCAAGATTCTGCTGGAGTTATTCACACAGATTTTTATAACAAATTTATTCGTGCAGAAGTTGTGCATTACGATGACTTTATTACTCATGGTTCTTTTAGCAAATGCAAAGAAGCAGGGGTATGGAGATTGGAAGGGAAGCAATACATAGTTAAGGATGGTGATATTTTAAATATTCGGCATAGTTAAAATTTAGCATAAGTAGAAGTGTTAAATTAAATGTCTGTTAAGCATTTTTTTTGAAGCAAACGGCACAAAGATATTATTGCTACTTTTATTAGATTGCTTCAACTCGTAAAAACTTGAGTTTCGCAATGACCTGTCTGGTTCTTTTGAAATTTATAAGATGTTTAATTTTAGCAGTTAATAAATACATTACATAAAAGGAGTATATATATGTCAAAGGCAGCAATAGAAGGATTAGAACCCAAATTAGTATGGGAATATTTTTATGGAATTACACAAGTTCCTCATCCTTCAAAAAAAGAAGAAAAAATTAGAGCTCATGTGCGTGAGTTTGCAACATCAAATAATTTTGAATTTGTAGAAGATGAAGTAGGCAATATTGTTATTAAAGTTCCTGCAACATCTGGTTACGAAAACGCACCAACCATTGTTATTCAAGGGCATATTGATATGGTGTGCGAAAAGAACAAAGGAACAGATCACGATTTTGATAACGACCCTTTAAAAATATATCGTGATGGCGATTGGATTACTGCCGAAGGAACAACGCTTGGTGCCGATAACGGAATTGGTGTTGCTGCTGGAATGGCTGTTGCTACTGACCCATCTGTAACCCACGGACCACTTGAATTACTTTGCACAGTTGATGAAGAGACTGGTATGACTGGTGTTAATGCACTTAAGCCTGGTTTTATTACAGGAAAAACTTTGCTTAATCTTGATTCAGAGGAAGATGGAGCTTTTTATGTGGGATGTTCTGGTGGGCAAGATACTCGTGGCTATTTTGAATTGGAATATGTAGATAGTGATTCAAGTTTAGTTCCATACGAACTTATGCTTACTGGCTTAAAAGGTGGTCATTCTGGTTTAGATGTTGCAAATGGTAGGGCAAATGCAATACGTCTGCTGGCACAGTTGTTAAACAGAATTGAGGCAGAAGTTGAATTTGAATTAGCAGAAATATCAGGTGGTTCACTTCGTAATGCCATCCCTCGTGAATCGGAAGTAACAATATTGATAAATCCAACAGACGAAGATAAAGTAAGGGAAATTGCAGATAAATTTATTGCTGATACTTTATTAGAGTTCAATGTAAATGACCCTGGTTTGGAAATAGTTCTTAATAAAAAAGATTCCAATGACGAAAAAGTATTTACAAAAGAGTTTGTTACAAATTTAATTAAAGTTCTTTTGTCGGTTCCTCATGGAATTTCTGCCATGAGTCCTGATATTCCAGGATTAGTTGAAACCTCTACAAACCTTGCTACCATTGATATTATTGATAATCAATTAGTAATTGGAACAAGCCAACGTAGTGCAATTGATAGTGCAAAGTGGCACATATCAAATATGGTTAAGGCTGTTTTTGAACTTGGTGGTGCAGAAAAAGTTGATACAGGTGATGGATATCCTGGATGGCAACCAAATATGGATTCTGAATTATTAAAAATTTCTAAAGAAGTTTATAAAGAATTAAATAATTCTGAACCAGAAATTAAAGCAATTCATGCAGGGTTAGAAACTGGATTGCTTGGTGCAAAATATCCTGGAATTGATATGATTTCATTTGGACCTACAATAGAAGGGGCTCACTCACCAGATGAAAGATTAAACATTCCAGCAACTGCTAAGTTTTATAAATTAGTTAAAGCTATTTTATTACGTTATACAAAGTAGTTTAAATTATGTAGTGGATGGTTTTGCCATCCACTATTATTTTTAGTTTGTAATATTGAAAGCAAAGTAGTTGTCATTTCGTGATGCTCATACACAGCCTGCTCCCTTGGGGGAATCTGTTAGCACGTAAAAAATCTTGTGAATTTTGTTAAATTTTATTAATCCATTACCAACAAAAACAGCATTTAAATCTGAGAAATAAATGAAAATAGTTACAGAGTATCCATCAATAATTGCAAAGCAAGACACTTACAAAACTCCCGAAGATGCGGAGAAGAAATCTATAATTCCAGCTGAGTTAAGATTTTTCCCCAATCTGTTAAAAATCTTCTTTTTTGCAAATAGACTTACACGAAAAAATATTTACAACCGATATAACTGGGTAAATTCATCTGTGATGATAATGGATGGGTTAGAAAAAGTGGGGGTAAAAATTGAAATTGAAGGGATGAATAATTTAACAGCTTTTGACGGACCTGCAATTTTTATTGGAAACCACATGAGTACGTTAGAAACAATAGCACTGCCACGTATTATAAATCCTGTTAAGCCAGTTGTATTTGTTACCAAGCACGAGTTAAATACTACTCCACTTTTCGGACCAATCAACAGCTCACGTTTTCCAATAATTGTTGGTAGAGCAAACGCCCGCGAAGATTTGATACAAGTATTTAAACAAGGGGAGGAGAGATTAAAAGATGGACGCTCAATAATTCTTTTTCCACAAAAAACTCGTAGCCCAGTTTTTGACCAAAGTAATTTCAATACTCTTGGGATTAAATTAGCGAAACGAAACAACGTTCCAGTGGTTCCTATTGCATTGATTACAGACGCTTGGGGAAATGGGAAAATAATGAAAGAGTTTGGTGCAATTGATACTAATAAAAAAGTTCATTTCTCTTTTGGAAAGCCACTAGAAGTAACTGGCAACGGAAGTGAACAGCACAAGCAAGTAGTTGAGCATATTACAACTCACTTAAAAAAGTGGGGAAGGGAAGAGCTGATTAAGTAATAATGTTTTAGTTAATATTTCTTAAAATAAAATGAAACAAAAATGGCACTAAGTTGGAATGAAATAAAAGAGAGAGCGTTAAGCTTTTCGAATGAATGGGCAGATGAAACAAAAGAGCGTGCAGAAAAAGATTCTTTTTGGAACGACTTTTTTAACGTGTTTGGAATATCTCGCAGACGAGTTGCAACCTTTGAAGAGCCAGTAAAGAAGCTTGGAAACAAACAGGGATTTATAGATTTATTTTGGAAAGGAACTCTACTTGTTGAACAAAAATCGAAAGGGAAAAATTTAGAGAAAGCTTTTGAGCAAGCTACAGACTACTTCCCTGGGCTTAAGGATTATGAGTTACCAAAATATATTTTAGTATCCGACTTTGCGAGAATTAAACTTTTTGACCTTGATGCAAAAACAGAACATGAATTTCATCTGAAAGATTTTTATAAAAATGTAAAACTGTTTGGCTTTATTGCTGGGTACCAGAAAAGAGTTTATCAAGAGGAAGACCCCGTAAATATTAAAGCTGCTGAACTAATGGGAAAACTTCACGACCAATTAAAAGGGTTTGGTTACGAAGGGCATCCGTTAGAGGTTTATCTTGTTAGGTTGCTCTTTATTCTGTTTGCTGATGATACAGCAATTTTTGAAAACGATATATTCAAAGAATTTATTGAGCAAAAAACTAGCGAAGATGGAAGTGATTTGGGTGGTTGGTTAGCTCAATTTTTCCAAGCATTAAATACTCCAAAAGAAAAGCGGTTAAAAAATCTTGATGAGCATCTTAGCCAGTTTCCTTATGTAAACGGAAAACTTTTTGAGGAGGCTTTGCCAATAGCTTCATTCAATTCTAAAATGCGTAATCTTTTGCTCGAAGCCTCTGCTTTGGATTGGGGTAAAATATCGCCCGCTATTTTTGGCTCTTTATTTCAATCGGTAATGAACCCTATTGAGCGAAGAAATTTAGGAGCTCATTATACTTCAGAAAAAAACATTCTTAAACTTATTAAGCCACTGTTTCTTGATGAACTTAAGCAAGAGTTTGAAAAAGTTAAATTTAATAAACCTAAACTTCAAGAGTTTCACCAAAAGCTATCAACTCTTAAATTTCTTGACCCAGCTTGTGGTAGCGGAAACTTTTTAATAATAACGTATCGCGAATTACGGCTACTTGAAATTGAAATATTACGCGAGCTTTACAAAGATGGTGAGGCTGTTCTTGATATTTCTAACATTATTTGGATTGATGTTGATCAGTTTTTTGGAATTGAATACGACGAGTTTGCTTCACGAATTGCCCAAGTTGCAATGTGGTTAATAGACCATCAAATGAATATGAAAATCTCGGAAGAGTTTGGGCAATATTTTGTGCGGTTGCCTCTTACAAAGGCTGCAAAAATTGTAAATGCAAATGCCCTAAAAACAGATTGGAACACATTAATCTTTGGAAGTTTCTACGACCTTTCTGCCGATAATGTAAACATCCATCGTGTTGCAGAACCAACACCACATTACAATAACGTCAATATACAAGCAAAAAATGTGAACTTTATTGATGAAAAGGATTTAATAAAAGAACAGCAGAAACAGCAAACTAAGTTTAATTATATTTTTGGAAATCCTCCTTTTGTTGGCTCCAAACTTTTAAACAGAGACCAACGGTCAGAAATGGCAGAAATTTTTGATGGAGTTAAAAATGGTAAAATTCTTGATTATGTTTCTGCTTGGTATTTGAAAGCATCTCAATATATTAAAGGAACAAAGATAAAGGTTGCCTTTGTTTCTACTAATTCAATAACACAAGGTGAACAAGTAAGTGTTTTGTGGAATGAATTATTGAATAATTATAATATTAAAATTCATTTTGCTCATACTACTTTTAAATGGAGCAATGAAGCAAAGGGGAAAGCAGCTGTTTACTGTGTTATTATCGGATTTGCAAACTTTGATGTTGCTCAGAAATTATTGTTTACTTATTCCGATGTAAAAGGGAATCCTGATGAATTATTTGCAAAAAACATAAATCCTTATCTTACAAATGCAACGGATATTGTAGTTACAAGAAAAAGCAAACCCATAAATGATGTGCCTAAAATGGTATTTGGCAATATGCCATTGGATGGTGGAAATTTACTTTTTACTGATGAGGAAAAAGAAAATTTTATAATTACAGAACCAGCTTCCGAAAAATTCTTTATGCCTCTTATAAGTGCTAGAGAATATTTGAATAATAGAAAGAGATGGTGTTTGTGGCTTGTGGATATTGACCCACACGATTTAAGAGGAATGCCAAAAGTTTTAGAAAGAGTAAAAGCTGTAAAGGAATTTAGATTATCGAGTGTTGCCCCATCAACACAGAACCATGCTACTACACCAACTTTATTTAGAGATAGAAACAGACCAGAAACGTTTATAGTCGTTCCTAGAGTTTCATCCGAAAAAAGAGAATATATTCCAATGGGATTTTTTGATAAAAATAGTATTGTGAGTGATACAATGCTATCTATTCCAAATGGAACGCTTTATAATTTTGGTGTGCTTATGTCCAAGATGCATATGGCGTGGGTTAAATATACGTGTGGTAGATTAGAAAGTCGTTTCAGATATTCAAAAGACCTTGTTTACAACAACTATCCTTGGGCAAATGAACCGAGCAAAAAGAACAAAAAAGCTGTAGAAATAAAAGCTCAAAAAGTTTTGGACATAAGAAAAGAATTTCCAAATAGTAGCCTTGCAGATTTATACGACCCAATAGCTATGCCACCAAAACTGGTAAAAGCTCATCACGAACTAGATAGAGCTGTAGATTTGTGTTACCGACCGCAACCATTTACAACAGATAACTCACGCATTGAATTTTTGTTTAATTTGTATAGCGAATATACTTCACCAATGTTTAGCGATAAAAGAAAGAAAAAAAACAAATGAGTTGGGTTGCATAAGCTGGCGAGGATTGAACCTCGCCAATATAATTTTATGGTTCTACCCTTATTGTTGTGGAATTAGTAAATTTGCATTAAAAAAGGTGTGCCGTGTTTTCAGAGGATTTTTTTAATTTATTAT
>CAMZLW010000071.1 GCA_947311785.1 uncultured Ignavibacteriales bacterium | reverse complement strand
CTACAAAGGGCTTGACACTTGGCGTGCTGTTTTCGGGCTGATTTTATTGCCTTCGGTGAACTATTGAAGTTTTATCCCTGAATTGCTGGTGGTTTCTCTTGTTATTGCACCACTAATTAAATAGTGTTATATTTGTAAGTTATATTTTTTATTAACCCTGCTTTCCATAAAAACTAATTAAAATGGAAGGCCAAAGACCAAAGGGAGGTTTACTCTAATGAAGTCAAATCATTATGAGAGCGTTATTATATTTAATGCTACTCTTGAAGATTCACAAATCGAATCAATCCTTTCATCTCTACAAGAACAAATGTCAGCAAATGGCGTTGAAGTTTCTGGTATGGAAAAAATAGGACGCAAACGCTTAGCATACCCAATTCAAAAAGGTAAAAGTGGATATTATATTATTCTCCATTTTACTTCTCCACGCGAATACATTTCAAAGTACGAAAGAACTTTACGTCTCGACGAAAATGTTATCCGCTTCCTTACAATAAAACTAGAAAAGAAAGATTTAGAATTTATTGAAAAGAAAAAAAATCAAGTGATTGAAGAAGCAGAAAAACCAAAAGAAGTGGTAGTTGAAGAACCAGCCAAAGTTGAAGAAAAATCAACTGAAACTGTAGAAGTAAAAGAAGAAGAAAAAGATACAAACGAAGAATAAGATGCGTTATATCTGGAGGAAGATACAATGGCTGAATTAAAAATGCCAGAAATAAATAGTGTTGTTATTGCCGGAAATTTAACTAAAGATCCAACTATTAGAGAAACTTCTAATCGTACACCTGTTGTTAATTTTCATGTTGCTGTAAACAGACGCTTCAAAGATAGCCGCGACCAATGGCAAGAAGATGTTTGCTATGTTGGTGTTGTTGCTTGGAATAAACTGGCTGAAAGCTGTAAAAATCGACTTAAGAAAGGAAATGCAGTTTTAATTGATGGCGAATTACAAAGCCGTACTTTTAAAACTGACGATAACAAAAGTAGAACTATAGTTGAGATTAAAGCAAAAAAGATTCAATTTCTTAATAAACTTTCGCACAATAATAGTGAATATGAAAAAAAATCTGAATTAGGCAAAAGTGAAGATTTTGATGATAATTCGTTTGATAAATTCTTAACTAACGAGGAATCTAACCTCATAAATGAAGATTAATAAGTTTGAGGAAATAAAAAAATGAGAACAACAAACTCTAGAAGAAAAAAAACAGCAGTAAATACTAAAAAAACAAGAAGAGTAATCACAGAGTATATTGATTACAAAGATGCAAAACAATTGCAAAAATTTGTGAATGATCAAGGTAAAATTATTCCTAAAAGAGTTACTGGATTAAGTGCTAAACAGCACAGAGAATTAGTTAGAGCTATTAAACGTGCACGTCAGATAGCAATTATGCCTTTTGTTTCAGAAGCAGTTAAATAGGAGGAGAAGAGATGAAAGTTATATTAAGAAAAAATTTCAACCAGTTAGGTCAAGTAGGTAATGTTGTAAATGTAAAAGAAGGTTTTGCAAGAAACTTCCTTTTTCCAAGACAAATTGCCCTTATTGCCAACAATAGTAATTTAAGAGCGTTGGAAGAAGAGAAAAAACAAGCAGTTAAAAAAGATGCTAAAAATTTAGAACTTGCTACTGCTCTTAGCGTAGAATTAGGAAAAGTTTCTGTAACAATTCCTGTAACTGTAGGCGAAGACGAAAAAATCTTTGGTTCGGTTACAACTAAAATGATTGCCGACGCACTTAAAGAAAAAGGTCATGATATCGACCATCGTAAGATTGAGATTGAAGAACCAATAAAAGCTCTTGGCATTTATGATGTAAAAGTAAAAATTCATGCCGAAGTTACTGCTACTGTTAAAACTTGGGTTGTACGCGATTAATTTACAAAAACAAAAAAGACCATATTATTGGTCTTTTTTGTTTAACTATTTTTTTGACAACTAAAACTAAGATGAATAATGAAAGAATTTAGATTTAGAATTTTAATGATTGTTGGAGTTTTGGCATTCAGCATTTATCTTCTCTACCCTACCTTTGCTGATATTCAAAATACCAATAAAATCGATAAGGAGTTATCTCTCCTTACTGATGAGTTACAAAAATCAAATCCTACAATTTCGGAAGCTGAACTTAACGACTTACTTCTTATTAAAGAAGATAGCTTAATGATTGCTGACCCTACAATTCGTGATAATAGAGAAAAGCGAATGAAGTTAGGACTCGATTTGCAAGGTGGTATGTATCTTGTAATGGAGGTAAACACTGCTAAGCTTATTGAAAAACTTGCAAAAGACCCAGATGAAAAATTCAAAGGTTTTTTGAAAGCTGCTACTGCAGAAGCCCAAATTACAGATGTTGAACTTGTTGATGTTCTTGCAACAAAGATAAAAGGTGCTGGATTAAGATTAAGCAGGTACTTTGGCTCAATAAGAGAGGAAGATTCAGATATTACTGATAAACTTAAAGAGCAAGAAGCAGATGCGGTTACTCGTGCAATAGAAATTATTAGCAACAGAGTTAACCAATATGGTGTTTCAGAACCAAGTATTCAACAACAAGGTGCTCGCCGTATTATTGTTGAGTTACCTGGTATTGCTAAAGAAGATGAAGCAAAAAGACTTTTACAAGGTAGTGCTTTATTGGAATTTAAATTAGTTAAAGAAGCTAATTTCACAGTTCCAATAATGAATAGAATTGATGAAATTTTAGCTGCCGAATTTAGTGGAAGTGATTCAACATCTATCAACGATACTACCGATGCCAAAGATTTATCGGCAGAAGAATTTGCAAAACAACATCCATTCTTCTCTATTGCTATAATTAACCCTCAATCGCCTTATGCCGATGCTTATGTTAAAGAAGGTGATAAAAATCAATTAATGGCATATTTAAGAAGACCAGAAGTTAAAAATGCAATTCCAGACAATGCTGAATTTTTGTTTGATGCAAAACCATTTACAACACAAGAGAACGAAAATATATACCGTCTTTATCTTGTAAATAAAGTTGCAGAACTTACTGGCGGAGTTATTGAAGATGCAATGGCTAACATTGACCCTCGAACAACCGAACCAATTGTTACAATGCAAATGAATAGCGAAGGTGCAAGAGAATGGGCTAGAATCACTGGCTCTAACATCGATAGAAGATGTGCAATTATTCTTGACAACGCTGTTTATACAGCACCAACAATTCAAGGTAAAATTCCAGGTGGTAGCTCACGTATTACAGGAATGGGCGATATGAACGAAGCAAAACTTTTGCAAATTGTTCTTAAAGCTGGTGCATTACCTGCACCTGTAGATATAATTGAAGAAAGAACAGTAGGACCATCACTTGGGCAAGATTCAATTAATAAAGGATTTAATTCCACAATGATTGGTTTTTTCTTAGTTGCACTCTTTATGATTTTCTATTACAAAAAATCTGGTGTAGTTTCAGATTTGGCACTCTTTTCTACAATTTTAATGATTATGGGAATTCTTGCAGGATTCCACGCAACACTTACACTACCTGGTATTGCTGGTATTATACTTACAATTGGTATGGCAGTGGATGCAAACGTGCTAATTTTTGAGCGTATTAGGGAAGAACTTGCAACAGGAAAAACAGCAAAAGCTGCTGTAGAAAGTGGATTTGCAAACTCATACTCTGCAATCCTCGATTCAAATATAACAACATTCTTTACCGGAATTATCCTCTACCAATTTGGTGCAGGACCTGTTCAGGGTTTTGCATTAACACTTATGATTGGTATTGCAGCCAGTTTATTTAGTGCGTTTGTTGTAACTAGAGTTATTTTTGATATAATGGTTGCAAAAGGCAACAAAATAAATATAGGTTAATTTAAGGAGAAAAAACAAAAATGAACATTTTAGATAATCTAAATATTGATTTTATCTCTAAACGAAAAATTGCCTATATCATTTCAGGTAGTTTAATTCTTTTAGGGTTAATAAGTCTTGCTATTCGTGGTCTCGAACTTGGTATCGATTTCAAGGGTGGAACCGAGATAGCATTAAAATTTGATGACCCAGTTAATATTGGAGAAATTAGAGCAGAATTAGAAAAATTGGGTTTAGGAAATAGTGAAGTAAAAACTTTTGGTGGTGAAACTGGAATTCTTGTAAGAACAGAATTGCAAAGTGTTCCACTAAATATCTACAGTAGCATACTCACTGAAATTAAAAGTTCAATATTAAAATTTGAGCCAAATGCACAGCCAACAATTTCTGATTCGAGTGCCACTTCTGTTACATTTAACTTTGCAGAGGTTACAATGACAAATAGTCTTGAATCAAAACTTCAAAATGATGGCTACCAAACAAGCAGATTGGATGATACTCATATAATTATTAGAGTAAGTATTGCCGATTGGATTGAAGGTGCATTAAGAAGCGAAATGCCAGGTAATCATTTTGTAGTTCAAAAAGAAGATATTGTTGGACCAAAAATTGGTGGAGAACTTAAACAAGATTCTGTTATTTCTGTAATTTTAGCTTTGGCTGGAATTATGGTTTACTTAGGATTTAGATTTAAGTTTGTATTTGCACTTGGTGCTGTGGTTGCCCTATTCCACGATGTGCTTATAACACTTGGTGTTTTTGCATTATTGCATGGCGTTTTTCCTGGGTTAAATCTTGAAATATCAATTAGTGTTGTAGCTGCATTTTTAACAATTGTTGGTTACTCAATTAACGATACAGTGGTTGTGTTTGATAGAATTAGAGAAAACCTTAAAATTCATAAAACTGCACCACTAAAAGAAAATATGAATGAAGCAATAAATAAAACTATGCGAAGAACACTTATAACAAGTTTAACTACACTATTTGCTGTGGTTATACTTCTTTTCTTTGGTGGAGATGTTCTTAGAGGTTTTGCTTTCGCACTTACTCTTGGAATTATAGTTGGAACATATTCATCAATATTTGTAGCTAACTCTTTTGTTTACGAATATGTTCAACGCACACAAAAGAAAATTCAATTCTAAATTATAGAGTAGAATTTCTTAATTACTTTTAAGCCTTCCATTTGGAAGGCTTTTTTTATCTATATACACTCCCCAAAGAGGTTACAAATAAGAAAATTATCAATGGGAAAAGGACGAAAACAACTGACTGGTTATTAGGAAGATTAGATAAAAAAAATGCCAAGCTAACTAACTACACAGATTAAATACCGACCGCTGCTTCCTTCCGGACCTGACGGAGTTGAGCATTAACCTGTTAGTTAGCGCCTGACAAACTTTTTAAAATCGAATGTGAAATATAGATAATAATAACGAGCTATTCAAAGAGATGTTTCACTTTTTGGAATTCTTTTTGCCAATTTAATTCATCCAAAGCTAGCTCTGTATTTGCTTTGTATAATTTCAACCTATTGCTATCTGCCACAAGTAAATTTAATTTATTTTCTATCTCGCCACTAATTTCAAGTTTAACTATTTCGCCCACATTATAATCTGTTACAATTTTTTTCATTTGTGGCAAATCGCTTATTAATACTGGTAATCCTGCCATTATATATTCAAATAATTTATTTGGAAGTGCGTAGTAATAGCTCTTGCTAATATTTTCAATTAAGGCTACTCCAATATCAGCTCCCGCAGTGTAGTTTATCAATTTACTCTGCTCAATATTTCCTAGAAAATGAATGCGATTATTAATTCCTAACTCATCAGAAATAATTTCATATTTTTTCTGAAATACTCCACTGCCCAAAACAATTAAATTACAGTTTTCAATATTCTTCATTGCCTTTAATAGTGGCTCAAATCCTCTACCTTCAAGTATTACGCCTTGATATAAAAGGATTGTATTAGAATCTGAAATATTTAACATCTTCCTAAAATCAACTGGCACACTCGCCTTCTGTTTTAGTGGTAAGTTTCTAATTACAACAGTATTGTTTATTCCATAATATTTTTCCAAAAACTCGGCATCGCCATCGCCAGTAACAAAAACCTTATCAACTTTTTTGATAAAGAAATTTTCGAGCATTCTAATTATAGCTTGTATTTTAGGCTTATTCCTAAGTCCCGCAAGAAATGCATAAAACTCGCGACTATTGTAATACAACTTTGCACCTCGCAACTTTGCAATAAACGTAACAATTGGAAGTGTGAAAATATCTTCAGCAATATATATTGAAGAATCTGTTTTTTGTAATTCTTTAAAAAGTATTGTTAGAAATTTAAGATAATAGGAAAGTGAATTTTTCTTTTTTATCAATTTGAATATTGAAGTATCGCCAATAACAGTCTGGAAATTTGGAGTTGTCCAATCGAATGAGATTACTTTCACATCCATTCCATCAGCTTTTAAAGAGTTAGTTAGGTTTGTAACTCGCGTATCGTAATTAGCATTACCAAGAAATGAGATTGTTACTGATTTGTTTTTCTGTAACATTATAATTTTATACTTAAAGTATTTCGCATCACAGTTTTTGCATCAAATTTTTCTTTAAAATCAATTAAGCCCATGCTTGGTGTCATTGGATTATCCGCTTTGGTATCTTGCGAAACTCCAATATCAACGTAGCTATAACCGTTGTCAGTAGAATATTTAACTACTTCATACATAATTCGATGGATAGGTTTTAGATGCTCGTATTCGTAATCTAACATATTGTAGAAGCAGAGTGCACATGTTTTATTAACAAAAAACATTGATGAACCAGCAATTGGAATATCTTTGTAATAAAGCATAAATAATTTTAAATGATTTGGCAAAAGGTCTTTTAGTTTTAATAAATCTTCTAAAGAGTGAGTTGGTTTTACATCGTGCTTTGCTTTATTGCTCAAAAGAATTGGGTAAAATTGGTCGTAGCGTTCATTGATTTCAACGCGTATATCCGAGTTACGAAATGTCTTTCTAATATTTCTACGTACCGTTGGTTGAAAACGTGAGATGATGTCAATCTCATTATCCAGCTTAATTGCACTTGAAATATAATGGAGAGAATAATGAAAGCCCAACCAGAGCAATGCGAAATCGATATTTTGGTTTGGCTTATCTTCATAAACTACTGGAGCTGCTGTTAGCTCAAATTCTTTTATTCCATTTGCTTTAGCATATTCAAGCAAAGCAGAAACTATTTCTAGAGCTTTATTGAACTTAATATCTTTTGTAACAATTGACCCATAGCTTGCCCCTATTGGAGATTCGAACTTACTACCAATCATTGCTCCAGGCAAAACTGCAACAATTTCATCTTTTTCAAGAAATATTAAATGAGTAAAAGTAAATTTTCCTTCAGTGTGATAATCAAAAAACTTTTGTAAATGAAAAAGTGTTCCGTTGTTAGATTCATCTACAAAAGCATCCCATCTCTCTTTCCATTCTTTTGTGTATTTAATTATTTTGATATTTGTCATCATGTTTTTGTAAGTGCCTAAGTTAAAAGTTATAACTCAGTAAAGTTAAAAACTTTTGGCACTATCAATTTCACTTATTTAACTTTTAACTTCACGGACTTTAGACACTTATAACTTATACTTATTTAAATGAATACATTAACGATATTGTGTGGGCTGAACCAAGTCCGAAAGAATAAGGAGTAAAAGCATAATCAAAATTAATGCTTTGCCAATTAATTCCTAATCCAGCCGTTAAGCCTTTTGAGTCATATCCAGTCATATAACCCAATCGGATAGCGATTAGGTTATCGTAAAACACTTCTGCTCCAGTATGGATATGGGTATCATCACTATCCAAATATTTTTGAACTCCACCAATAGCATTTACTACAGATTTAATTGATTGGATTCTCATTGAATAAGCCGCACCAATTCGTAAATCTTTTGGAAGTATTGTTGCTTCGTTTCGTAGTTCGGAGAGTGAGCCAATATTCTTTAATGATGCACCAACACTTAATCCATCAATAATATTTTGATAGCTTAATCCAAAATCGAAAGCAAAGCCACCAGCTTCGTTAGATAACATATTTTCGTAAATATATTTTGTTGTAATTCCAAATGCAAAATTATCAAACAGATTAAACCCAGTAGAAATAGAGCCAAACATGTAGTGTGCATTAAATAACGATTGAGGAACATCACTAGCAATAGTTCTAACGGGAATATCGTTTATAGCTGTGTTGTTTACCCCAACGGCGAAAGGAAGACCAAACAGTCTAAAACTTGCACCAACTAATTGTGTTGACATGTCTTGAATAGATTGATTATGTGTTAGCATAATTTGTGGATTTTGATAATTAACAAGAAGGGCTGGATTGTAATTAAGAGCCGTTAAATCATTAACACCCACAACGCCTAAATCACTCATTGCAATATTTCTTGCTCCAAATCCATTTTTAAGAAACGATGCTCCACTATTACCAGCACTTTGTGCAAAAATAGTTGTAACGCTTAGTAAAACTATAATTAATATTTTTTTCATTTTATATATTTTTAATTTTAAAAAAAATTTCATTTTTATTATTCCCAATAAAAACCTTGGGGAATTACAACTTCATTTATCCATATTACATTTTTTTATAACTTAAAAGTTAATATCTATTCCAATAATATGCTGGTCAAAAGCTGAATATGGCTCAAGAACAAATGCATAATTTACGCCAACAACGAGGGCATTAAAGTCGTAAAAATACGAAAACCCAAGTGATGGGCGTGAAGGAACTGATGTATGACTAATATCAAATTTATCTAAGCCACCACGTATAAATAGACCTTCGTATATTCCATACTCAACACCAAAACGTAAATAGTTAGTGCCAACACTACTGTTTTCAAACTCGGCTGCTACCAGAAGATTTGAATCTTCTAGAAAATATGAGACTCCAATTTTTCGGAGCATTGGAAATTTGTCATCAATTGAAAATCCTTTTTGTCCATATATCGGAGTAGTATCCCACTCGTATTTACTTAGCAAATCGGAAACCACAGCAGAGAGGGTAATACTCTCATTAACCCTATACAACGCACCAATATCAATTCCGAAAGTATTTGTGCTTACTTCATCGTATAACTTGGAGTAATAAAATTTTGCAGTAAAACCAATTGTAAGTTTATCGGTAAACTGATTTGCAAGAGCTACAAAAAATTGGTTTTCAAACGGATTTAACTCGCCCGAAATATTTCCTTGATTATCTCTCTCTTGAAAATTTGAAACTCCAGCATTTATTATTCCAGCACTAATACCAGCAATTCTCTTTTTACCAACAAAATTTCCTTCACTATCCTTTTTACCTAACTCAAATTTTCTTGTAAAACTTAAAAAGTTAAGACTTCTATCCAAAGACAAAACAGAATATGAAGTTTGGAATGAGTTATCCTCCTGATAAACAGAAAGTGCAGGATTATAATAAGCAGTTTTATCTCCAGTAATTACAGATGAAATTGCGTTTCCCATTCCCATACCTCTTGCCCCAAACCCCATACGGGCAAAGGCTCCTGGCATACTTGCTATTTTACTATATTGATTTGATTGTGCAAATATGGTTGTGGATAAAAGTAGTAAAGTAATAGTATATAATTTATTTATTTTTTTATTCATCATTTTAGCACCATTATTTTGCCAAAGAGTGGTTCACTAAATACTTCGGAATCTATTCTGTAAAAGTAAACTCCGTTTGTAACAATGTTTCCCATTTCGTCTTTGCCATCCCAATATTCTATTTGTTCGCCTGTTCCTCTTTGCGAGTTTTGGATTAAAACCCGCACTAGCTCCATTCCAAAATTCATTATTCTAATTGTAACTTCTGCACCCGAGTTAATAGCATACTTTATTTTAACAAGCTCCTGTGCGGGCGAAAAAGGATTTGGGAATGCGTAGGTTTCATCTAACTTAATATCATTTGACGCAATATAAACTTTCCAATCCCCTTGCCAATCGATGTTTTGCTCGCTTAATCTTGCCAATCCATTATTTGAGCCAATCCAAATATGGTATTCTGTTGCGGATAAATGCTTTGTTGTTGTGGCATAAAAAATATTTGTTACAAGTGTGGCATTCGTATAAGAATCTCTAATGACCGAGGGCTGTACCCAACTTCCGCCATTATCACTTGAACGGAAAATACCTTTATCTGTTGGAACAAATACTTGCGATTGTACACCACCAAGATATTTAAATCCAAAATTGTGTGCGTGTTCACCAGGCAAAGTTATTGCCCAATTATTTCCACCATCGGCAGAATAACTTACAGCCCAAAACTCTTTCTGGTCTTCAGCTTTCCAGGTTGCAGCCCATATTGAGTTGTCTGCTTTGTTTAACCCAAGCCCAACAACAAAATTTCCACTAATAGGATTTGTTTGATTTGTGTGCGAAAACTTTGTCCAACTTTTACCATTATCTGTAGATTTATTTATTCCACCAGCAGTTCCAACATAAAGTGTTGAATCGTTAACACCAAGCACTGAAAAAACACGATGATTTAAATACAACTCGTAGCCTACAATTGTTGTATCACTTCCTTCAATTTTATAAACTGGCTTTCTGAAATCAACTATTGTATTGGTTAAATCGCTAATAGGAACAAGTGTATCGTTTGGGCTAACGGAATTAAGTTCATCAGTTGGCAAAATAACTCTTTCCCATGTCTGCCCCATATCAACTGATTTTCGTAATCCGCCTGCAAATGATGCAATCCAAATTGTGTTTTTTGTAAAAGATATGTCATACGAAATATTATTTATTGTTGTTGTTACCGGAATTACCTTTAATGTATTTACACCAAACGTAATTATGGAATCACCTCTATTATCAAAGGGTTGAGGAAGTGAAATCCAATTTACGCCGTTATCTGTGGAGTATTTAATTCCAGTTCCTTCAGGAAGTAGTGAACCACCTTCTACTTCTGTTGTTTGCCCTGTGGTTGCCCAAACAACACCATCATTATATCCAATTGCTGTTGTTCCATCATCACCAAATGGGTCTGTGTTGTAGTAGTTTTTCCAATACTCTCCGTTATCTTCTGAAATGCTTAAACCACGCGAAGTTCCAAGTATTACTAAATCGTCAGTAGCAATAATATCTTGAATGGAATTACTATTAGGAGTTCTTTGCCCAGTTTTAGGAGGCGTTACAATTTTTGAAAGTCTGTTAGATTCACTTTTAAGTTGGAAACTTTGTGGCGAATACTGTCCAAATAATGTTGTGGCAAAAGCCAGTAATATCAAAATTTTCTTAATCATTTTACCACCACAAAATTATGAATTATAATATTACTTTTAGATTTAGCTCTATCTGTTGCATAAAACTCAAATTTTCTATCCCCTTCAGAATCATTTGGGAAAAAGTTTTTTCGTGAATAAATTCCATCACCTTTTATTTCATCACCGTTGTCAAAACTTCCATCATCAAACAACTCTATTTTAGTAATTCTTACATTATCAGGATTTTGATAATTATATAAATTGATATAAACAGAATCTACATCATCTAAGCCATTAGAATCTTCAACAACAATTGATAAAATAAATTTATTATTGCTTCCTCGTTTAATAGTATCAATAAGAGAAGGTGAATCATTTTCGTAATAGAATAGTGGGTTAGAAATAACAGGAGGAACATTGTTCTGATTATTATTATAGGTAAAATTATGCGAAGCTATTTTCTTTTCTGATTGAATTTCTGTTTTAACAAAATAATCTATTGTGTAAGTTAAGTTCGGCATCTCTTTATCCATACCAATTGAGACGTAATATTTATTAGAACCAGTCTTTGTCATGGTTTTGTAATAGGTTACATCAACAGTTCCATCTTGCGAAAGAACCTTTACCCAAGCAGACAAAATAGATTCTGAATCGGAAAACAAAATTGAAGTTTGTAACTCTGTTCCTTCACCAGTATAATCTAAATGTGTTGGTGCCACTATTTTTTTAACGCCAAACTCAGTATCGTAAGGGTCTATAGTTCCTTCCTCAGTTCCATCACATCCAAACATGATAAAAGATAAAAGAAGAATTAACAATAATTTTTGCATTTATTTTCTCAATTAATTGAAATTTAATTTAAGAGGTTAATGTGAAGAAGTGTATATAAAAAAAGGAAGTATCCCACAATAAAAACGCTCTGTAAAAGTTATTTTAAATATTAAAAATCCGAAATTATTAACAGTTATAGTAGCAATTTTTCTATAAAATATTTCCTTAGTTTTTAGAGATACAAAAGTTAAAAACATGCACTTCTATTGTCAAGCTATTTATTTTGCCCAAATATATCTGGCGACAAGTAGAAGATTTCAGATTAACAGATATGAGACATCAGATAAAGGAAGAGGCTATCAGAAGCCTCTGCATAACCCGAGGGAAAGCGTCATGCTACACTTACGGTGCATTGTGTTACACTGTGGCACTCAAAGTAAAATTGTTTTTCCATCAGAAATAAATTGAAGTTATTAATTACAAATTTGCCTTACCTCGCTTCGATTTCCACCAAAGATAAAATGTAAGTAGAGCACTTACAATAGCCATTGAAAATAATAGGATAAGTATTGGAACTATTGAACCATCATACTTTGTGTAAAGCCATCCAATAATTTCTTCTTGGAAAATTGGACCTATTGAACCAGTTCCATTTATAATTCCAGCAGCAACCAACGCACCTCTTTTTGTACCAACATCAATTGCACCAACGCCAGAAATAAGTGAGTCTGGACCATACAACATAAACCCAGCTAATCCCATTGAAACTGTAAAAAACATTAAATCGGTTGCACCTTTTACATACATCAAAATAAAAGCTAGTGCCATTAGAAAAAGCATAATTGCTGAAAGTAGAGAACGCTTTCCTTTAAATATTTTATCAGAAGCATATCCTGCAAATAGAACACCCGCAAAACCAGCTACATCAAATACTGTAGATAAATATCCAGCATTACTTACTTCCATATCAAAGTTTTTATTCAAAAAGAATGGGACCCAACTCCAAAGGGCGTATCGTAAAAATTTTATTGTGAAATAAACTAAGCCCATCGTAATTACAGTTGTCCAAACTTCTTTCGACCAACCTAATTTATCAGAGTCATCATCATTATTTTTAGATGTGGGCTTACAAGATTCACAATCGTCTTCATCCTCTATTGGGGAAAGCCCCACATCCTCTGGACGGTTTGGATGCAAATATAAAACAATTGTCCAAATTATTAATAGTACAATTGATGCACCAAAAAAGGACCATCTCCAACCAAGTTCGCCAAGCATATATGCTGCAAAAGAGGTTGCAAGTATTGAACCTACTTGATAACAAGTTGCCCAAAATCCTAAAATAGTTCCACGTTTTTTTCTTTTAAACCAAAAAGCCAGTGAGCCAATACAACCAGGCCAACCAGTGCCTTGTGCTAATCCGTTTAATGCAAGAAATAGAAATATAGTCCAGAAACTATTAGACATTCCAAAACCAAAATTACATAGTAAGGATATACCCATCCCAACAAGTAGCAATAGTTTAGGTCCAAGTTTTCTACCAAAGAATGCACTAGTATATTGACCTATCATGTAAAAAACTAAATAGGCTGTACCAAGGTGAGCTAAATCTAGTGCAGTAAAACCAAGAGAATCGGCAAGTGGACTTTTTACAACATAGAATGCTTTTCGTGCAAAATAGTAGCCTACATAAGCTAACCATGTGGCACTAAATATTTTAATTTGCCAAGTACGAAGTGAACTTTTTTCACCTAAAAAATTACTTATCAAGATTTTACCTAAGCTAATTTTTGAGAGTTTGGTATTACAAGTTTATTAAGCCAATTTACAAATTCTATTTGTCTTATAGAATCATCAAGAACATCTTCATCTATGCCATATTTCCAACGTAAATCTTTTCTAGAATTATCATAGAAAATTGCTTCAATATCTTTTACATAATTCATCATGTCTTCAGAATTTGCAAAATAGTTTTGTTTTAATAATTTTTCTTCTCGTGCAATTATCAAACGAGCAACTTCGTGCAAATCATATTCAGGATGATATTGAGGTGCCCAAAAGATACCTTTTTTATGTTTAACCGATACTCCTTGAATTTTTGTAAATTCGTTTGAAGCAAGACTTTCTGCCCCTTCTGGAAGTTTAGTAATTTCATCATCATGACTAATAAAGCCATCAAACACAGGGGGTTTGCCTTCGTACATTGGATGCTTTAATCCTTCTGGAGTAAGATAAATTTTTCTAGCCAATCCCATTTCTCTACCTTTAGGATTAATTTTTACTTCTCCTCCTGCTGCATAAACAGCAATTTGTGCTGCCCAGCAACTTCCAAATTGAGGAACACCAACTTCGTAAGAGAGTTTGCAAAAATCTACCATTTTTGTTACACGTTCATCATGGTCGTGATATACTGTAAGGTTACATCCTGGCCAAAGAACTCCATCATACTCTTTAAGTTCGTCTGCATTTGGAAGATTAATGCCAGTGTCACTTGAATAGAATATTTTATATTTTGCATTTGGCATATGTTGAAGCAGTAGTTTAGCGTATAATTCCCCAGCAGTTGTCATTCCCACTTCATTAAATTGTTCACGACTCTTCCTTGGATATGCATCAACTATTGCAAATTTTAATTGTTTCATGTTTTAAACATTCCTTAAATTTTCAATTATATTTGGCAATTCACTATAATCAGTAAAAAACGCATCTGCTCTCTTTGGATCACTTCCACGGTCTAACGCAGCAAGGCAAAGTATCGATTTCATCCCCATTTTTTCAGGTCCTAAAATGTCGTTATGCTCTCTATCACCAATGTGAACTATTTCATCAAACTCTACTTCAAGCCCTTTCTTTGCCGCATTAAATACGCATTCGGCTGGTTTTGAACATCCAACTTCATCCGAAAAAACAAATGTAGTGAAATATTGTAAAAGTCCTTCATCTTCAAGAAGTTTTCTTAATGATTTGCCTGGACTAAAAATTGCGTCCGAGATTACACCAAGTTTATAATTTTTACTTAAGACTTTTATAGCTTCGTGAACTCCTGGAACGAAGTTTGGACGAAATTCTAATTCCATCTCTTCGTGAAGTAAAACCAACTTAGCTAATTCATTTTCTGGAAGTGTAACATTTAAACCTTTAAGAATAATTTCCATACGTTCTTTAACAGACCAAGTAACATGTTGGTCGTGCCAAGTTTTTCTGAATGCAGCATCTTGTGCATCGTAGGTTGCGTTTACAATTTCTTGAGATACTTGTTTATATTTATCAACAAATTGTTTTACAAGCTCTCTCCGTTCAATATTTTTACTTGACCTTCCTACTGCTTTTCTTTTTGGTTCATCTGTATCATCAATAAATACTGTATCCCAAAGATCAAAGGTTATTGCCTTAATCATAAATTATTATTTCCTTCTATATAAGATTATTAATTATCTGTTTTACATCTCCCTTCAGCACTGGCTTGGGGTTTAGTGGTCGGCAAGGGTCACCCATCGCATATTCTTCAATTCCATTAATATCTTCTTTTTTAATTCCAATTTCTTTTAAGTCTGTTGGCATTCCAACTTTTTTAAGCCACTCTTCAATTTTGGAAATTACAGCGAGAGCATCGTTTTTGCAGCCGAGCAAATCTCCGAGGGCAGCCATTTTTGCATTAACTTTTTCATCGGTGATGTTGTATTTCATAACTTCAATAAGAACAGCTGCATTTGCGAGTCCGTGGTGAGTATTGTAAAATACACTAAGTGCGTGAGCTATCGAATGATTTATCCCCAATCCTTTTTGGAATGCAGTTGCACCCATTGCAGAAGCCATAAGCATTTCGCCACGTGCTTCAACATTGTTACCATCTTCAACTGCAATTGGTAAAAATTTGAATGATCGGTATATACCTTCTTTTGCCAAGCCATCTGCAAATGGATGGAAAACATCCATAATGTATGCTTCAAGATTATGAACAAATGCATCAACGCCAGTAGCCGCAGTTAGTTTTGCTGGTAACGATAAAGTTATTTCAGGGTCAAGCACAGCAATATCTGGCATCATTTGTGGTGCAAAAATTATTGTTTTTTTATTTGTATCTTTAACGGTTATAACACTACTTCTACCAACCTCACTACCAGTTCCTGCAGTAGTAGGAATTGCATAAAACGGAGGCATCTTTTTAGTAATATATTTATCGCCACCTTTTGTGTCATCCAACATTTCCAGAGGTTCATCGTGAACTGCTGTAACTTTAATTGTTTTACCAACGTCAATAGGAGAGCCACCTCCAAGCGATACAACAAATTCACAACTATTATCTTTGTAAATTTTTGTTCCATCAATTACATTTTGTTCTGTAGGATTTGATACAACATCGCTATAACTACTTATTTCAATTCCAGCTTCTGAAAAATATTTTCTTAACTTATCGGCTAATCCAATACTTTCAATTCCTCTATCTGTAACAAGTAAGCCTTTTGAATATCCAGCTTCTTTTATAATTTTTGGTAAATCTGCAATTGCACCAGGTCCGTATTCCATTCTTGTTGGAAAACTATATGAATGACGTGATAATGGCATTACTTTTCTCCTTAGATACTTATTACTTTAATATATTCTTATTCTCATAATTTTTTAAAATCTAAAATCGTTAATCGTAAGAAAGATTAGCACTATTTAGTTTTAAAACTAAAATTAATGCTTAACTTTTAAGTGATATGATTTTGGTCTTGTTAAATGTTCAAATCCAACTTGCGATAGTGAACATCCTCTTCCTGAGTCTTTAACGCCAACCCAGGCAAGATGAGGATCTAGATAATCGCATCTATTCATAAACCAAGTTCCGGTGTTTACTTTATCCCCTATCTTAATTGCCTCTTCCTCACTTTCAGTCCATATTGATGCTGATAATCCGAATGGGCTATCGTTCATTAATTTAAGGGCTTCTTCATCGTTTTGAACTTTCATAATTCCAACTACTGGTCCGAAACTCTCTTCATACATAACATCCATGCTGTGGTCAACATCTACCAACACTTGTGGTGCTAAGTAGTTTGTGTTTTCTTTTGCCTCTGGAAATAGAGATTCGTCGATTAAGGCTTTTGCTCCTGCATTAACAGCATCTTTAATATGTTTTCGAACTAAATCGGCTCCACTTCTTTTTGCAACTGGTCCCATAGTTGTTTCGGGGTCTAGCGGATTTCCTAATTTATAATTTTTTGTAAGTTTAACAAATCCTTCAACAAATTTGTCGTAAACAGATTCGTGAACATAAATTCTTTCTATTCCGCAACAAGATTGACCTGAATTGAAAAAAGCTCCATCTACTAAATTTTCAACTGCATAATCTAAATCCACATCGGAACGCACATAAGCAGGGTCTTTACCACCAAGCTCTAATCCAACACCAATAAATCTTTTAGCCGCAACTTTTTGAATTTGATAACCACCACTTACTGAACCTGTAAAAGCAACAAAGCCTACTCTTTTATCTTCGATGAGACCTGCAGTATCTTTGTGAGATAAATGCAAATATTGGAACAACCCTTCTGGAAGACCAGCTTCTTTAAATGCATCGGCAAAACGTTCTGCCACAAGTGGAGTTTGTGCTGAATGTCTTAAAACAACTGCATTGCCTGCTAACAATGCAGGTACAATAGAATTTATAGCAATTAAGAATGGATAATTCCAAGCAGGGACAACAAATACAATACCTAATGGCTCTCTCTTGATATATCTATTAAAACCTTCCTTCTTTTCAACAAGAACATCAACCAAAGAAGAATCTGCAAGTTGCACCATACCTCTGGCACGTTCAATTGTTCCATTAACTTCAAATGGGGTGTATGCAATAGGTCTTCCCATTTGGTTAGTTAGTTCTTCACTAATTCGTTTTTTATTCTTCTCAAATGCATCAATAAATTTATTTATATATTCTTTGCGGTCAGCTATTGGACGTATTTTCCACTCTTGTTGTGCTTTTTCGGCTAATGCCAATGTATCATTAATATCCCCTTCATTGTTCAAAGCACACTCGCAATAAATACTTTCATCAATAGGAGAAACTACTTTTAATTTTTCTGACATTTATTTATTCCTTATATAATGGCAAAGTTTAATATATTACAATCATAAATTTTTGGGGTTGTTTTCACAACAAAAATATTTCCAATACGTGCAATATACGACTAATCTTTTTTGTTTACAATAAGTAATAATACTTTTTTGATGAAAATTAGAATAAATTATTTTGGAATTTAAAAGAAATTGTTAAGCTAGTATATCAATAGAAGGCTTTGCATAACCTCAAAAGTCATTCTTAATTTTTACACTAAGTTTATCGAAGTGCATTTCAGAATCTTTGTTTATACCGCAAATTTACACTAATAGATGCTGAATTAGTTCATGATGTTCACTTCGAGAGCCTCATCGAAGCATAGTGCATCATAAGTTTAGCATGACGCATCTAGTTAGGTTATGCAATGCTTTCCATTATTATCCTACTGCATAATATTTAAGACAGTTCTATTTTATTTAGAGTACTTATTCTTTTGATAATTGCTTTTTAATTTCAATAGCTACTAACTCTAAAAGTGCTAATTGTGATATACGGGCTTGGCATGAAAAACTACCAACAAGATTATCAGGTATGCTTGTAAGTAAAACGTGTTTTGCAAAATTTGTTATTGGTGAGGGTGAAAAATTTGTTAATGCAATTGTAACTGAGCCATATTCCTGTGCATTTTTTAACGCTGAAACAATTTCTTCTGTTTCTCCTGAATGAGAAATACCAATTATCACATCAGTTGTAGTGAGTGTAGGAATCATATTTTGTATCACTGAGCGATCATTAAGATAGTTACTGTATATTCCAAGTCCTCCTAACGAATCGTTAAGAATATATGCAACACCAGCCGAACCGCCAATACCAACAATAACTATTCTGTTTGCTTTAATAATTTGTTGAGCAATGTGTTTTAAAGAATTATAGTCTTGGTTATTAACAGTAGAATGTATTTGCTGATCCAAATTCCATAGAAATTTTTTTTTCACTGTTGCAGGTGCACTTTTATTTTTAATGTTTTTAATAACTTTTTTTCGATTATGTAATAATTCTGGAATTAAAGCAGTTTTAAATTCATTAAAAGTTTTATAGCCAAGAGATCGGCAGAATCTCATAACCGTAGCATCACTAGTATCACACTTGTTTGCCAGCCCCTGAATAGTAAGAAGTATTACTTCATCTAAATGCTTTTGCACAAATTCGGCAACCCTTTTCTCAGATTTTCTTAAATTATTGAAGCGTTTATTAATTAAAAACAATGGACTTTTCATATTTTTTCACCCAAATTTTTTATTATAATTTAGTATGACATAAACTACTCATTTCTATAAAAAAAAAGAAGTCTTTAGGTTAAATTTCTTAATTATTATATTACACCTAACTTCCCTATTCCATCGATAATTTCATTTCTACTAAAACTCCAGATTTTTCATAGCTCCCTGAAAGTTGCGACTCAAAAAAATCGAAATCAACGTTTCTAATAAATGTATCTGCATTGTGTTCAAAATTTAATTTGTTATTTTTAATAATATATGTACCTCCTAAAAAACTAAAACGAGAAAGATCGACTATAAAACTATTGCTAAATGAGTTATAGTTTAGTTTCGAAATGATAAATTGTTAGAATCGACTCAACGAGAATCTATTG
>CAMZLW010000070.1 GCA_947311785.1 uncultured Ignavibacteriales bacterium | reverse complement strand
TATAGTTACATCTATTTTAAAGAACTAAAGAGATTTTATGAATATTTTTCAGAAGTAAACAGAGCCAAGACTCTATATCTAATTGACTGGGTCGGTTCTATTTGTGGAAAATATCAAACAACGACTTTACGACCATGCACTATATATAACCAGTTTACTAGTTTCCAAATTTGATTATTATGCAAAATATCTCTAAAAATATATTTGTAACCTATTGTTATAGATGAGTTTGTTCTTTTACCCATAATTGCTGAATAAAATGTAACCTGGTTAACACTAAACTCAACAACAGACCTAGAAAATTATTAAATTTCAATTTTCCCCCAAATATTTTTTTTTGCATGATATTAAAAATATTGTACTTTGGGGTTGAATCTTTCCATATAAGAATATGATAAATATTTAGGAGTATTTATGAGTAAAATAAAAGAAGTAATAAAGCGTAACGGCACAATAGTTCCTTTTAATCCAGAAAGAATAATGAACGCAATTTACCGCTCGGCAGTATCTGTGGGTGGAAGAGACAAAGAAACCGCTAATGATCTTGCCAATAAAGTTGTTGTTGAACTTGAAAGCAGAGTGCAAGAAGGGTTTAAGCCAAACATTGAAGAAGTGCAGGATGTTGTTGAAAAAGTATTAATCGATAACGGACACGCAACGGTTGCCAAAGAGTATATTTTATATAGACAAGAGAGGAAAGAAAATAGAGAATCCAACGCAGAGCAGGGTAGCCGAACTGGAGCAAAAATTCCTTGGGAAAAAATGTGGCACGTTTATGATTGGACAGTTGAAAATAATTTAAACACTTTTGAAAAAATTAATAATAAAATTGATGCAGGAAAATTTTCAGAAATAGTAAAAGTATCGGAAGCACGTTACGAAAAAGATGTTGATACAGTAGCCGAATTAATTTTGCAACGAGCCGATAAATTAAAGATGGTTTTTATTAGCGGTCCATCTTCATCGGGTAAAACAACAACCACAATAAAAATTGAGCAACGCCTAAAAGCAAAAGGATTAAGTTTTGTAACGCTTAATGTTGACCATTATTTTTTCGATTTAGATTTACATCCTAAAGACGAATTTGGCGATTACGATTTTGAAACTCCACAAGCATTAGATTTACCACTAATAAACGAGCATCTAAAAAAACTTGCTGCTGGTGAAGAAGTATTAATTCCTTCTTATGATTTTAAAAAAGGATTGCGAACTTTAAACCAAACTCCAGTTCGGATAAAAGATAATGAAATAATTCTTATCGATAGTCTTCATGGGCTTTATCCACAGTTTAGTGAGGGCATAGAGGATGATGTTAAGTTTAAATTATATTTAGAACCTCTTGTACAAATTAAAGATGCCAACAACAAATTTGTTCAATGGACGGATATAAGATTAATGCGTAGAATGCTTCGCGACTCAGTGCAGCGTTCTTACGACCCCCAGCAAACACTGGAGCATTGGCACTACGTAAGGGCAAGCGAGTTGCGGCACATAATTCCTTATAGTAGCAATGCCGACTTTATAATTAGCAGTGGAATGCCTTACGAACTTTCGCTTTACCGAGCATTACTTATCGAAAAATTTGAAGAATGGGTAAAATTATTTAAGGATAATCCTTTAAAAGAGGATGCTTATGTAAGAGCCAAGCGGACATACAACATGCTTAAAGGAATTAGACCAATGGAAGATAATTCGGCAGTTCCAACAGATTCTGTTTTGCGTGAATTTATTGGCGGAAGTGAGTTTGAGTATTAGGTAAACAGTAATAGTATCTTTAATTATCGTTGGAGCAATAAGTTAGCAATTCTGCGAAGTTATAGAATAAGGAACTGTCAATAAATAAGTTGGACATTATTAGTTATCGGTTTCAATAGAATAATTCCATTTTGGATTTTCTTTGTGCTGAACAAGGTTTAATAATTTTAAAGATTTATCAGAAATTTTTATACCTTTAATGTATTCTTTTCTATCTAATTTTGCTTGAATTGTTAGACCTTTTTTAGTTTTAGTACCACCAATCAAATTGATTATAGTTTGATAACTTTCCAATGGTTTTCCTTTCCAGTTCATGCTAATAAATGAAAACATTCGATGTTCTATTTTATTCCATTTACTTGTCCCTGGCGGATAATGACATACTGTTATATTTAATCCTATTTCATTGGCAAGTTCTTGTAAATAAAATTTCCATGCCCTAGTTCTGCTTCCATTACTTCCACCACCATCTGCACAGATAAGTAATTCTTTTGAGGTAGAATATCTTTGTCTCCCAATGGTTTTCCACCACATTCTTATGCTATTTACTGCAAATTCTGAGGTATCCGAAGATGTACCAACATTTACAAAACCTTTGTTTTCTTTGATGTCATACGTTCCATAGGGTATTGCTATTCCCTTTGCATAAGAGCGAAAATCATGATCGTTCACTTTAAGTGCTTGATTTTTTTTAGTCCAAGATGCTCCTGAATTCTTGAAATTACCAACCAATTCTTTCTTTTTAGTATCTACTGAAATTACTGGATTTTGCTGATTTATATGCTTTTTTACTTGATTATTGATGTATTGAAATTGTGCATCCCTATCAGGATGAGTACCGGTGCCAATCATTTTTTTGTTTACTTGAAGAGAATAGTTCATTTCTGATAGTAGTTTGCATACTGTTTGGTGTGAAATGGAGAATCCTTTCTCTTTTA
This sequence comes from uncultured Ignavibacteriales bacterium, assembly GCA_947311785.1. Lineage (GTDB taxonomy): Bacteria > Bacteroidota > Ignavibacteria > Ignavibacteriales > Melioribacteraceae > 1-14-2-50-31-20. The sequence goes on along the minus strand of CAMZLW010000070.1, from coordinate 31,809 downwards.
GTTCAGAAGAAATTGTACGTGTTGTTTTGCAAGTCCATTTTAAGACTGACATAGGATTACCAAGAGTATTTTCATCAAGTATCTTTTCTAATTCTTCTTTTATGTTTGCCTGAGTTTCTTCAACCTTTTTTCGACCACTTCCTTTTTTTCTGATTTGCTGTATATTAAATTCACCACCCCTTAACTCTTTAATCCCTTTTGTGATTGTTGTTCTTGACAAGCCCGTTGCTTTGCTTACTTCAACTACTCCGCCATAACCTAACTCTAAAGCCTTTTGACCTGCATACAATCGCTTCTGATTCTCTGTTTGACCTACAAATACATTTAGCCATAATGATGTTATTTCTCCCATGTGTCATACCTATATTTTGTGATATGACAAAATACAATAATTCTATTAGTTGTCTAACTTATTTATTGACAGATCCTTGGTATATTGTCTATGATTTCTTTTAATTGTGTACTCTCTGGGATTTTTCTTACTCCAAATAAGGTACGTAAATTATTTCTATTTTGTGCTTCTTCCATTTCTTGTTGAAATTGTAGCAACGATGGGTCTTGCCACATAGTGACCCCTACGGGGAAAATACATACAGGCAAAACCACTCATTAGAGCATCGTGTTGACTATAGCTCAATTTCCCTTCATGACGTGCATCTGGAAAACTTTCTATCTGTTTACTTAAACTTTTACGCAGGCTCTTAAAACTTAAATGCTTTTTGATGTGCATAAAATCTCACTTTTTATTGTTATGCACAAAATTAACAATTACATCCTTTAATTAATAGCTTAATTGTACGAAAAACATATTTCCTAATCCTTATTTACCCTTGATATTACTGGACTTTGATGTTCACCCTGTTTTGCTGTAATTAAATAACTAAAAACAAAAACAGACAGAGCGTGTTAGTTGTCAGTTTGATACGCTGGTTATGTTACAATTAAACAAGGAGAATTGAAATGTTAAACAAGATAGCAAAACTTTTTAATTATAGTGGCAAAAGTGAAAAATGGGAAAGATTCAAAAGAAATGGGAAAAGAATTAGAGTATTATCAACATATTTTAATTCTACTACTCTATCTGCAAGGAGGCTTTAAAGTTTTTTGTGTAAACAACCTTGTGAAACTTGACAGCCTCATTAAAAATGCTAAAACTAGTAGTAAGCTATCATTAAGTTTTTCATTTTCCCTCTTTTCTTATTTTAGCTAATACTTTTTATGTTTCTTCTTTTTTCTTGAACCCAGTAATTGTAGTTTCAATTGTAACACTTTTACTTTTTGTAGGTGTTTCACTCATACTTTGTTCGGGGGAGTGAGTTTTATATTTAACATCTATTTTGTTTTCTCCTACTTTTATGTTATTAATTTTAATTCGATCACCCAAAAAATATGAATCAAGATGTGTTATTTTTAACTCATTAATTTTCTGTTCAAATAATCCTACGTAGTAGAAAGCCCCAGAGCCTTGATTTGAAACAATAAATGGAACAACAAAATAAATGTTATTTTTTGAATTACTAATATGTGCAATTCTGATTTTAACATAATCGAGAAGTACAATCCCCTTTTCCGTATTGTCCGAATAGGTACCCTGTCCCATTTCATAGATTAGATCTATCAAGACAAAATTTTTTATTTTTGTTGATAAATTTGTTTCAGGTATATTTATTATTAAGTCATTTGAAGTCTTGATGTTGAATAGTTTTAACATAACTTCCGATTGATATGAAGAATTGCCATGCTTTACGTCATCAAATTTTTCAACAGTTCCATCCTCGTTTTGGATGTAAATATCATCTTCAAGAATATTGAATTTAATAATTCCTGCAATTGCAATTATTACAATAACACCAACTACAATTATTGCTAGCCATTTAATTTTATTCATTTTTCTTTTCCCTATTTTATCGAAAGAAACCGAGCCAACCGAAATAATTGCAATTAGCACATTTACTTTAGGATTTTTAATATTTGGAACTGCATTTGCAAGAAGCTCAAAGCTTTAATACCCAATTCCAAAGGCCAATTTTATTCCTTCAATAATCATGTCTGTTCCCATTATTGCAAGAATTAGCCCCATTATTTTGCCAACTACTGTTATTAAATTATTGCCTAATTTTTCAACTATCACATTACTTAAAGTAAAAGCAATGTATGAAAGTATTATCATTAAACCGAAAACAGCAATTATAATTCCAATATGAATAAAGCCACCATCAGTAACAAAATTCATTGCCGTAACAATTGTTCCTGGTCCTGCAAGTATTGGAATTGCAAGCGGAGAGATTGCTACTCCGTCATCATCATCTTCGTCTTCATCTTTTTGATTGTGTATTTTAGATTTCCTAGATTGTAACATTTCAAAACCAACGTAAAAAAGGAGTATTCCGCCAGTAATTTTAAATGCTGGAATTGTAATGCCAAACAATTCAAAAATTAGTTTACCAAAAACTACAAAGGTAACAACAATAATAAATGCTGTTATAGTCGATTTCTTTGCAATTCGTTTTTTCGATTTTTCACTTTTATCACCAACTAAACCTAAAAATACTGGAATATTTGCAATGGGGTTCATTATAGCAAAAAATCCAGTAAAGACTGTTAGCGAAAATGTTAATAGGTTTTCTATCATTTGTTTTTTCTATTGCTTAATGTGCGTTGAAATGTTTCAGTATTTCAGACACCACATGAGATTCCCCCAAAGGGGGAGGCTGTGCAAGAACATCATGGAATGACGGCACATTTTTAATTAAATTAAACAACCTTGTGAAACTTTACGGTTAGTAATTATCTTCTCTAACTTGCATATACGATTTTGGATGTAAGCAAGCAGGACACATTTCTAATGCTTCTTCCGATTCGTAAACATATCCACAGTTTAAACATTTCCACCAAACTTTCCCATCTTTCATAAATACTTTATCTTCAGAAATATTTTGGAGTAACTTCAAAAATCTTCGTTCGTGTTCAGCTTCAACTATTGCAATCATTCTAAAAGCTTCTGCTATTTCAGAAAACCCTTCTTCCTCAGCTATATCTGCAAATTGTGGATATAAATCTGACCACTCTTCGTTTTCGCCTTCTGCAGCAGCTTTTAAGTTCTCTTTTGTTGTTCCAATTTTTCCAGCAGGATAAGTGGCAACAATTTCAACATCTCCTCCTTCAAGAAATTTAAAAAATCTTTTTCCGTGTTCTTTTTCCTGATTTGCAGTCTCTTGAAAAATATTAGAAATTTGTTCGTAGCCTTCTTTTTTAGCAATTTTAGCAAAAAATTCGTAACGGTTTCTTGCCTGCGATTCGCCAGCAAATGATTTTAATAAATTTTGTTCTGTCTTTGTGTTTTTAATTGAGTTTATCATAATTACCTCCAGTTAAAATAATAAATAACATCTAACTTAATTAAATTTGTGCTTAATTACTTGTTACTTTACTTCCCAATCTATTCCATCGCACGGTGTAAAATCATCTGTTGGATGTTCATCATACTTCATACAAAGTACAGCAGTTTCATTGAAATGTTTGCATTGCGAGCAAAGTGAATTTGTAATAACATTCTTATTTTTTTTAATGAATTTTTTATACTCTGAAACTATAGGATGAATAATAATAAGATAAACAACAAGACTGAAAATTATCCAGAAAAAGTTGTAATCAAAATAATCGTAAGAAAACCATAGCAATACAATTACAACTGCCGTTCGTAATAATCCCCAATAAACAATTCCACCCATATTATTCCTTAATTATTTTATAGCAATATGCTAAATTATTACCTTATCTCAAATTGATTTTCGTTCAATATTAGAGTAATTTTAGCATTCATTATTAATAATAAAAGAATCTTAAGTGACAGAAGAAAACAAAAAGAGCGGTAGCATAAATTCAAATTCAACAACCGAAAATATGCCTAAAAAAAAACCAGCAGAGCAGAGTAATAAAACTGTAATTAAAAGTGCTGATGAAAAAACTCAGCCCCCACGAAAGAAATATTATAAAAGACCAAAACGGAATTACTATAATAAAAACAGAGGGAGCCTTAAAAAATTTTCGTTTAAAAAAGTTTCAGTTTTAATTCCACTTTTTAACGAGGAAGAATCTCTAAGACCTTTATATGCTGAAATAAAAGATGCGTTAAAAAAGATTTCTATCGATTATGAAATTTTGTTCTTTGATGATGGAAGCACAGATACATCTCTTGAAATAATAAAAGAATTAGCAAAGAAAGACCCTAAAATAAAATTTATTAGTTTCAGAAAAAACTATGGTAAATCGGCAGCGTTACAGCTTGGATTTAAGGCTGTTACTGGCGATGCAGTTATTACAATGGATGCCGATTTACAAGACGACCCTGCAGAAATTCCTAACCTACTTGCCAAACTCGATGAAGGTTACGATTTAGTTTCTGGTTGGAAAAAAGTAAGACACGACCCGTTTATAAAAAAACACTCATCAAAATTCTTTAACTATATGACTCGCTTATCGAGTGGAATAAAAATACACGATTTCAATTGTGGGCTTAAAGGTTACAGAAGCGAGACTGTAAAAAACGTAGAATTATATGGAGAGTTACACCGCTATATTCCCGTCCTTGCTGGATGGAAAGGCTTTAAAGTTACCGAGGTTGTTGTGCGTCATCATCCACGTAAATATGGAGTTACCAAATTTGGAATCTCTCGTTTTTTTAAGGGCTTCATAGATTTAGTTTCACTTTCTTTTACGCTCCGCTACATTAGGCGACCAATGCACCTTTTTGGATTTATGGGAGCAACTGCTTTTTTTATTGGATTTATTATTAGTGCATATCTTTCTTACGATTGGTTTGTTTACAAAACGCCATTAAGTAACAGACCCTTATTAGCTCTTGGTATGCTACTAATTGTTGTTGGTGTGCAATTCTTTTCTGTAGGATTACTTGGCGAATTTATGGCTCACAACAATCACGATGATGATGAGTATAGTATAAAAGATAAGAAGTAGAGGAGAATTTCTATTGCAAATTTCTGATGTAAAGACTGACTGTAGATTTTTTAAAGGCTACATTCCCTGTAAATTTAACAAAACAGAAAATACACGTTGCACAGTTAATAATGTGGTTTGCAAATTTTATGAGCAAACCGATAAAAAAATTCTGATAATTAAATTAGGAGCAATTGGCGATGTAATACGAACAACGCCATTATTTTCGCGATTAAAAAAAGAAAATCCTAAAGCTAAGTTTTATTGGTTAACCCAAACTCCAGATGTAGTTCCTACCGAAGTAGATTCTATTCTAAAATTTAATTTTGAAAACTCGCTTTGGTTACAAGAAATTGAATTTGATATTGCAATAAATTTGGATAAAGATTACGAAGCGTGTGCTCTTTTCAATAAAATTACAGCACAAAAAAAATACGGATTTTCATTAGTTGATGGTTTATCGGCTCCTGTAAACAAGTTGGCAGAGCATAAATATTTAACAGGAATTTTTGATGATTTAAATAAACAGAACAAAAAAAATTATCTTGAAGAAATATTTGAAATCTGCGATTTAGATTTTAGAGGTGAAAAATATTTTTTAGATTCTTTTGAAAAACATTCAAGAGAGTGGAAACTGAATTATTCAAAAAAAATAATCGGGCTTAATACTGGTTGTGGTGGCAGATGGACAAGCCGTCTTTGGTCGGAAGAATACTGGGTTAAACTATCTAAACAATTAATCGCAGAAGGCTACGAAGTTCTTTTTCTTGGTGGTGAGTTAGAACACGAAAAGAACAAACGTCTTTCTGAAAAATCTGGTGGTAAATATTTTGGAACATTTCCTCTAAAAACTTTTATCAATTTAGTTAATCAAGTAGATCTTGTTGTTACGGCTGTAACAATGGCAATGCACATAACACTTGGTCTTAAAAAGAAAATAGTGTTGTTCAACAATATATTTAACAAACACGAGTTTGAGTTATATGGCTTAGGCGAAATAATTGAACCAGAAAAGGAATGCACTTGTTTCTTCTCTGCAAAATGTAAAAATAGTAACTACGAATGTATGGATTCGCTCTACCCAGAAAAAGTTTCGGCTTTAGTAAATAAACTTTTGCCAAAATAATTTTTGTAACTCTATAAATTAAGTTTCCGCAATTTACTGTTCGCATAAACCAAGAAGAGAAAAACAGAATAGATGAATATTACAATTTTATCAACAGCCTATCCATTACGTGGCGGTATTGCTCACTTTAACGGACTTCTTTACAACGAACTTTCAACAAAGCATAATGTTAACGTAGTTACTTTTAGCCGACAGTATCCCTCAATTTTGTTTCCCGGAAAATCTCAACTTGAAAGTGGAGATAGCGTAGAAGAAATTCCTTCGAGGGTTGAAGTAGATTCGGTAAATCCGTTTAATTGGATTAAGGTTGGAATAAAGATTAAAAACGATGCACCTAATTTATTAGTATTTAAATATTGGATGCCATTTTTTGGACCAGCTTTTGGAACAATATCCAAAATTGTAAAGAAAAATAAAAAGACAAGAATTATAGTTATTTGTGATAATGTAATTCCTCACGAAAAAAAGCCAGGCGATAGAGTTTTTACAAAATACTTTTTTAACTCGGTTGATTACTTTATTACAATGTCAAAAAGTGTTCAAGCCGATTTGTTGTCGCTTTATCCAAACGCTAAAGAAAAACTTCTGTTCCATCCAGTATATTCCAATTTTGGAAAGCCTGTTAAAAAGCAGATTGCAAAAGAAAAATTAAATATTGCGAGCAATAATGTGATGCTCTTTTTTGGATTTATTAGAGATTACAAAGGCTTAGATGTTTTGTTGCAAGCTGTTGCGTTAATAAAAGACAAAATGGATTTTACCCTTGTAGTTGCTGGAGAGTTTTATTCCAACGAGGACAAATATCTTGGATTAATTAAAGATTTAGAGTTAGAAAATGTTGTGAAACTATTTAGTGATTTTATTCCAACAAACGAAGTTAAATATTATTTTTCGGCATGTGATGTTGTTGTGCTTCCTTATAAATCTGCAACGCAAAGTGGAATTGTACAGATTGCGAACAACTTTGATAAGCCAATGATATCAACAAATGTTGGTGGCTTGCCCGAAGTAATTGCAGATGGTAAAACTGGATATCTTGTTGAAAAAGAAAATCCACAAAAATTGGCAGAAGCAATTTTAAAATATTATAACCAAAATAAAGAAGCAGAATTTGTAAATAATATTAGAAACGAAGCGGAAAAATACTCTTGGGGCGAGTTTGTAAATGGAATGATGGAGTTGGTTGAAGAAGCTGAAGAAAAAGAATAAAGAACTCCGAACACGGAATATCGAAGAAGAGCAGTTACTTCATAATTCCTTGTTCAATATTCGAAATTCATTATTTGCGGGTCAATAAAAAAAATGAAAAAAGTATTAATAATAACATATTACTGGCCACCTGCTGGCGGACCTGGAGTTCAACGAGCATTAAAGTTTGTTAAATATCTTCCACAGTTTGGCTGGGAACCCATTGTGCTAACTGTTGAAAATCCCGATAGCCCAGTTGATGATGCCTCATTGTTTGAGGATATTCCAGAGGGAACAAAGGTTTATAAAACAAAAGCTCTAGAACCATTTGAGCTTTATAAAAAATTCACTGGAAAAAAATCAGATTCAAAAATTCCTAATGATGTATTGGTTAGCAAAAACAATACATCAATAAAAGAAAAAATTGCTAACTGGATTAGACTTAACCTCTTTATTCCAGATGCAAAAATTGGTTGGAAAAGCTACGCTGTTAAAAAAGGATTGGAAATAATAAGTGATGAAAATATAGATGCTATCTTTACAACATCGCCACCACAAACTGTATCTCTTATTGGGCTTGCCCTCGCAAAGCGTTCTGGAGTGAAGTGGATTACAGATTTCAGAGACCCATGGATGGAAATAGTTTATTATCAAAATATTAAACGGAGTTGGATTACTACAAAAATTGATTCATCGCTTGAGAAAAAAGTTTTCTCTAAAGCCAATGGTGTAGTAACAATAAGCAACGATATGATTCGCTTATTTAAAGAAAAAGTTAAATTCCAGAAATTCTATTTAATTCCAAATGGTTTTGATGAAACGGATTTTGCTAATGCTAAAAAAGAAATAAACGAAAATTTTACAATTGCATATACTGGTTCAATTTCCAAAGATAGAGTTCCTTATGTTTTGTTTTCTGCGTTAAATAAATTAATAAATGAAGATGGAATTAATAATTTAAGTTTAACTTTTGCTGGTAGATACTGCAAAGAATTTACAGCTGAAATTAAAAGAAACAATTTATCCCAAATTGCTAATCTGAAAGGATTTGTTCCGCATAATGAATCTACAAAAATATTACAAAATGCAGACGCCCTATTATTGGTAGTTGATGATGTAAAGGATAACAAAGGATTTTTAACTGGCAAACTCTTTGAATATATGGGGAGCAAAAAGCCAATATTTGCAATTGGTCCAGTTAGTGGAGATGCAAATGAATTTTTGCAACAAGCAAATTCTGGTGCAATGGTGGATTACAAAGATGAAAATGGTGCTTACCTTTTATTAAAAGAAATGTATGAAAACTGGAATAATAATAATTCGCAATATACATTTGAAGTAGAGCAGTTTTCACGTAAAAATTTAACAAAAAAACTTGCAGAAGTTTTTGAAGAAGTCTGCAACTAATAAAAACTCTTGGCACTGCTGAGAGCAGTTATAAAATAATATTTAAATGGAGTAAGATTAAGATTTAAGATTATGAATTTTTATAAATCTCAAATCTTGTGTCTAAAAATCTAATATGAAAATAGTTTCAATAATTGGTGCAAGACCACAGTTTATAAAAGCTGCAGTAATTAGCAAAGAAATACAAAAAAGAACTGGAATAGAAGATGTGCTTGTTCATACTGGACAACATTACGATGAGAATATGTCAAAAATATTTTTTGATGAACTCGAAATTCCACACCCCAAATATAATTTAGAAGTTGGTTCAGGATTACACGGCGTGCAAACTGCCGCAATGCTCGAAAAAACTGAGCAAATTTTGATTACCGAAAAACCAGATTGGGTTCTTGTATATGGAGATACAAACTCAACAATTGCTGGTTCGTTAGCCGCTGCAAAATTACACATTAAAACTGCACACGTAGAAGCAGGCTTGCGTAGTTTTAACAAATTAATGCCCGAAGAAATAAACAGAATTGTAACTGATAGAATTTCTGATTTACTACTTGTCCCTTCTCAAAACGCTATGGAGATATTGAGAAAAGAGAATCTTGCTGATAACTCCATCTTTACTGGTGATGTAATGTTCGATTCAATTTTGTTTTATCAAAAAATGGCTGAGGAAAAATATTCACTTAAATCTATTACGACTGAAACTGATTACTATTTGGCAACCGTGCATCGTGCCGAAAATACTGACGATAAAGAGAGATTGCAAAATATATTTTCTGCATTCTCAGAAATGAATAAACCAATAGTGTTACCTTTGCATCCAAGAACAAAATCTAAATTGGATGGAATTAAGTTTAACAACAATGTTAAAATAATTGAACCAGTTAGCTATCTCGAAATGATTTTGCTTCTAAAAAATAGTTCTAAAGTCCTTACAGATAGTGGTGGTCTGCAAAAAGAAGCATACTTTATGAAGAAGCCTTGTATAACAATGCGAGATGAAACAGAGTGGATTGAAACACTAAACGGAAATTGGAATTTTATTGTTGGTGCAAATACTAAATTGATTTTAGATAAAATTAGTGTAAATAGATTTGAAGAACAAAAAAAATATTATGGCAACGGCAATGCTGGTAAGAGTATTGTTGATGCATTAGTAAATTACTAGTTAGAAAGTTTTAAAAAATGAGTAACCAAACTATGAGCAAAACAAAAAAAGCTAAACAGAAAAAAGAGAAGTCCGAAAGCAAACCAAACATTCTAAATACACTTTCAAATAAATATAAAAATATAATTGGAGTAGCTGTTATTCTACTTCCATTACTCTTTTATTTTGGAGGTTGGATAATAGATGGGTTACAACCAATAGGTAACGATTCACTTGGCTCAATTGCACAAACACATCGTTGGGTTGAATGGAATAAAGAGAACGGAGAAACAGTTTTATGGAATCCATCCATTTTTGGTGGCGAACCAATATATTCAAGAATTACACCTAAGGTATTTCATGTTGATACTATTTTGGGGTTTGCATCACGAGCAACCTATTGGGCTTTTATTTATCTTTTTATGGGTGGGCTTGGGCTTTTCTATTTGCTCCGATATAAAAAAATTCCTTGGTATGCCGCGGTTGTTGTAGCTGTTGTCTTCACACTTTTGCCCGATTGGCAAGCTCAAATAGGGGAAGGACACAATTCTAAACTTAGAGCAATAATGATTTTGCCTTGGCTGGTATTGAGCTTTAGCTATTTGTTCGATAAAAAAGATTGGATTGGAACGGGATTATTTGCCCTTACTTTTTCTTGGCTTGTTAGAACACATCATTTTCAAATTGTGTTTTACGGAATTTTAATCCTCTTTGTAATTTACATTTATCCTACAATAAAACTAATTATTGATAAAAAATTCAAAGATGTAATTTCATTATTTACAAAATTTGCAATTGCCTTAGTTCTTACTTTTATGGTTGCTGCACAGCCTTTATTTACAACGCATGAATATGCCGAGCATTCTACACGCGGAGGAAACCCAGTAAAAATAGGGGCAGAAGCTAACTCAGCAAAAGAAGGTGGCGGTGTAAGCTTTGAATATGCAACAATGTGGTCGTTTGCACCAAGCGAAATAATGAGCTTTTTTATTCCACGCTACAATGGTGGTTTGCAAAGCGAAGTTTATGATGGAGATAAATTTTTACATTTAAAAGGAAAGCAAGTGCCTGGATATTGGGGCGAAAAACCTTTTAACGGAAACTATGCAAGTATGGGAATGATACTTTTTCTCTTTGCAATTATTGGGGCAATCTATTACAGGAAAGATAAGTTCGTACTCGGAGTTGCAATTTTTACAATGCTTTCCATTTTGCTTAGCTTTGGTAGGCACTTCCCCGAGTTGTATAAACTCTTTTTCTATTACGTTCCTTTTTTCTCAAAGTTCCGTGCACCTTCGATGATTTTAAATGTTACATTTTTTACAACACTTATCCTTGCTGGATATGGAATTAAAGGAATTGTTGAACTCTACAAACCTAAAGATATAAAATGGATTCTTTCTGTTTTCGGAATTGGATTGTTTTTTGTTGTAATAACTCTTTTCTTTAGTGGTTCGTTTGCTTATACAATGCAGTCAGAGGCTGGACGATATGATGCAAACACATTAAAAATGGTAAAAGAAATACGTCAAGAATTTTTGGTTACAGATACAAAAAGATTGCTACTCTTTTTACTTCCAACCATAGGAATTGTAATAGGGTTTCTATTCAGAAAAATAAAATTAGAAATTTTTGTAGCCCTTTTGCTAATTCTATCAACTGCCGAAATATTATCTATCTCTAACAGAGCACATAAAATAATTAATTTGGATAACATTGAACAACTTGAAAAATCTGTTTACAAGGAAACTCCAATTACAAAAGTGCTTGCTAATGCTGACGATAACTACCGTGCAATTGTACTTGGCAAAGATTTTACAAGTAATCACTATGCATATTTTTATCCATTAATTAGTGGATATAGTGCTATTAAACTTCAGGTTATTCAAGATATTGTTGCACACAATCTTTATAATGCCAACACGCCAGATAGAATAAATTGGAATGTGATAAATATGCTTAGCGGAAAATACATTATTTCATCTGCACAGATTACTGGAGATTTTTTACAAACAATTGCGATTGATAATGCAAAAAAAGAAATTTTATATTTTAATCCCAATGCATTTGAAAAAGCTTGGTTTGTAAAAGAGCTAAAACCCTTACCAACAAAGGAGGATGTTGTTCTCGAAATGAACAAAGTTTCGTTTAACCCCGCCAACACAGCTTTAATTGTTGGTGCTGATAAAACCAGAAAATTTAGTGGAGAGGGAAGCGTTAAAATAATTTCTAAAACTCCAAATAAAATAGAGCTTGAAGTAAATACAGATTCAAATCAATTTTTAGTTCTATCAGAAATTTATTATTCCGATGGCTGGATTGCTAAATTGGATGAAAAAGAAATTCCAATAGAAAAAACAAATCACTTGCTACGTGGAGTTGAAGTAGAATCTGGAAATCATAAATTGGTGTTTGAATTTTTACCAGCAACATATTCCGCAAGTGTAATGGCTGTGTGGATTGGTGATGTTTTTATTTGGCTTTTAATACTTGGTGGTGGGTATTTGGTTTATAGAAAGAGAGGACTAGTTTAAATGCGAATAGGAATGATATTAGACAATGAGTTTACTGGTGATTTGCGTGTTGAAAATGAGGTTGTTACTCTGCAGAATGCAGGGCATCAAGTTTTTGTGCTTTGCTTAAATTATGGAAGCAAAAGGAATTATGAAGAATTTGGCGGAGCTAAAATAATTAGAATCCCATTATCGCTCTTTATTAAAAATAAACTTTGTGGTTTAAACAATACAATTTTCAATCTCTATCCAATATATTGGGCTATGCAGATAAAAAAGTTCACACTTAAAAACGAAATTGAAGTTTTGCATGTTCACGATTTGTGGATGTTGGAAAGTACATACAAAGCAAACAAGAATTTTAATTTACCTGTATTAGCAGATTTGCATGAAAATTTTGTTCATGCACTTAACCATTATAAATATGCTAATACATTTCCAGGAAATATTCTTATTTCAAAAGATCGTTGGAAGCAAAGCGAAGTTGAATGGACAAACAAAGCAACACATATTATAACAGTAATTGAAGAAGCTGTTGAACGCTACAAAACCCTTGGCATTTCAGAAGATAAAATATCTGTAGTTGCAAATTATGTGAACTTGAAAAGCTTTCTTGCATCTCCAATTGATGAAACAATTGTAAATAGAGTTAAAGAAAATTTTACAATAACCTATGTTGGTGGTTTTGATATTCATCGTGGATTAGAAAGTACGGTAAAATCTATTCCTATAATTAAAGAGAAAATTAAAAACATAAAATTGGTTCTAGTTGGAAAAGGAAGTAATTTTGAAACCCTTAAACAACTTGCAAAAGAATTAAATGTTGAGAGTAATATTTTATTTGAAGGATGGCAACCTCACGAAAAACTTTCTTCATATATAAAAGCGAGTAACTTATGTTTAATACCACACTTAAAATCGGTGCATACAGACAACACAATTCCTCATAAATTATTTCAATATATGATTTTTGAAAAACCTGTTGTTTCTACAAACTGTAATCCTTTAAAACGTATTTTGGATGAAACAAAAGCCGGTGTAATTTATGAATCGGGGAACGAAACAGATTTAGCAAACAAAGTAATTGAACTTTATAATAACCCAAAATTGTGCGTGGATATGGGAAAGAAAGGGAAAGATGCCGTGTTAAAAAAATATAATTGGGACGAGACAAGCAAGAAGCTAGTTGAGTTGTATAACGAGAATTTAATAAGATAAATTATGAATGTTAGCAATGTAGTAAATAATGATTTATGTCTATCGTGTGGTTTTTGTGAGCCAGCTTGCCCTAACAATGCTGTAAACATTAAGTTTGATACCCAAAAGGGATATCACATACCAGAGATTAATGAATTGAAATGTGATAATAGTGGTCTGTGCTATGCTGTGTGTCCGGGAGTAGAGGTTGATTTTAGCGAATTAAATTCGAATAGAAAATGTACTATCCCAGAATTTCAACATTTCGGAAATGTTTTATCAACAAGTGTTTTATTTGCAAATAACCGTGAAATAAGAAAAAATGCTGCTTCTGGAGGATTTATTACAGCTCTTATTAATTATTTGTTTGACTCTAAACAAATTGATGGAGCAATAGTTACAAAAAATTCATACGACCAACCTTTTAATCCAGTGGGCTACATTGCTAGAAATAAAGAAGATTTATTAAAGTCGCAAATGTCAATTTATCACACTGTTCCTATGGGGAAAGTGATGACTGAGTTGCAGCAATCGTCAGGCAAATATGTTTTTGTTGGAATTGCATGCCAAACACATGGTTTATTAAAATACATGCAAATATTTCCTGAGATAAAGGATAAAATCTTTTTAATTTTAGGAACATTTTGTGGTGGGTATCAAACATCACTTGCTCACGAATATTATTTTCCTAAGCAGGGAATTGATATTAGCAAAATGAAATCTATCGATTACAGATACGGTGAATTTCCTGGTCAGTTTAATTTGGGTCTTAATAATGGTGAAAAAATTGAAATTGGAAGAAGGTTCAAAACAAAGAAGAAGGCTAATCAATATAGTGTAGCTTTTAACTCTTCATTTTATGTCCCACGTTGTTATACCTGTGCAGATAAAGGAAATATTTTAAGTGATATTACAGCTGGAGACCCTTGGTTACCCAAATTTAAAAATGAAAAATTGGGTAAATCGCTAATTGTTTCAAGAACTGAACTCGGTGAAAAACTAATTAATGAAGCAATTAATTCAGGATATCTCACAAAAGAGGATGCAAAATTTAAAGATGTAATGGATGTTCAAAAATTTGATAGAGAAAGGCACGGAAATCAATTGGCTTATAAAAAAGTTTTTTCTTTTTTTAATAAACCATATCCTAAATACTCATTTATTGGAAAAGTAAAAATATATAATAGGTTTGTGTATTTCCGAGTTGTAGCAGATGTAATTAGACTTAACATTAGAGAAAGAAAATCATTGTGGTTTTTACTAAGGCCACTTTATTTTGTGGAATCTCAAATTAAAAACTATTTTATCAATAATAAGCCATTGGAATATTTAGCCAAAAGACTAAAAGGAAAGTGGTCATAAAAATAGAAAAATGAATATACTTATAACAGAAGCTGATGTGGTTGGCAACAAAGGTGCCGTTGCAATGGTTAAGAGCATTATTAATGGAATAAAGGAAGAGCACCCCAATGCGAATATTACTGTAACTTCAAAATTTATTTGCAATGGTCTTTATAAAACAGATTCGTTTCCGCAAGTAAATATACTATACGATAGTGAACAAGAGTTAGATGTTCCACTAGTAAAAATATGGGCTTGGTGGCTTTTAAAAAGTATTGGAATTAATTTGCAAATGTTACTCAAGGATAATGTAACACAAACTTATTTGAAATCAGATTTAATTGTTAGTGCATCTGGAATTAGCTTTACTGATGAGTTTGGAATGATAAAAATATATCATTTTTCTAAGTTTATGCAAATTCCATTACTATTAAATAAACCAGTTATTAAGTTCACTCAGTCAATTGGTCCATTTAAAACACGCTATAATAAGATGATTGCGAAGTTATCTATGAAAAATGTAAATGTAATTATGGCAAGGGGAAAACAATCATTTAACAATCTTAAATCTATTGGCATAACTAAAAATGTAATAGAACTTCCTGATATTGTGTTATCTATGAAAATGGAAAAATCTCAAAAAGCACAAGATTGTATTAGTAAAATTGGAAGTGGGACAGTAATTGGCATTACTCCAAATATAGTTTGCAAAAGATTATCACCCACTAATCACTATGAAAATGTTTTAATTAATTTGTGTGAATTTATTCTTACAAAATATCAAGATGCAAAAATTATTTTAATTCCTCATACAATTGAAGAGGATAGTATTGGCAAAGATGATGATATGAGTATATGCACTAATCTTGAGAAAAGTATAAATAGCAATAGAGTTTATATTGAAAATGTTGTAAACTATGAACCCGAAGAACTTAAGTGGTTAATTTCAAAACTTGATTTTTTTATAGGCTCAAGATTTCATTCGTTAATTGAATCGGTCTCAACCTGTGTGCCAAGCATGGCTATTGGTTGGAACACAAAATATAATGAAATGATGAGCTGGGTTGAGTTAAAAGAAAATGTTATTCAAATTGAGGATTTAAAACTAGATGGAACAATTAAAATGTTTGAAAATCATTTTAACAACAGAGCTAGTATTAAAACCCATCTTGAAACTATAATTCCAAATGTCAAAAAAGATGCTTATAAAGCAATTGATATAATTAATGAGTATTTAAATGAAAATAATTAAACGATTAATAGGTAGAACTTTTTATTACACATTGGCAATTTTTAGTTTAGTAATTATGTTTTTCTATAATCTTAAGAGCAAAGAATGTTAAGAGTACTTTATAACTTTTTTCTAAATAAACTAATATTTAATTATTTTGGCTTTTTAATGCGTTCAAAATTAAAAAAACATAGTTTAAGTATTAGTGGGAGGGTATTTGATATTGGGTGTGGTAAGAAGCCATATAAAAGTTTATTCCCAAATGTTACTACATACATGGGGTCAAATTCTAAATCGTATTACAAAGATGCACTAAGTGTACCCAAAAGTGATTTTTTTATTAATGATGGTACTATGCTCCCTTTTAAGGATGAAATATTTGATTCAATAATTAACTTCCAAGTTCTTCCTGTATTTAGTAATCCAACAGATTTTTTAAAAGAAGTAAAAAGGGTAACCAAAATAAATGGGACTTTTTTGCTAACAACCGATTTTTTATATCCAATTTGGAACGCACCATATAATTATTTTAGAACAACAGTTTTTGGATTAGAGCATTTAGCAATGCAAGCTGGTTGGGAAGTTGTAAAAATTGAAGCTTTTGGTGGATACTGGTCAATGCAAGCTAGGCTTTTAGATAGATATATTAAGGGGTTAATGACGAAGCTGGTAAACAGATTTAAATCCGAAAGAAATTTATTTCTAAAATTCACTAATCTTTGTGCTGTAGCATTTTGGATACTTATTGTGTTAATATCTCCAATCTTTGTTAATCTTAGTTTTATTTTATTCCACTTTCTTGATAAATTATTTCTAGATGAAGACTTTACAACAAATTATTTAATAATTCTGAAAAAGAATAAATGAAATATTTAATACCTACAATTGATGTAGAAGCTCTTAGATCATTAACAAAATTGGGGGATTTTGATAAGCTTATTTTGGGTGAAATTAATGGTGCTTATTATGGTGTTGATAAAATTATAGAATTATTAAATCAATTTAATTGTAGGGGTACATTTTATGTCGATTTTGCTGAACATGGTCATGGCATAGAAAAATTCAGAAAACTTTCAAAGAGCATTTTAGAATCTGGAAATGATTTACAACTACACATACACCCACAATTTTGTAGTGATAACAACCGATTTTTAATGAACCAATATAGTTATAGTGAGCAAAATGATATTTTTTTAAAATGTATTGATTTATATAAAAAAAGCAGTGGTTTAGCTCCTACCTCATTTAGAGCTGGAGGATACGGTGCCAATAACGATACACTAAAAGCAATGCTAAACAACAACATTATTTATGATAGCTCATATTTTTATAATCACAAGTGGTGTGATATTTCTCCAATCCCCAACAATAAATTTTCAAAAATTGGAGATATCTATGAGTTACCCATTACGCTTTTTGATAATGTAATAGATTATACCTTTGCTGGCGTTAAGTTATTTAAAAGAAATTTGGTGAAAAAATTAGATGTTGATTCTTGCTCAATTGACGAATTAAAAAAAGGAATAGAGGCTTTTAATAATAATGGGATAGAGATAGTAATTTTATTTTTACATAGCTATTCATTTATAAACCGAAATTATGATTATTCTGAATTTAGTCCAAATTTTCAGAATATAGAAAGATTCAAATTTGTACTCAATGAAGGATTAAAACATGGATACAAAATTACATCGCTACAAAAGATTTATTCCAAAATAAATGACCATTTAGGCGATGCAAGTATAATACCTCAAATTAGCACTAAGCGAAATATATTAACTTCATTAATTAAAACAACAAAGAGTTTGGTTAAGCAAAAATTAAGAGGCAAATAGATTTGTTTTCCGAAATTAAAAAAACCATAAAACAAACGGCTGTTTATAGCTTAGGTAATATTTCCACAAAGTTAGTTGGGTTTATTCTGCTCCCACTATATACAGGTGTTCTTTCTATTAGCGAATATGGAACATTAGCAATATTACAGGCTGTTCTCCAAATTCTTATTGGAATTTTTGGGTTTAATTTACCAACAGCAATGATGAGATGGTATGCATCAGAAAAGGATTTCGATGAGAAAAAATCTATTATTTTTAGTGTTTTCTTTTCAACAACTCTTATTGCTATTCTTTTAAGTGTAATACTTATTCCATTTAGTGAATATTTTTCACTACAAAAATTTGCCACAACCCAATTTTCAAATTATTTTTTCTATTTGTTTTTAGCAGCATCTGCCGGAATTATTAGCAATGTTCCGTTAAATGTAATTAGGCTAAAGGAGTTGCCAGGTTTTTATGTAATTTTATCTACTATAAAGTTTACTTCAATTGTTTTGCTAAATATTTACTTTGTAGCATATGCAAAAATGGGTGTAGAAGGAATTATGATTAGTGAGTTTATTGGCTCATTAATTGTGATTGTTGTTTCAATGCATGTTGTTTTAAAAGATTCAAACTTTATATTGAATCTTAAAATTCTTAAAGAAATGATTTTATATGGAATTCCATTAATATTTTCTACTGTATTTTCATTCTTATTAACCTTAGGTGATCGATTTGTAATAGACTATTTTTACGAAGATGCAAGTGTTGGAATCTATTCACTTGGGCACAAAATTGCGAGCATTATTAATATGCTAGTACTACAATCGTTTCAATTAGGATTTTTACCTTTAGCGTATAAAAAACTTGGAACGCCTAATGAGAAAAGATATTTTTCAAAAATTTTAACGTATTACACTTTAATCTTAACTTTTACTGCTCTTGCTATCTCCTTATTCGGAAAAGAAATTATTGAAACATTTGCACGAAATAATGAGTATTGGGCTGCCTATACAGTAGTTCCAATAATAGCTTTTGCATTTGTTATCAAAGGAATTCAATATAATTTTGCTCTCAGCTTTCATTATGCAAAAAAAACTGGATATGTTGCCACTATAATTGTTATAGTTGCAATAACTAACATTATTCTAAATCTTATTTTAGTAAAAAGTTTTGGCTTTATAGGTGCAGCATATTCTTTGCTTTCCTCCACATTATTAATGATGTTTTTATCATACTATTATGGACAAAAAGTTTACAAAATTCCTTTTGAAATATTAAAAATATCAAAGATTATTTTTGTTGGACTTCTGTTCTATTTTGCGTCTTTGATTTTATCAAATTATAGTTTTTGGGTTAGTGTTTTTGTTAAGTTGGTCTTGCTAATTTCATTCCCATTAGTCTTATATAAGGGTTCAATATTTGAACAAATTGAAATTGATAGTCTAAGAAGGGGAGCAACTGATTTTCTTTACCTTTTTATGAAAAAGAAATAGAACTATCTTGTATTCTTCTTTAATAGATAACTTACAGAACGTTATTAATAATAGGAGGCAAATATGAAGAGAATAACTGTCTGTATCTCAGTAGGGTTATTTTTAATATTATTTTCGTGTAGTGGTAGTCCAACATCTCCAGAAGTAAAAACTCTTTCAGATTTAGATAATCATTTAATTGGGTATTGGGACTTTGAGAACAATAGTATTAATGATTTGACTCCACATAAAAATCATGGGCGTGTTTTTGGTAATACAAGTTTTTCAGTAGGGAAGAAAGGTGATGCAATTGACTTCTCAGGGTACGATGGCTATGCTCTAATACCAAACGATTCAGTTTACTATTGCGATGAAAAAACAATTTCTTTTTGGCTTTACAAGAATAACGACTACATACTTGAAACTTATGGAAAAAATGATGGCGAAGGTATAATTGGGAAAGCTTACGATACTGGTTTGAAAAGAGATTTTACGTTTGCAATATCTGGCAACAAAGCTCGGTTCCATATATATGGGGTAATTGGAACAGAAAAGGATACACTTATTGTTAGCGGAAAGGTTCAAGCTATTTCTCCTTATAATTGGTATCACTGTGCTTTAGTTATTGGCAATAATTATACTGAGTTTTATTTAAATGGGCAGGCTACAGAATATACTTCTAAAGTAAGTCCACCTGTTAGAACCACAGCCCCAATTGTTCTAGGTAAAATAGCTACTTCTTCATTATCTACCAGATACCTAAACGGTAAAATAGATGAATTTAGAATTTACAACAAAGCTTTTGATAGTAGCGAAATTCAATTACTTTACTATGATGCTTTGTAGGGCTTCTTAATAATTAGATTATATTAGGGGAATAAACTCAGTTTTATTCCCCTTTTTTTATATCCTTATTTTATTAGTTTAACAAAGAATATTTTACTTTTTACAACAAGGAATTTTATGAAATCTATTAAAATACTTTTAGTTGGTATTTTCTTTTTCACCCTTTATTCATGCACTGATAATGGATTATCGGAAATTACAGATATAATACCAAACATAAATCTTGAGTTCCAAACAGAAAAGGAAATTATTATCAGTGATTTGTTTTATAGTGATACATACGAGTTAACGTTTACTGATAATCCTAATATTGATATATATTACAACGAAAAAACAAATACGATAAAGTTAAAATCCAAAAATAATTTCGTTGGAATGACGTTAGTTAATTTTACTTTGGATGGCGTTGTTTATAGCATTCCAGTTACAGTTACTAAAAATGCTTCGTACAAATTTAAATTTACCCCAGATAAAAAGTATAAAGAGCTTTATCTGTTTGGTAGTTTTAATGGCTGGAACAGAAGGGACATTGCTATGACTGACGATGATGCAGATGGAACATTTGAAGCAGAAGCCACATTAGAGCCTGGTAGTTATGCATACAAATTTTTTGGTGATGGTGAGGAAATTGTAGATAATGCGAATCCTAATAAAGTTCCAAACGGATTTGGTAGTTTTAATTCTATTAGAACTATTGAAGAAGTTGCTTCCGAAAAAATATTTTTGCATGTTCTTAACTTTGATAATCGAAAAGGAATTTTAAGTTTTAGAATTGAAGGAAATCAGTTCTCAAAAGAGGTAACAAATAAAAATATTTTTGCACTGCTTGGTAATAGAAGGTTATCCTCCAAGGTAATTAAAATTAGCAACAATAATATTGCCATTGAACTACCGCCCTCGGTTGCAGATGGAAAAAAAATCATCCGTGTTGCAGTTACAAAAAATGGTAGAACTACAAACTTTCAGTACTTAATTTTTGAAAATGGAAAACCAATTAATGGTAACTCTAAATTTGATTGGCACGATGGAATAATCTATTCGCTAATGATTGATAGATTTAGCGATGGAGATAAATCGATTAACCAAAAAATTGAACACGATTCTCTTTCGGATAAAGCAAATTATATGGGGGGCGATTTGCAGGGAGTAATAGATAAATTAAACTCCAATTATTTTAACAATTTAGGAATTAATACAATTTGGATTTCGCCTGTTTATGATAATCCAAACGTTGCTTTCCGAGAATATCCAACACCTCACAGATGGTACTCGGGCTACCATGGATACTGGCCTATAAGCAGTACACGTGTTGAAGAGAAATTTGGAAATATGGCAAAACTTAAAGAGCTTGTAGATACTGCACACAAGCACGACATCAAAATTTTATTGGATTTTGTTTCCAACCATGTGCATAAAGACCATCCATATTGTAAAAATCACAAGGCTTGGTTTGGACAATTAGATTTGCCAGATGGAAGAAAAAATATTCGCTTCTGGGATGAATACCGTTTAACCACTTGGTTTGAGCCATATCTTCCGTCATTCGATTTTCTTGGTTCGGAAACTGTGCTTGATACAATTACAGCAAACGCAGTCTGGTGGCTAAAAGAAACGGGTGCCGATGGTTTTAGGCACGATGCAGTTAAGCATGTGCCAAATGAGTTTTGGAGAAAGTTAACCAAGAAGTTAAAAAGAGAAATCGAAATTCCTCGTAACACACCTCTTTATCAAGTTGGAGAAACTTTTGGAAGTTACGATTTAATTAGTTCGTATGTAAACAATGGACAGCTTTCGGCTCAGTTTAATTTTAATCTTTACGATGTTGCACTTCCAATATTCATCAATAACGACGCATCTTTTAGCGGTTTGGATAAAGAGATGCAAAAAACATTTTCTGTATATGGACCATTGCATTTAATGTGTAACGTAATGGATAGCCACGATAAAAATAGATTTATGGCATTTGCAGATGGCGATTTGGATGTGAGCGAGTGGTCAGCAATAGAGCAGGGCTGGAGCAATCCACCCAAAGTTGATAATCCCAAAAATTATAAAAAATTAATTTTATACATGGCTTTTATGAATACCATCCCAGGCTTGCCTGTAATATATTACGGAAGTGAATTTGGAATGACTGGAGCCTCCGACCCAGACAACAGAAGAATGATGCGATTTGATGATGCAATTTCTGAGTATGAAAAAAACACTTTAGATGAAACATCAAAAATTATTAAACTAAGGAGTAGCCACACAGCATTGCGTTATGGCGACTATTACAAATTAATTGCGGATGAAAATATTTACGCATATGTTCGCTCAGATTTAAATGAAAGAATTCTTATTGTGATAAACAAAGGAAATATAAAAGCAACAGCAAATTTAATATTCCCTAATGTTTATAAGGCTTCCAAGCTTGTAAGATTAATTGATGCTGGTGAAATTGATGTTGCAGAAAATAAAGTAAGTGTTAAGTTAGATGAAATGAGTTACAATATTTACATTTTAAAATAACCTTGGAAGTAAGCCGTTTTTTGTTTTGCATAATTCTCATTTTTACTAAATTTACGTTTGTAAATCTAAATTACTTGAACTTATCTGTTAGCAGAAGGTTACTTGTAAAAATGGATGAACTTCTTTTAGGACTTGATTGAAACAACAGGTACCTTTTGCACAATTCAGTTGTAGCAGTTTTAGGCTCACAAAAGTTTTCAATCATCTTATAACTATAGTTAAATTAACTTGGATTGAGATGACAAATATAAGTCAATTTAAAAAAATGCAGAAAAACAGTAGCAAGATATCAATTGTTACCTGTTACGACTATTGGAGTGCAAAAATAATTGCACAAACAAACATAGATGCAGTTCTTGTTGGCGATAGCACGGCAATGGTTATGCACGGATACAAAACAACAACCAATGCCAATTTGGCAATGATGGAACTACACGTTGCTGCTGTTAGCAAAGGGTTGCATAACAAATTTATTATTGCCGATATGCCATTTCTTGCACACCGTAAAGGTAAAAAGTGGTTAATGAATGGTGTGGATAGCCTCATAAAAGCTGGTGCAAATGCAGTAAAAATTGAGGGTGCTGGCAGTAGTTTAAAAACAATTTCGCACGTTGTAAATTCTGGCGTACCTGTTATGGGGCATATTGGTTTAACTCCGCAAAGTATAAATCAGCTTGGTGGATTTAAGGTGCAGGGTAAGGAGGAGGAAAGTTACAAGCAACTTATTAAAGATGCGAAAGACCTTGAAAACATTGGGGTTTTTGGAATTGTTCTCGAACTTGTTCCAGATTCACTTGCCGAAGAAATAACAAAAGCCGTAAACATCCCAACAATAGGAATTGGTGCAGGAAATAAAACATCTGGTCAAGTGCTGGTTTTACAAGACTTGCTTGGAATGGATAATGAGTTCAATCCAAAATTTTTAAAAAAATATCTTAACGGATTTTCATTAATTACGGAAGCATTAAACAATTATGATGCAGATGTAAAATCTCAAAGTTTTCCTTCAAAAGAGGAGAGCTATTAAATGGTTAAAATAATAAAACGCATCTCTGAGTTTTTGCTCCTCCGCGATTCAGCTAACTATACCAATGTTTCAGTTGGATTTGTTCCTACAATGGGAGCTTTGCACGAAGGACATTTATCACTAATTAGAAAATCGAAAGAAGAGAACGATGTTACGGTGGTTTCAATTTTTGTTAACCCAACGCAATTTAATGATAAATCAGATTTTGAAAATTATCCAATAACAATTGATGATGATGTTGAAAAACTAAACAATGAAAATGTTGACTTTCTATTACTACCAAATTACAAAGAGATTTATTCCGATAATTACAAATACACAATCTCCGAAAATGATTTTAGCCAGCAACTGTGCGGTGTAAATCGTCCAGGGCATTTTGATGGAGTATTAACGGTAGTAATGAAACTCCTTAATATTGTGAATGCTGACGTTGCATATTTTGGCGAAAAAGATTATCAACAATATTTGCTTATTAAAGGAATGGCTGAAGCATTTTTTATTAACACAGAAATTGTTACAGTTAAAACAGTTAGGGAAAAAGATGGATTAGCTTTAAGCTCAAGAAACATAAGGCTTACAACAAGTGAAAGAGAAAAAGCTACACTTTTTCCGCAGCTACTTAAATCAGAAATAACTTGCCATGAAATAGAGACAGAACTAAATGCAAATGGATTTAAGGTGGATTATATAACAGAAATAGGCGAACGTAGATTTGGTGCAGTCCACTTAGGTAATGTGAGGTTAATAGACAATGTTAAAATATAAAGTTCTACTAAAAATTACTGGTTCAATAGCGGCATACAAATCTGCATACCTAACATCCAAACTTGTGCAGAGTGGGTATGATGTAAAAGTTGTAATGAGCGAAGCTGCTGTAAAGTTTGTTGGCACAGTTACGTTTGAAGCTCTAACTGGCAACCCAGTTTATACTGATATGTTTGCACATCGCGAATCGTTAAGCCATATAAGCCTTATAAAATGGGCTGATATTGTTGTTGTTGCTCCAGCTACTGCAAACACAATTAACGCATTTGTGTCTGGAGATGGTAATAGTCTGATTACCGCACTCTTTTTAGCACACGATTTTAACAAACCATATTTAATTGCTCCTGCAATGAATACAAACATGTATCTTCATCCAGCTACGCAGAAATCTTTAGAAACTTTGAAAAGTTGGGGTGTTACTATTCTTGATTCCGATAGTGGGTATCTTGCATGCGGTGATACTGGCATTGGAAAATTGCTTAACCCTGACAAAATATTTAAAGAAATAGAAAAATGGGTTAAACCCAAAAAGAAAAATATTTCTGTTCTAATTACATCTGGAGGAACAAAAGAGAATATTGATGATGTTCGTTTTATTGCTAATATGAGTACAGGCAATACTGGTGCAACTATTGCGGATTATTTAATCAATGAGGGCTATGATGTTACATTCTTGCACGCTAAAGGTTCTAAACTTCCAAATAGAATTTGCACCCTTTTTGAGTATATCTCTTTTAGTGATTTGAATTCAGAAATTGAGACTTTACTTTCAAACAAAAATTACGATGTTGTTATTCACCTTGCTGCTGTTAGTGATTACTCGGCAACTGAAATAAAATTAAACGGCAATAGTTTTACTTTGCCACTTGTAAAAAAAATGAAATCGAATAATGATAGAATTGAATTGGTGCTAAAAAAGAATTTTAAAATAATTGATAGAATTAAATCCTATTCGCAAAATAAAAACATTACTCTTATTGGCTTTAAGTTTGTTAGTGGTAATAGCAAAACGGAAATTACCAATTCTGTAAATTCATTATTCCATAGTGCCAATGTGGACTTTGTTGTTTTGAATGATTTTAAAAACAGAAAAAATTCAATTCAAAGTGATTTTAAAGTTTATAAAAATGCTAAAGAATATTCAAACTACGAAACTGTTTTGGAGTTGTCTAAAAATATTAGCAAACTGATTAGCAATAAAAAGAGAGATAAATAATATGATACTTACAATCGATTTAGGAAACTCACAATTGTATGGCGGAGTTTACGATGGTGAAGAATTAATACTTCAATTTAGAAAATTCAACCGTCATCAGTATTCATCGGATGAAATAGGACTTTTTCTAATTTCTGTTTTACGTGAAAACAACATTAAGCCAAACAACATTTCTGAAATTTCAATTTGTAGTGTCGTTCCACAAGCTAACCACGCAATAATAAATGGATGCAGAAAATATTTTAATGTTGAACCATTTATTCTAAAGCCAGGTGCAAAAACTGGATTGAGAATTAAATATAAAAATCCAACAGAAGTTGGTGCCGATAGAATTATCAATGCAATAGCGGGTTATAATTTATTTCCAAATAAAAATCTTATAATTGTAGATTTTGGAACAGCCACAACTTTTTGTGTAATAACAAAAGTGAAAGAATATCTTGGCGGAATTATTTTGCCTGGCATTAGCATATCGATGGAATCGCTTGAACGAAATGCCGCACAATTACCCAAAGTTGAAATTAAAGAAATGAACAATGTTGTAGGAAAAACCACACAAGAGTCAATACAGAGCGGTTTGTACTTTGGACAAATTGGAATGATAAAAGAAATTAAAGCACGAATAATTAAAGAATCGTTTAGAGATGAAAAGCCCATTGTTATTGGCACTGGTGGATTTTCCAATATGTTTAGAAATGCTGGGTTGTTCGATGAAATAATTCCAACCCTTGTTTTGCAAGGACTTAAATACACAATTGAATTAAATAAATATGAGAGATAAAATGACACGACGAATGCTAAAATCAAAAATACATAGGGCAACTGTAACAGATGCCGACTTAAACTACGTTGGTTCAATAGGCATAGACCCAAAGTTATGTAAAGCGGCAGATTTTATTGAATTTGAAAAAGTTGACATCTACAACATTACAAATGGTGAAAGGTTTTCTACTTATGTAATTTATGCAAACGAAGGCGATATAACTCTAAATGGTGCTGCTGCACGACGTGTGCAAAAAGGTGACTTAGTTATTATTACAAGCTACTCGCAGTATAGCGATGATGAGTTAAAAGACTTTAAACCAAAATTGGTTTTTGTTGATAAGAATAATAAGCAAACAAATTAGTATATAGAAGATGGGCATTTCCACCTTTCATTAATCAATTGCAAAAAGAATTTGTCATACCCATTTCATATATTTATGAGTTCTAATAATTTTAATAGTGTTGAATATGTATAGTTATCGAGACCAGAAGAATTTCATAGAAAATCTTAAAGGATTTGAAATGAAGATGGATAGTAAAGAACGTGATTTTTTTAAGTCGGTTGTAAAAAGAAACATCGATGATGAAGATTTAGATTCAATATCTTTTAAAAAACTTTCGGAACTTCACACAAAGTATTTTGTTAATAGAAAGAAACCAAATTTAGACGATTTATTTAAGAAAAAATAAAATAGTAATTTGATTAAAATGAGGAAAGAATGAGCCAACAAAACATTCACAGATTATTTGCATTTATAGTTTTTTTAATTGCAGCAGCAACATATTTTGCAACAGCACAACCATCCGTTTCGTTTTGGGATTGTGGTGAGTTTGTTGCATCTTCTTATTCACTTCAAGTTCCACATCCACCAGGAACACCATTTTTTATTTTGATTGGTAGATTTTTATCGATGATTCCATTTGCAGGGAATATTGCCTATAGAGTAAATACTATCTCAATATTATCTAGTGCATTGGTAATTCTTTTTCTATACTTATCCGCTGTTAAACTGATTGAAAACTATAACAAAAAGAAATACAGCTCTTCATTAAGTCAAATAGGAACATATTTTTCTGCTGCAGTAGGTGCTTTGTCTTTAGCATTTGCCGATACATTTTGGTTTAACGCCACAGAAGCCGAAGTTTATGCTTTCTCTACTTTCTTTATTGCGTTTGTAACTTGGTTAATTTTGCTTTGGAACGAAAAAGCGGATAACCCCGATAATGAAAAATATTTAATTATGATTGCATACCTAATTGGTCTTTCGATAGGTGTTCACTTAATGTCTGTTCTTGCAATGGTACCTATTGTGATGATTGTAATGTTTCGCAAGTATTTACACGATGATGCAGTTACTAAAAAAACAGCTTATCTGTTTCTAATCCAAGCTGGGGTAACAATACTTATTGCACTAGCAATTTGGGCTACCGCTACTGGCTCAAGTGCTCCTAGCCCTGATGAATATAAAGCATTCGATTTAAGATTTGTTACTCTTGTTGGACTTTTTTGGTTAGTTTATATGGGGGCAATGTGGAAAAAAGTATTCCAAAAAAATTCTTTTTACATTCCAATTATGATTGGTGGTGTAATGCTTATTGCGGTTTATCCAGGATTTGTAAAATACATTCCACAACTTATTTACAAATTAAGTGGTAATAATTTTACAATGAACCTTACGGTTTTTCTTGGAATATTTGCAGCGGTTGGATATTTAATTTATTGGTCGCAAAAAAATAACAAAGCAACAACCAACTTACTTGCTAAAAGCGTTCTCTTTATTTTGCTTGGTTACTCTACATATTCAATGACTATGATTAGGGCAAACCAAGAGACACCTATAAATTTGAACGACCCTAAAACTATGTCGGAATTTCATTCGTATATGAATCGTGAACAGTACGGCGATTTTCCTGCATTCAAACGTAGGTTTTCACAAGAGGCACATCAAACTGGAATTTATAAGAAGTATAGGAGCGATTTAGATTTTTTCTGGAATTACCAAATGGACCATATGTTTAACCGTTACCTTGGTTGGAATTACATTGGACGCTATTCAACAGTTCAAGGGTCGGGTGTTGATTTTGGGCAACTTCTTGCCATACCATTTTTACTTGGTCTCTTTGGAATTTATTACCAATTTAAACGGGATTGGAAAATGGCTTCGGCACTAATGGCTATGTTCATTTTCCTTGGCTATTTAACGGTGTTCTATCAGAACCAGCAACAACCTCAACCCCGCGAACGCGATTATTTTTACGTTGGTGCATTCTTTGTTTATTCAATTTGGATAGCACTTGGTACGCGTGGTATTTTTGATTTAATATCAGAGCAAACTAAAAAGTTATTTCTTCCAAAATTTGAAAAGGCAGCGTATGCATTTGTTATGCTTTTAATACTGCTTGCAGTTCCAATAACAATGTTAAAAGCAAACTATTTTACACACGATAGATCTAATAACTTTGTTCCTTGGGATTATGCCTATAACCTACTTCAATCAGTTGCACCAAATGCAGTTTTGTTTACAAATGGCGATAACGACACATTCCCACTTTGGTATTTACAAGATGTTGAAGGTGTGAGGCGTGATGTACGAGTTGCAAATTTAAGTTTGTTAAATACGCCTTGGTATGTTAAACAACTTAAAAATTTAGCTCCTTACGGAAGCAAAAAAATTGCTATGGATTTGAGCGATAAAGAGGTAGATAGAATAGGACCATCTCGCTGGGAGCCTAGAACAATGCGGCTTCCAGTTCCGCAAATAGTTTTTGCCGAAGCTGGCGTTAAGGATACTGCCATTACAAACAAAGGTAGCATCAGTTGGAAAATGAATAACACAACTTCATACGGAAATATAAAAGTTGTACGTGTTCAAGATTTAGTTGCACTTAGTATAATTAAGGCTGCAAACTGGGAACGCCCTGTTTACTATGCTGTAACTTGCTCAGAAAACAGTAAACTTGGTTTGAACGATTATCTGCAAATGGAAGGAATGGCTTTTAGATTAGTTCCTAAAAAACGAGATAAACCAATCTATTACATCAACGAAAAATTAATGAGAGAACAACTATTTAATGAACCTGATGAATATAGCAAAACATATCAACCTGGCTTTAAGTTTAGAGGGTTGAACGATACAACTGTTTTCTTGGATGAAAACCACCAGCGTTTATCACAAAATTATCGCAACTCGTTTTTACGTTTAGCAATTTCGTATTTAGACCAAGGAAACAAAAAAAGTGCGGTTGAAGTTTTAGATCAAATGGAAAAAAAACTTCCACGCAACAATATAAAAATGCGTCATGAGTTATTGTACGATGTATCCAACTTATATTATTCTGCTGGAGCTATGGAACAATATACTGCTATGATTAAAGAACTAGAGCCAATTATGCTTGCTCGCTTAGAAGCTAATCCACGAGATTTTCAACGCCAGTATAACCCATATGTTATATTACGTGATATTTACGAAAACAGAGAAGAATACCAGAAATTGGTTGACTTATTTTCAAGGCTTGAAAAAGAAGTGCCAGGCGACCCAAATATTAAAAACATAGTTACCAGATACAAAGCAATGGCAAGTTCAAAACAAGCCGCAGATACGACTAAATAAAAAATATTTATTATTAACTCACGCGATATCTAAGAGACCGTGTGAAAAGTAATTATGAACTTGCTGTACGCTAATACTGAGGTTCTCTAAAGGTTTCAGAATTTCAAAAGTGAAGATATACAATACACCTAAAAAGAGATGTTGAAATAAATTCAGAATGACTTTTGGGGTTATGCAAAGCCTTCTGCTAAAGGAAATTTTGTTCAACAACCCAGTTTATCAGAGTTTACCAAAACCTAAAACCAACGGTTATCGGCTATGATTAAAAATATATTGATTTTCATCATCCTGGTTTTACTAAGTGGTTGCCATTCATTTTATAAAATTGATACAAATGAACTAAGAGGAATTAGTAACAAAGATGTAATTCAACTCAAGTTTGTAGATGGGAAGAAACTAAATATTACAAATGTTCAACACGCCAATATTACAGCGAACAATGAATTAGAGATTATTAAATATAGTTCAGCAGAATATACAATTGATTCTGTGCGAACTCTATATTCTTTAGATGAAATTAAAGAAATAAGGGTTAAAAAATTTGATGTTCAAAAATCCATATTTTCTACTTTCTGGATTACCCTAGGCGTAACATCGATTTTCCTTATTTTATTTTGTTCAGGTGGCTGCTCTGTTGGAGGGTAGAAGTTTACTTGTTACTTGTGGATTTTTTAATATTCATTACTCACTCTACAGATTCTGAAACATTTCGATGAACTCAATGCACCGCAAGTTCAGAATGACGGCAAGAAAATGAGATTTGCTAAAAAAGAGTTCTACCGAACTTGCGATGTACTGTGCTACACTGAGGCTCTCGAAGTGAACTTGTTGAAGTGTTTTATCTTTTGAATTAATTGTTCACAAAAAATAATTCAAAGAATCCTCCAATTGAAATTCACTCCCTTTTTAGATATCATTACTTCATTAAAATAATTTATAAATATAATTTTGAGGAAAAAATGTTCGATAAAAATTATCAATTTTCGGTAGTTGACCGATTTATTAAATATGTAAAAATTGATACAAAGAGCGATGAAGAATCGGAGGTAACCCCAAGTACAGCAAAGCAATTCGATTTGGCAAAGATATTAGTAGAAGAGCTTAAAGAACTTGGATTAACTGATGCAGCAATAGATGACAAGTGCTACGTAATGGCAACTCTTCCTTCCAACACGGATAAAGATATTCCAGTTATTGGATTTGTTTCACACGTTGATACATCTCCAGCAGTTAGTGGGAAAAATGTGAACCCACAAATTCATAAAAATTATCAGGGTGGCGATTTAGAAATAGGCGAAGGAAAAATAATTGATGTTGCTAATAATCCAGAGCTAAATGATATGCACGGAATGGATATAATTACAACGGATGGAACAACCCTACTTGGTGCTGATGACAAAGCTGGTATTGCAGAAATTATGGATGCACTTCAATACTTAAAAACTCATCCAGAAATTAAACATGGCACAGTAAAAATTGGATATACTCCAGATGAAGAAATTGGACGTGGAGCTGACCATTTTGATGTAGCAAAATTTGGAGCAAAATATGCTTATACCATTGATGGCTCTACACGTGGCGAGGTTGAAACGGAAACATTTAGTGCTGATGCGGTTGAAATAAATTTTATAGGAATTAATGTTCATCCAGGCTACGCAAAAGATAAAATGGTTAAC
>CAMZLW010000069.1 GCA_947311785.1 uncultured Ignavibacteriales bacterium | reverse complement strand
TAAAGAGCTTTTGGTATCGCAATAGATTCTCGTTGAGTCGATTCTAACAATTTATCATTTCGAAACTAAACTATAACTCATTTAGCAATAGTTTTATAGTCGATCTTTCTCGTTTTAGTTTTTTAGGTTAAAGTTTATTTTCAAAACTACTTGGTGTAATATAACTGTCATTAGACATATAAATAGAGCATGTATTTCCTCCGTTGGTAATTTCCAGCAGTGTTGTGCTTCCGTTTTTAATAATAACTTCTATTAGAAAAACGACTTGGCTACCTCTTGACGAGATTTGGGAAATGATGTTGGAGCAAAATACTTCCATAACCAGAAGCTCTGTTTATAGAACATTTTGTAGAAATGATATAAACAAAATGCCTCAAGAAAAAAGAGACAAGGCTAAGAAGTTCAAAGAATACGAACCATGATATTTACACATAGACGTTACCTATTTGCCAAAATTTGATGGTGTTAAATATTACCTTTTTGTTGCAATAGACAGAGCAACGAGAACTCTCTATTTTGAAGTATATGATGCGAAAACAAGCGAAAACACAGAAAAATTTATGAATAATTGCTTAGAGTATTTTCCCTTTTATATTACTCATGTTCTTACTGATAATGGATTAGAATTTACTAACAGACTAATCAAATCAAAGAAAGGGAATCTTTGTACAAAACCATCTAAACTGGATGTTATTTGTGAAGATAAGAAAATAGAACACAGACTTACTAAGCCAGCAACACCTAAAACAAATGGGATGGTAGAGAGAGTTAATGGGACTATTAAAAATGGAACAATACTAAAAGAAAAATATCAAAATAAATTCGATATGATTTCTGCATTAAATATTTTTCTTATTCATTATATGTTATACAGAAGACACGGTGGAGTTAGAAAAGAACTTAATGTAAAAACGGGGAGTGTAAAAAGTTTTGTGTAATTTCTTCTAAATTATTTAGTTCCGTTTTTGTAGCTTTCGTATTCAAGGAAATAGAGTTCGACATTGGTCACCTTATATTTATTTATTCGTTATTTAAATATAAAACTCTGCCAAAGGCATGGCTATGCCATATTTCCTTTTTTTTGCATTTTCCGAAATAACCGTAGAAATATCTTTTTTTGTCGATAAATCATTCATATTGCTTAACTTAGGTTTACTTCTGAATTTCTGCTAATAGTATTTTGAATAGGAAAACGATTTTGTTACTTTTGTAATTAAAATTTTTATAAAAAAAGAAACTTCTATTCCATTAACTCAAATAAGTTTCAAACAAAAGTGTAGGATTGCAATGACATTTAAAAGAAGAACACACACTTGTGGTGAATTACGAGAAACAAATATTGGCGAAAAAATTGTATTAAATGGATGGGTTGATACTCGTCGTGATTTAGGCGGTGTTATCTTTATCGATTTAAGAGATAGATATGGAATTACACAAGTAATATTTGAACCAACTTATAATGCCGAAATGCACGCAGAAGGTTCAAAACTACGTACAGAATATGTAGTAGCAATTGAAGGTACAGTTCGCAAAAGACCTGCCGATACAGAAAACAATAACATTCCTACTGGAATGGTTGACGTAATGGTTGATAAAGTTATTTTGCTAAATGAAGCAAAAACTCCACCGTTTCCAATTCACAAAAGTGGGGATGTTAATGAAGATATCAGATTGGAATATCGCTATCTCGATTTACGTGGCGAAAAAATGCAAAAGAACTTGTTAATGCGTAGCAAAATGTATAACTCAGTCCGTAATTATTTTAACGATAGTGATTTTTTAGAAATTGAAACTCCTTATTTAATGAAATCTACCCCAGAAGGTGCAAGAGACTTCTTAGTTCCAAGTAGAATTCATCGAGGAAAGTTTTATGCTTTACCACAATCACCCCAAACATACAAACAACTTTTGATGGTTTCTGGGTTTGATAAATACTTCCAAATTGTAAAATGTTTTAGAGATGAAGATTTACGTGCCGACCGTCAACCAGAGTTTACGCAAATTGATATTGAAATGTCATTTGTAGATCAAGAAGATATTTTCTCTATGGTTGAAGGTTTAATGGTAAAATTATTTAAAGAAACAAAAAATCAAGAATTAGAAACTCCTATTAAACGAATAAGTTTCCACGAAGCAATGGAAAAATATGGAAGCGATAAACCAGATCTTCGTTTTGGTTTAGAAATGAAAACGCTCGATCATGTTTTTGAAAAAACAGAATTTAAGGTTTTTAAAGATTCTTTAGAAAAGAACGGAATAATCACTGGTCTTCTTGCAAGTGGATGTGGCAATTATACACGCAACCAACTTGATGTGCTTACAAATTACGTTAAGCAGCTCGGTGCTGGCGGCTTAATTTGGATGAGAGTTAAAGAAGATGGTCTCGAAGCTCCTGTTGCAAAGTTTATGTCGGAAGAAGAAAAAGAAGCTCTTATTGAAAATTTAGGTGCTAAATCTGGAGACTTATTATTTATAATTTCTGGTCCAAAAATGAAATCACTCTCATATATGGGTGCTCTCCGTTTGGAAATGGCAAGAAGATTGGATTTAATTAAGCCAGATGCCAAACCAGCACTTTTATGGGTTACAAACTTCCCACTTCTTGAATGGGATGAAGATACCAAACGCTTCTATGCAATGCACCATCCATTTACCTCTCCAAATCTTGATGAAGTAGATAAGCTAGATACAAACCCTGGCGAAGTAAATGCACGTGCTTACGATTTAGTTCTTAATGGAAATGAAATTGCTGGTGGTTCAATAAGAATACATAATGCCGAGCTACAATCTAAAATGTTTGATGCTCTCGGAATTTCAAAAGAAGAAGCCGATACTAAATTTGGTTTCTTAATGAACGCATTTAAATATGGTGCACCACCTCACGGAGGTATTGCTTTTGGATTTGACAGACTTGCAATGCTTTTTGCTGGCGAAGACTCAATCCGTGATGTAATAGCATTCCCTAAAACAAGTAGTGCCTCTTCACTAATGGATAATTCTCCATCAGATGTTGATGATGACCAATTAAAAGAATTATTTATTAAAATACGATAAATTATTACTTGCTACTAAAACATAGGCAATATGTTTTAGTAGCAAAATTTTCATAAAAAATACCACTTAAAACAAGTAATTACTACTGTTCATGTAATTTCTACATGTAATTTTTACACCACAAATAAAACCACAAGTAATTTTTACATGTTACAACTACTAAAACACTCAACTATTTTAGAATTCTATTAGAAAAAAAATTATTTATATCAATTTTTCAAACCATTGTGTTAACCATTATTAAAGCATAGCTTATTATTTACTTTCCACATAAACTATTAGTCCAATCCCAAAAGGGACTCTTATATCAAGGGCATCCCTTTGGGACAGAGCTTCGGCAAAGAACGCCTCGTAATGACTGATATAACCTTTTTAGAGTGAACTCATAGATAAAAACTTTGCAAAACCAAAGAAAATATACGTCTTGCTGTGTTACGCTGAGGCTCTCAAAGTGAGTTTACCGAAGTATTTCACCATCTATTAGTGCAAATCTATGGCATAAATAGAGATTCTTAAATGCACTTCGGATAAACTCAGTATGAAAATCCAGAATGATATTTGAAGTTATGCAAAGCCCCCTATACAATTATCCTTAATTATCTGCCTATTTTCATTGGCACTATACTTGTATAATCAACAAACATTTATTAACTAATTGGATTAAAATGGGACAGCA
The DNA here is from genome assembly GCA_947311785.1 of uncultured Ignavibacteriales bacterium. Classification (GTDB taxonomy): domain Bacteria; phylum Bacteroidota; class Ignavibacteria; order Ignavibacteriales; family Melioribacteraceae; genus 1-14-2-50-31-20. Next base: position 1,474 of record CAMZLW010000069.1, on the reverse strand, counting down.
GCAATTATTACTTATTATACTTGGCGTGATAGTTGTTGGTGTAGCAATAGTTGTTGGTATTAACTTATTTTCTGGAAATGCCATAGAAGCTAAAAGAAACAATGTAACTAACGATCTTTTACATCTTGCAAGTGAAGCACAAAAGTATTACAAAACGCCCAGTGCAATGGGTGGTGGTTCACACAAATTTACAGGTTGGGTAATACCAGCAGGCTTAGTTTCAAATGCCGATGGAAGTTTTTCTGCCACTGTTTCTGAACAAAATGTAGTTTTAATTGGAGTAGGAAACGAAGTAGTGCAAGGAAACGATTCGGTTGAAGTTAAAATGACAGTATTGCCCGATAGTTATGTAACTGAAATTATTAATTAACAAAACACAAAACTAAATAACATCTTATAACAAACAAAGGAGTAAAAAATGGGTCAACAACAATTATTATTAATCGTTCTTGGTGTAATTATAGTAGGTATCGCAGTAGTTGTAGGTATCAATGTATTTACCGCAAGTAGTTTGGAAGCAAACAAAAGTGCTTTAGTATCTGATCTTCAAACAATTGGTTCAATGGCACAACAATATTACAGAAAACCAGCTGCAATGGGTGGTGGCGGAAACACATTTACTGGCTGGACAGTTCCTGCTTCATTAGATTCAACAGCTAATATGGGTGCTCCAATTACTGCAACAGTTGCTGCACAAACTGTAACATTACTTGCTACTGGAACAGAAAATGGTGCTAATGGAAGTAAAAATACAGTTCAAATGGTATTTTCTCCAAATGCAATTACTTCAACAACATTCCCAAATCCGTAGTTTAGTAATCCCTTAAACAAGCTTTATATAGGCTAACTAACTGAAAATGTTGGTTACTTTTGCCCCACATAATGTAAATTGTGTGGGGTTTTGTTTTTTGTGGTTCCATTGAAAAGCAACTATGCTAGGCGGGTAAATTCGATTTTAGCGGGTAGGCAAAAGCAAGAGTTTTTGAAGATTTAATTTAGCGTTGTGCAATAGGTTTCTTGACAATTAAAATATAATACTTTATACTTATTTATAACCAAATAATTATGTGAGTAATAAATGGAAGTTACATCAAATATAAAAGAAAGATTGGTAAATGAAATATATTCTACTGATAATTTAGATTTACTTATAGCAATAGAAGGCATTTTTAATTCTACCCTAAATAGTAGAGTGAAATTATCAGATTCGCAAAAGGCAATGTTAAATATGAGTAAAAATGATATTAGAAATAATTCATTCGTTTCAGAGGAAGAAATAGAAGAATATGATAAAAAATGGCTAAGTTAAAATTAATTTGGACTAAAACTGCTTTTGAGCAACGTAACTATATTCTTAAATTCTGGATTAAAAAGAATGGTGATAATATCTATGAGTTCCCTCCAAAAAGTCAGCAATAAATTTTCAAAAAAGAGGACTACAGACTAACAGAAAAATTTATAGATCGAATTCGAC
>CAMZLW010000068.1 GCA_947311785.1 uncultured Ignavibacteriales bacterium | reverse complement strand
GTTTATTCGGAATTATTGAGAAAATAAGTTTCCTCATATATTTGCACAGATTCTTCATTTTCGCTCTATTTTACAAGTTTATCCTTGTCTTGTTGAAAACTTTCGGACAGTTGTGATAGGGGATAAAAAAAACTTGACAAGATAAATAAGAAGTATTAACTTCGATTTGTATTTAGTGGTTGTTTGTTTTAAATCAATAACTACTAAGCAAATAGGAAATAATTTGTCTCTATTATTCAATATAAATCACACTTGACTAATAAAGACAATTGTACTATCTTAGTTCCGTTATAATAAAATCGAGGAAATTTGAAAACAATTCTAACATCATACTTTTATATGACTACTCAAATCAAAATAAGTTCCCAAAACTTAAAAAAAATATTAACACCAATTATTTCATTAAACTATTCTAAACAAGGAGAGCTTATGTCCTAAACCAAATTTTTTGCATTTTATGCAAATTATTGTTTCCGGCTCTTACGAGCTAAATTATTTAAACTAATTGAAAAAAAATTCGATTAAAATTCGTTAAACTATTAAGGAGAAGATATGAAAAGTAGGATCCTTACTTTTTTACTGTTACTTACTCTTTTACCTATTGTAGCCTTTGCACAAGGTAGCGGTAGGCTTATTGGGTTGGTATCAGATGCAGAAACCGGAGAACCATTGTTAGGCGCTAACGTTATTATTGTTGGTTCTAGTTTTGGTGCTGCAACTGATTTGGATGGTAATTATACCATTATGAATTTGGATGCTGGTACTTACGAGGTTAAAGCATCATTTTTAGGTTATCAAACAACGATAACAAGTAACGTGCGTGTAACAGGTGGATTAACAACCTATATAGATTTTAAACTATCTAGTACTGACATTTCCACACAAACTGTTACAGTAGTTGCACAGAAAGAACTTATTAAAAAAGATGCAACTAGTTCTATTAGAACTGTTTCATCTGATGAAATTGATAATTTACCAGTTAGAGGTGTTACTGAAATTGTATCACTTACTGCAGGTGTTGTTAATTACGATGGCGAAATTCATATTCGCGGTGGACGTGAAGACGAAGTTGGATACTATATGGAGGGTATTTCCATTGGTAATCCTATTAATGGTACTCGTGCAGTAACTCTTGGTAACGATGCTATTGAAGAAATTCAAGTTGAAGCTGGTGGTTTTACTGCTGAATTTGGTGGTTCTAACTCTGGTATTATTCGTACTCAGTTAAGATCTGGTACTAGCCAGTTTAAAGTAAGTGCTGAATACATTACTGATAACATTGGTTTCCAAAGCTCAGATGATCTTTATAATCAAGATGATAAAAGACTTGGTGCTTACTGGTATGGTAAAGATGAAGTTAGTTTATCTATTGGTGGACCACTTTTCTCAAACAAAATTAAAGGTTTTTATAACTTTAATTATCAAAATGATTTATCACAAGCTAAACGTGGTTATCCTGGATTTGACTATGGATATATTGGTTACGAATCGGACAAAACAAATGGATATAATAACGATTCATTGTTCCTAGTTTATCCTAAAGGTGTAAGACGTAATCAAAACCGTCAAGCCTTTACACATGCTGGTACAATTACAATGGATTTTAAACCAATTAAAGTACGTCTTGCTGGCACTTATACTACAGGTACTCGTGATATAGCAGGTTCTTCAATATTTTCCATTAACAATAGTAGATATTCAGAACAGGCTTTTCACAACGGTGCATTTTCACTTAATTTTACACACGTAATTAGTGAAAAATTGTTTTACAAAGCTACTGTTGGTTATTCCTTCCAAGATGGCGAAACTACCGATCCATACCTTGGTGCTAACTATTGGGCTTACGGTGATAGTGTGGCTAATGCCGATGCTGGAGTTGTATGGATTAGAACACAAAAAGAGATGGAATCTTGGGCAGGTCTTTCTGATCAACAACGTAGATACAGAAATCCTAATTTATTAAATTTATATGGCTGGAGTTTTGTTCCCGAAGGAAGAGTTGCAAGTAATTATAGTAAATTTAGTAATACCGGATTATCTGGACGTTTAGACTTTTCTTGGGTACCAAATAAACACAATTTTGTAAAAGCTGGTGCTGATTTTAAACAGCACACAATCAGAAATTGGGGTGTTTACAGAGGTGGTGCACAACGTAGTTTTGCATACGACCTTAATGAGGGTTCTAGTAAAGAAAGTATTTTATACACAGCAGGTGTTGATAACTATGGTTACAACTTAGAAGGTACTGAAGAAGTTAACGATAGTTTGTATGCCCCACATAAACCTGTCGAATTGGGTTTATACATCCAAGATAAAATAGAATTGAATAATCTTATTCTTAATATTGGTTTACGATATGACTATTTTGATATGGACAACAAAATGTTGAAAGACAAAACAAATCCTGATGCATTTATTGGCTCTGTTTGGAATAAAGGTGAATTAAATGAGGATGGAATAGTAGATGTACCAACATATAGCATACTTACGCCTCGTTTAAGTGCAGCATTTCCTGTAACAGACAAAACTGTTTTTCATGCAGGGTTTGGTAAATATGTTCAAATGCCTTCTTTAGATCAAGCATATCTTGGATATCATGCTTGGGCATACGAAATGGGTAAAAGTAACTTCTTTTCTTCTCCAACAGGTGCAGATTTAGAACCAATTAGAAAAACTCATTACGAAGTTGGTTTTAGACATCAATTAAATAGCTTTATGGCGGTTGATGTTACTGGATATTACGACGACATTCAAGGACAAATTACATTTGCACTTCAAGAAACTAATAAAGATTCAAAGTATCAATCGTACAATACTAAAGTAAATGGCGATTTTGCAACTACTAAAGGTGTTGAAGTTGTTTTAACAATGAGACGCTACGAAAGAATTAGTGGTAATCTTCAAGTTTCTTTCCAAGATGGTAGAGGTACTGGTTCTTATCCAAACTCAAATGCTGGTATTATAGGTGCACCATTAGAAGATGGTAATCCTTTTGAACCACAATATGTATCCCCTTTAACATATACTAATCCTATTCAAATATCGTTTTTTGCAGATTACAGATTTGCCAATAACGATGGTGGTTGGTTACAAAATTCTGGTATCTCTTTCTTAGGTAACTACAACAGTGGTCATCCGTTTACAAGAGGTATTGGTGGGGATAATATGGAAGACGATAGTCGTTTCCGTACAGCAATTGAACCGTTGAACGCTTCAATTACTCCTTCTTTCTTTAATGTTGATATGAAAATAGATAAAACATTTAAGATTTGGGATAAATTGACACTTAATGTTAACCTTAGAGTTCTTAATTTATTTGATACTAAGAATGTGTTAGATGTTTATTCGCGTTCTGGTGCTGCAGATGATGACGGTTATCTTGGTGATCCTGCCCTTAGTGGTAAAAAAATAGAGAAATATGGCGAAGTTTATAAGGAGCTATATAGATCTTTAGAGCTAGATTATAATGGGTTCTATTCAAACGCGAGACAAATATTACTTGGTTTTAGATTAGAATACTAATGATTAACAATAAAATTAAATTAGGAGTTAAATATATGAATCCTAGAATGATGAAAATACTTTCACCTCTTCTAATTCTACTGTTTGTTTTTGCAGGTAATACTTTTGCAGAAGGAAAAGACGGAAACAGATTAGGGAAAGTTACAGGAACAGATAATATTATGGGTTCTCCATCAAGAACTCTCTTTAATATTAACAATATATCTACATGGATATACAACAATGGTGACTCAGATATTAAACCAAGTGGTAACTCAGGCTTTATCTACCCTAAAGGTAGTAATAAAGCAGCAGTTTTCGAATCTGGTTTCGTATGGGGTGCAACTGTTGATGGCGAAAAAAGAGTAGGCGGTTCAACTTACGACCAAGGAATTCTACCTGGTTCTGTTATAGGTGGGGTTGCGGAAGGCCCAGATGCTTCGCACGTGCGTATTTATCGTGTAAGAAGAGATTGGAATGTAGATGGTGCAAGTTTTAGTGCCGAAATTGCAGATGGCGAAGGTAGTGCTGGTGTAATAAAAGCACAATACGAGCTTGATTGGAATGAGTGGCCTGCCGATAAAGGTGCACCTTTCGAAGATATTAATGGTGATGGAAGTTATGATCCAACTATTGATATACCTGGTTTTGTTGGTGCAGACCAAACAATTTGGTATGTTGCTAATGATTTTGACGAAGATGTATGCAAATCACTTTACGGTTCAAAGCCAATGGGGGTTGAAGTTCAGGCAACTTTTTGGGGTTACAGACAGGCTGGTGCTGTTGGTAACATTATGTTTCGTAAATATAAAATAATAAATGCTGGAACAAGTAGTTTTGATTCAATGTTTGTTTCTATGTGGTCTGACCCAGATCTTGGTGATGCTGGTGATGATTACTCTGGTTGCGATACAACCTTATCTATGATGTACACGTACAATGGTGTTGCACATGATAATGTATATGGGGATAACCCTCCAGCTATTGGATTTGACTTTTTCCAAGGTCCAATTGTTCCTTCACAAGGAGATACAGCTATTGTTGATGGAAAACTTAAATTGAATTATAAGAACTTGCCAATGAGTGCTCATTATTTTTTCATTAATGGTGATGATGTTTATAAAGATCCACCGCTCGGTGATTATGAAGGTACAATTCAGTTTCACCGATTATTTAATGGACAAATAACTACAACTGGTGCACCTTTTACTGACCCAACTACAGGTGAGGCAACTAAATTTACGCTTGCCGGTGATCCAGTATCTGGCGAAGGTTGGATTGATGGAATAAGTCATTCACCTGGTGATAGACGCCAAGGTATGGTTGCAGGTCCGTTTACTATGGCTGTTGGCGATACTCAGGAAGTTGTAGTTGCTGAATTAGTTGGTGGTGGTACACCTGGTATTGATAATTTGCAGGCAATAAATGTTCTTAAAAGTAACGATAGAGTTGCCCAAGCAATTTATAACAACTTTTTTAAATTACCTTCTGCACCCCCTGCACCTATTGTTAATGTAATAGAAGATGATGCTAAAATTGTTCTTGATTGGGGTTCTGCCTTACCAAGAGTTCAAAAAACAGAGTCATCGGTTGTAGCTGGTCTTGATGGAATTGGTGAATTTAAGTTCCAAGGATATAATGTCTATCAATTACCATATAGAGATGCTACTTTCGAAGAAGCAAGAAGAATTGCAACCTTCGATATTATTGATGGTGTTAAAGTAATTAAAGATAAAACAGTTGATGCACAAACTGGTGAAGTTATTGTTATACCTGTTCAGTTTGGTACCGATTCGGGTATTGAAAGAACAATTCAAATTACTAAAGATGTGTTTAGGAATGAAAAATTGAGAAATGGTACTGAGTATTATTTCTTTGTTTCAGCGTATTCTTATAATGATTCTACTCACGTTCCAAATAATTTGGAAAATCCGCTTTCGAGATTGAATGCTACACCTCAAAAACCTAAACCTGGTATTCAAAATGGTGGTGAAATAGATGAAGTATTTTTAGCTGACCATACTGAAGGTGCCAGTGATGGTAGTGTTAAAGTAGTTGTTGTTGACCCGAGTGTATTAACAGGGTTATCTTATACAATTAGCTTTGATACTCTAAGTGCTAATAACTACTATTGGAAAGTTACACGTGGTGACGGTGTTGTAGTGCTGGATAAACAGACAAATCAAAAATCTGATGCTGAATCACCAATTGCAGATGGATTACAATTTAGAGTGCAAGGTGCTCCACTAACATTTACTAATTTCCAAGTTACTGCTAATGCAAATGGTGTTTTAGATCCACCTGCAGGTGCAGCTGCTGATTATTATGGATATCCTGGTTTAGGACGAACTAATATAGGTAACCAACAAGTTTCGGGAGCAAAATGGTTTGTTGCATCAACAACAACTTCCCCTGCAGATTACGACACATTTGTTGGTCGGGTTTCTGGTTATTCAGGCGGTTATGGTGAAGCCAACCAAGGCATGGCTGCATTAGTTCCTGATGATTTTGAAATAAGATTTACTTCGAACGGTAGTGAGGTGATTTCAGGCTGGGATGATTCTGTAATGGTACATGTCCCATTTGAACTTTGGAATGTAGGAAATGCTGCAAAAAATGATCCTTCTGATGATTATCAAATATTTGCACAAATGTTCGATTATAACTTAGATCGTCATTTTAACTATTCTGGTGAAGACCATGGTATTTCTAGTGGAACCAATGATCCTTTTACTGATGCTTTATATACAATTATACCTACAGATAATTCTCCAGGTTCTGCTGGCTACGATGCTTTAGTTGCAATGGCTTCAGCCGATCCAGTTGGTTTTATTGCTGGTTTTGTTTGGGCATATAAGTACGGATTCTCATACCCTGGATTTATGAGATTTGTACTTGCTAACTGGAATGGTGGAGATGTTACTACTGATGGACCTTACAATGCATTGTTGCCAGAAGAAGGGACAGTATTACAAATTATCACTTCTAAGCCAAATGCATTAGATGATAAATTCGTGGTTCAAACTCCTAAAACAGTATATGTTGCTGATAAAGTTGATGTAGAAAAAATAAATGTATTCCCAAATCCTTATTATGGTGTTAACCCTAATGAGATAAACAAGTATCAAAGATTTGTTACATTTAATCATCTACCAGGTAAAGCAACATTGCGTATATTTAATCTTGCAGGACAGTTAGTTAAAACTGTTATAAAAGATGATAATACTCAATATGTAAAATGGAATTTGAGTAACGAAAATGATCTTCCTGTTGCAAGTGGTATGTACATAGTTCATGTTGATATGCCAGAAATAGGAAAAACAAAAGTACTTAAAGTAGCTATTATTCAAGAAACACAAATTCTTGACAGATATTAATAAGGAGTAAAAAATGAAAATAATAAATTATTTAATATTTATGGTATTACTCATTGCTACTCAAGCTTTGTACGCACAGGCTGACAGGAATGGTACTGCGGGAGCATCAGAATTGCTGATTCCTGTAGGAGCTCGTGGAGTAGCTATGGGAAACGCAACTGTTACTAGTGCATCAGGTATTGATGCTATGTATTGGAACCCAGCTAATGTTGCTAAGGGTAGCAATGGACTAGAAATGGTAGCATCTCACAGAACATTTATTGCGGATATTGGCATCACATATGGTGCAGTTTCTGTTAAAACAGGTTCTCTTGGATCTTTTGGTTTTAGTTTAAAATCGCTTTCTATGGATCCAATATTGAAAACAACAGTTATAAATCCTGATGGCACCGGGCAAACCTTTAAACCTCAGCATATTGTTGTTGGAGCTAACTGGTCAAAATTACTTACTGATAAAATATCAGTAGGTCTTAATGTTAAATATGTTTCTGAGACTATTGATTTAGTTAAGGCAACAGGTTTAGCATTCGATTTTGGTGTTAACTATTCTGACTTAGCAGATATTGATGGTTTAGATTTTGCTGTTGTACTTCGTAACTTTGGTAGTGATATGGTGTTTGATGGCTCTGCACTTTGGACAAAAGCCAACAATACTGATCAACGAAGAGGTTCACAATGGTATAAAATTGAAGCTGCAAAATTTGCTTTACCTACTGCATTTGATATTGCACTTGGATATGAATTAGGAATTGGTAAAACAAGCAAAATTGATATAGCAACAGTATATACCAATAGCAACTTTTATGCTGAAGAGTATAAATTAGGTGTTGAATATGGATATGACAACCTTTTCTTTGTGAGAGGTGGTTATGTTTATACATCTGGTTTTGAAGCGAACGATGTTTTAATGAAATTATCATTTGGTGCTGGAATTAGCTATAATTTCAGTGGAGTAAATGTTGTTTTTGATTATGCGTTTGTTCCCGCACAGTATTTTACAGATACACACTTAATTTCAATAGGTTTGGGTATTTAATAGAATCCAATATCTATTTCAAAAACCTAAGTTCCATTTGCGAACTTAGGTTTTTTTATTTTTAAAGGGTTATATTTGGTGTTGAGTGTTACAGAATAAAATAGCAAAGAAAATAAAGGTTCAAAAATGAAAAAAACAATATTTCTAGTTTTGTTTTTAAGTATTACTACTTTTTCGCAAGAAAAACTATCGTTCGAATTTGATTATGCAAGGTTCAATATTGATTCAACTAATAGTTATTTAGAAATATATTATTCTCTTGGTCAGAGAAATTTGGAACAATATGAGGATGAAAATAAGCAATATATTGGAGCTTATTTAGATGTTAAAATTACGGAGAAAAGTAATAATAACGTCATTGTTAATAAAAGATATAAATCACGTACCGAAATTAATTTATCCGATTCATTATTTAGTTCTAAAAACTTAATTGGCAAGTTAGATTATGTTTTAACACAAGGAGATTATAGCTTAATAATTTCAGCAACAGATATTGCCGATTCTACTAACATAGTCTCGTATAACGAAAACCTTATCATTAAGAACGCAAATCCAAATAAAATATTATTTAGTGATATTCAATTAGCTACTAGAATTATTTCTAATAGCCAAAATAAAGAATCGATGTTCTATAAAAACACAATGGAAATAATTCCAAATCCTCAAATTATTTATACAGAAAAAATGCCAGTGTTATTCTTCTATTCCGAAATTTATAACTTAAAAGTAAAAGACGGAGTAAATTTAACGCTAATACAACAACTTAGTAGTTCTACTGGACGAGTGTTAGAAGCAAAGCATAAGCCAATTCCAACACAAAATAACTCAATAGTTGAAGCAGGTGTAGTTAATCTTAAAAAATATCCATCGGGTGCTTATATTTTAACTTTATCAATTTTTGAAGATTCTGCTGCTGTGGGAATTTCCACTTCCAAACGTTTTTTCTTATTAAATCCATCAGTAAAGCAAGGGGTTACTAATCTTTCTTCCGATAAATTAGCTGTGCAAAGTAGTGAATATGGAATTTTAAGTGAAGAAGAGTGTGATGAATTATTTTTAGTATCTGCACCAATTGCATTGAAGAATGATTTTTCCACATATAATCAACTGACCAATTTGGATGGAAAGAGAATATTCCTATTCGATTTTTGGCTTGCTCGTGATCAAGAGCCAGAAACAAAGGAGAACGAGTTTAAAGAAGAGTATATGGAGCGAGTTGAATTTGTTGAGAGAAGATTTAAGACTTTTGTAAATAGAGGTATAAATACGGATCGTGGTAAAACATATTTACAATACGGAGAGCCAGATGAAATGGATAATTATCCTAACGAGCATAATATGAAGCCGTACGAAATATGGACTTATAATTCAATTGAGGGTGGTGTAATTTTTGTTTTTGGTGATGTCTCGGGATATGGTAATTATGAGCTACTACACTCAACAAAGCGTGGAGAGATATTTGACGAATATTGGCAAAGAAGAATAGTAGTTAATTAAAATGAGTTTTTTTGATAAAAATAAAATTGAGTTTGCTCTTTGGAAATTTTTCACAAAAGTTGTTAACTTAATTGGAGCTAAAAGAATTAACGGACTTGCAAAAGTTCTAACAATTATTTTTTTCTATTTAATTCCATTACGAAAATCTGTTGTAATTTCAAATCTTAAAAAAGCATTTCCCGAAAAAACGGAAAAAGAGATAAAGCAACTTGCATTCAATAATTTTCTAAGTGTTGCAATTACATTTATGGAAATTATGGCATTCCAGAATATAAATAAGGAAGAAATTTTTTCTTTAGTAAAAGTAGAAAATTTGGAATTGGCAAAAAGAAAAGTTGCTGAAAATAAAGGTGTAATTTTACTAACTGCTCATATTGCTAATTGGGAACTTGGCGCATTAATAATGGGCTTAAGCCTTAATGCACAAATTAATGTTCTTGTAAAAAAACAACGTAATAAAATATTTGCAGAGTGGATGAGTGGAATTAGGGAGAAGTTTACAAATAAAGAAGTTCCACTTGGTGCATCTGTAAGAGAACTTTATAAAACTTTGTTGCAAGGGGGAATTGTTGGAATTGTTGGAGACCAGCGTGGAAGAAAAGATGAAGGCATTGTTGTTAACTTTTTTAACCAACCAACAACAACTTTTCAAGGTTTTGCAGCACTTGGAATAAAAAACAAAGTACCAATTTTAGTTGTATTGGGCGAACGTTTACCTAACGGAAAATATTTAATGAACGTTGAAGAAATTGGATATGATAATTTACCAGAAAAATTATCTGATAAAGTAGTTGAACTTAATCAGCGTTACATGACAATACTTGAAAATAAAATCAGAAAAAACCCAGAGCAATGGCTTTGGATGCACAACATTTGGAAGTATTAAAGTGAAAATTGTGTTGTTATCATATTAGTAATTTTGTATAATATTATTTAGTTTATTTAAAATATGAATTAAGATTATGCCAAAAATATATGAATTCTTGGGAATAGTAATGTTCTTTTATTCGAATGAACATGAGCCGATTCATATTCATGGGCAAAGAGGTAGTTCTGAAAGTAAAGCTGAATTTATTATTGTGGATGGAAAAATATTAGAAATTAAAATTTCTAATGTATCTGGAAGAAAACCACTAGTAGGGAAGGACTTAAAACATTTTAAGGAATTTCTTGAACATTATTGCGATAGTATTGTTGAAAAGTGGGTAAATTATTTCGTTTACCACAAAGAAGTCCCATTTGAAAGAATAACAAAAAGGAATAAATAGGATGAAGTTTACTTTTACAGATGTTGTAGCTGAAGACCCAACTATTGAGGTTAAAAATGCAAGTTATCTTGATGATTTTGTGCTGAGTGTTATGTTTTCTGATGGAAGTAAAAGATTGGTTGATTTTAAACCTTTTCTTACAAAATCTAAACACCCTTCAATTATGAAATATTTAGATGAAACAGTATTTAAAAACTTCACTATTTCGGATGGTAATATAACCTGGAATAATTATGATATGATATTCCCAATTTCAGATTTGCATAAAGGATTTATTCAATAGAAAGTAATTGTTACTTTCAGAAATTCTAATTTATTATGAGCCTATTTAGTATAAAAAATTTAAAAAAATCTTCTATTTACATCACTCCAAATTTTCCTACATTGGAAACAAAGAGATATAAAATAAAAATATTTCAACTAGTAAGTTATGTTATTCTATTTGTGTTTATTTTAATTTTATTATTGTCACTTCTTTTTACCTATAGCCCATTAAACAATGTAATTATGTTTATGGAAAACAATAAAATTGAAAATCAGTCTGCCAAAATTTTGGAGCTGGAAGATAAAATTATTATTTTAGTTAACGAGTTAGATAGAATATCAGATGTAGATAAACGCTTGAACTATGCGTTAACACTGGCTAAAACCGATTCGTTAGATTCTACAGCGGCAATTTACGATTCGTTGAGAAAATCTGATGGAAATTTAATTCCAGCTGGTGGTTCAATTTTATTTATTTTTGATAAATTAATTAACCAATATTTCCCATCCGATTCACTATTTTGGATTAAGCCAATTAATGCAATAATAGGAAGAGAGTTTAATCCAGAAAATGGTCATCTCGGAATGGATTTTTTAGCAAAGGACGGAACCCCAGTAATGGCACCGGCAGATGGGACAATTATCTTTGCTAACTACACAACAGAGAACGGTAACGTTATAATTATTCAACATAAAAATAATTACTTATCAATATTTAAACATTGCTCCCAAGTATTTAAGTCTGTAAGAAGCAATGTTACCCAAGGTGAAATTATTGCACTAAGTGGCAACACAGGAACAAATAGTAGTGGAGCCCATTTACATTTCGAAATATGGAAAAATTCAAAACCAATTAATCCACACAGCCTAATAATAAATTAACGGAGATAATATGGGTAAAAGCTATGATCAAGAAATAAGCATACTAAGTGAGGGTGTTAAGTTTGAGGGTAAGCTATCAAGTAATGGAAACTTACGAATTGATGGTGAGTTTGACGGAGAACTTATTATTAATGGTAACTTAACTCTTGGCGACAAAAGTAAAGCGAAAGGATTAATACACGCAAATAATGTTACGTGTGGTGGCGAAGTTGCCGGTACAGTTGAAGCATCTGAGAAACTTGTTCTAGAATCTTCAGCAAAAGTAGAGGGGGATATCTCTGCAAAAATTCTTATAATTAATGAAGGCGCAAGTTTCAAAGGTAAAAGTAATATGAATAATCCAGTTGAGCAAAACTCAAAAAGTAATGAGTGAAGAAGAGAACAATAGTTTAGCTAAAACTTATAGCGATGTTGGTCCCTATCTTGGACTTGGAACTCAGTTAGCAGCAACAATTATTTTAATGTTTTTTTTAGGTAAATGGTTAGATGAAAAGTTTGAAATATTTCCTGCTCTAACAATAGGATTATCATTTTTTGGTGGCTTTGCAGGAATTTATAACTTTATTAAATCTGTCTTAAACCTAAATGAAAAAGATAAAAAAAAACAACAAATTAAAAACAAATAGCTTTCTAGTGTTATGTTAATTTATAAATGACGGTAATCTAAAAACTCACCCCTCCAAAGGAGTCCTTTGGACAAACCCCTCTCTCTTTGGGAGAGGGTCGGGGTGAGGGTTCATTTGCCGACAAAATAGAGTTAACTTTACATTAGCATAATTTTATATGAGAAATATTCTCAAAACAATAATTTATATATTTTTTCCTCCTTATCTTCTTGCATATATTCTAAAATATTTAGAAGTAATAAGTATTATTCAAGAACTCTCAATTTTCTTAGCACTTTTTCTTAATTTAATTAATCTTTCTATCGCACTTTTGTTATTTAATATTTCAAAAAAGAAGTCTAATCAGCTCTTTATGCTACTAAATTTGGGTGGAATGGGAGTTAGAGTCTTATTTTTATTATTTACTTTTACATTGAGTCTTATTTTCTTGGAAATTGATAAATATGCTTTTATATTAGTATTCTTGATTTTTTACAGTATGAGTATAGTGTTTGAAGTCAGGCATTTTAATTCTAGAAAAGATGAGAAAAACACACAGTAAAATATGGATTTAAACACTTCTACAGCAGTTCAGGATACGCTACATCAAGCAAAAGGTGATGTTGGATCAGATTGGATTATGCATCACATTCTCGATTCGCATCAGTTAGATATTGCTCCGTTTGGCTCAATCCAATTACCGCACTTATCCCTCTTTGGGTTAGATATTTCAATTACAAAGCATGTAGTTTTTTTGTGGTTAGTTGCAATTTTATTAATTATTGCATTTAAAATTGCGTCCAATGCCTATAAAAAATCTATGGTGCCTCACGGAGTAGCCAATTTTCTTGAAGTGCTTATTGTTTTTGTTCGCGACGATATTGCTAAACCCTCTATTGGTAAGGGATTTGAAAAATTTCTACCATTTCTTTTAACTGTTTTCTTTTTTATCCTTTTTAGCAATTTTGTTGGGTTAATTCCTAACGGTGCTACAATAACAAGTAACATCTCTGTTACAATAACATTAGCCGTCATCTCCTTTATAGTTGTGCAGGCTGGCGGTATTATTAAAAATGGACCACTTGGATATTTTTTAGGTCTTATACCATCTGGAGTGCCTTGGTGGCTTTTACCAGTTATGTTTATTGTTGAAATACTTGGATTGTTTACAAAACCATTTGCTCTTGCAATAAGACTTTTTGCAAATATGACTGCAGGGCATATTGTAATACTTGCCCTTATTGGGCTTATCTTTTTTATGCAAACATATTTTGTTGCACCAGTTTCGGTTGCGTTTGCATTATTTATATACTTATTAGAAATTTTAGTTGCATTAATTCAGGCATACATTTTTACGATGCTATCGGCATTGTTTATTGGTATGGCTGTTCATCAAGAACATTAAAATATATTAAACTATAAACGGAGGAAACTCATGGATTTTGCATATTTAGCTGCTGGAATTGGAGCTGGTTTAACAGTAATAGGCGGTGCTTTCGGAATTGGTAAATTAGCCGCTTCAGCAATGGATGCTAGTGGACGTCAACCAGAAGCACTTGGTGATATTAGAACCTCAATGATTATTGCTGCTGCTTTAATTGAAGGTATCTCACTTTTTGCTTTGGTAATTTGTATTCTTTTAGCATTAAAGTAATATCAAAAAAAATTAATTTGGAGCCTATGATAATAGGTTCCAATAATTGTTATAAAAGGAAAAGATTAAATGGCTATAATTAATAATTTGGCTTTTCTTGCTTTTAGTGGTGGAGGAGAATCATCGGGCGGTTTGCTTGATGTAAATCCTGGTTTAATTATTTGGACTGTTATCACTTTTGTGCTTCTTCTTGTACTACTTAAGAAGATGGCTTGGGGTCCGATATTAAATTCTCTTAATGAGAGAGAAACTTTTATTAAGGATTCTCTTGATAAAGCTGATCAGGCACGAATAGATGCTGAAAAGTTGCTTGAAGAAAATAAAGCTAATTTAGCAAAAGCAGAAGAAGAAGCACAAAAAATTATCCAACAGGGTAGAGAGTATTCTGAAAAGCTTAAAGTTCAATTACTCGAAGAGAGTAAGGCAGAAGCTAAAAAGATGATTGCGGAAGCGACTTCTGAAATTGAAAGAAAAAATCAAGAAGCTTTTAATAATTTGAAAGATCAAGTTGCTGATATTGCAGTGAGTGCTGCCGAAAAAATAATTCGCACAAATCTGGATAAAGAAAAGCAAACAAAATTAGTTGATGAGTATTTAAACGATTTGAATAAGAATTAGTATGAGTAATTTTAATATATCAACAAGATACGCCAAAGCATTAATGGAATTTGCTGATGATAAAAAATCGTTAGAGCTAGTTTCGGATGATATGATTTTGGTTGAAGATACACTAACTAATTCTAAAGAATTAAGAGCTGTACTCGATAGTCCAGTTATTAATAATGAAAAAAAGAAATCTATTCTTCAAGAAATATTTGCTAATAAAGTAAATAAAGTTTCTATGGAATTTATTTTATTTGTTAATAATAAAAGTAGAGAAAGCATACTTTTTGATATTTCAAAAAGATATAATGCAATCAGAAATGTAAAATTAAAAAGAGTTGAAGCTGAAATAATTAGTACTATCGAATTTTCGGATGAACAAAAAGATAGTTTACAAAAACAACTAACCGAATTTTCACAAATGGAAATTATTCCAACTTTTAAAACAGATGAATCTTTGATTGGTGGCTTTACAGCTAAGATGAATGACACAGTAATTGATGCATCGGTTATGCAACAACTTAAAAAATTAAGAAAAACTTTAGTTAGTAATTAAGTAGTAGTTTGAAATTTTGAAGGAATTGGAATTTGTGATATTTGAGTGGGATAAGAATAAAGCAGAGAGTAATCAGAAAAAACATGGTATAAGTTTTTCTGAAGCAACAACTGTATTTGGAGACCCACTTGAACTTACTATAAACGACCCAGAACATTCTCTAAATGAGTATAGGTTTCTTAGCATTGGTAAATCAGAGCGAGGCGAAATACTTATTGTTGCTTATTCCGAGGAGAAAGAAAACAATATTCGTGTTATTAGTGCAAGGCGTGTAACAAAGAAGGAAAAGAAAAATTATGAAAACTACAGATGAAATTAGTAATGAGTATGATTTTTCAAATGGTATTAGAGGTAAGCATTTTAAAGATTATAGGAAGGGTACAAATATAGTTTTATTAAAAGCAGACGTAGCAGAAGTTTTTAAAGATTCTAAATCTGTAAATCGTGCGTTACGTATGTTGATGGATATTGCAAAAAAAGAAACAGATGGAAAATTGATACCGCACTAAAGTTAAAGATTTATAATAAGGTATCTTCTAAAAAATTAATAAAAACAAGGTATAGATATGGCTCAGGTTAGACCAGATGAGATATCAGCAATTTTAAGAAAACAATTAACGGGCTTTGATAACGAAGCAGAAATTTACGATGTTGGCACCGTCCTTCAAGTAGGTGATGGTATTGCTCGTGTTTACGGACTATCAAAAGTGATGGTAAGTGAGTTGGTAGAATTTCCTAATAATGTTATGGGAATGGTGCTTAACCTCGATGAAGATAGTGTTGGGTGTGTGCTTTTTGGTGAATCGCAACTAATTAAAGAGGGTGATACTGTTAAAAGGACAAAACGACTTGCATCATTTCCTGTTGGTAATGCAATGCTTGGGCGTGTTGTTAATCCTCTTGGTGAACCCCTTGATGGCAAAGGCTCAATTGCTCACGATGCTTATATGCCCATTGAAAGAAAAGCACTTGGTGTTGTTACTCGCCAATCAGTTTCAGAGCCATTACAGACTGGAATTACTTCTGTAGATGCAATGATTCCTATTGGACGTGGACAGCGTGAGTTAATTATTGGCGATAGACAAACTGGTAAAACTGCGGTTGCTATCGATGCAATAATCAATCAGAAATTTACACATACCGAAGAAGCTAAAGCTAATGGAATAGACCCTGTGTTTTGTATATATGTAGCTATTGGTCAAAAAGATTCTACAGTTGCTCAAGTTGTTGCTAAACTTGAAGAGAATGGTGCAATGGAATACACAACAGTTGTTAATGCTTCAGCGGCTGCACCTGCACCATTGCAATATATTGCTCCTTATTCTGGTGCAACACTTGGCGAATTTTTTAGGGACAAAGGTCAACATGCACTTGTGGTTTATGATGATTTATCAAAACAAGCAGTTGCGTATCGTGAACTTTCTTTATTGTTGAGAAGACCTCCTGGTCGTGAAGCATATCCTGGCGACGTATTTTATGTTCATTCGCGTTTACTCGAAAGAGCGTCAAAACTTAACGATAAACTTGGTAGTGGTAGTTTAACAGCACTTCCTATTATTGAAACTCAACAAGGCGATGTTTCGGCATATATTCCTACAAATGTTATTTCAATTACCGATGGTCAAATTTATCTTGAACCAAGTTTATTCAATGCTGGCGTGCGTCCAGCTATTAATGTTGGTATTTCAGTATCTCGTGTTGGTGGTAGTGCACAAATTAAGGCAATGAAAAAAGTTGCTGGGTCGCTAAAACTTGATTTAGCACAATACAGAGAATTGGAGGCATTTGCAAAATTTGGTTCCGATTTGGATAAGGCTACACAAAATACTTTGGCTCGTGGTGCAAGGTTAGTGGAATTACTTAAGCAAGGGCAATACGTTCCAATTCCAGTAGAAAAGCAAGTTGTTTCAGTATTTATGGGAACACAAGGACTTATGGATGAACTTCCACTAAACGATATTAAACGATTTGAAGCAGAATTTATTGAAAACTTAGAGTTAAAAAATCCTGATATTTTGAAAGCAATTTACAAAGAAAAAGTTTTAAGTGACGAAACTGTTGAAAGTCTTAAAAACAGTGTAAAAGAATTTCTAACAAAGTTTAAGGTTTCTGAATAAATTTTATGGCAACTTTAAGAGACATAAAACGAAGTATTGGCGGTGTAAAAAATACACAAAAAATTACCAAAGCAATGAAAATGGTTGCCGCAGCACGTTTGAATAAAGCTCAGGAAAATATTATTAATGCTCGACCTTATTCAAGAAAAATTGCGGAAGTTTTAAGCCAATTACTCGCTGTTGAAAAAAATTACGATCATCCACTTATTAAAGAGAGTGGCGATGAGAAAATTGCTATTATTTGTGCTTCATCCGATAGAGGTTTATGCGGTGCGTTTAACTCAAACATAATTAATGCTGTCGAAAAATTAATTAAAAACGAATATGCAGAGCAAAACTCAAACAACAATTTGTCTCTTTATTGTATTGGTAAAAAAGTAGGTGATTATTTTACTCGTCATGAGTATAATGTTGTTGAAAAACATAATGGAATTTTTGGAGACCTAAAATTTGATTTTGTTACTCAATTAAATAAGCAACTAACAAGCAAGTTTGTTTTAGATGAGTACGATAAAATTATTGTTATTTATAACAAATTCAAATCTGCAGCTCAGCAAGAGATTACAGAGTTACAGCTTTATCCAATAAAGCCCGAAGTTGCTGAAGAAGGAAACCAAGAAGAGAATTTAGACTATATTTTTGAACCAGATAAAAAAACAATTATTGATGGCTTGTTGCCACAATATTTAAATGCACAGTTGTGGGCAGTGTTATTAAATTCGTACGCAGGAGAACTTGGTGCACGTATGACCGCAATGGATATGGCTACTGAAAACGCTAAAGAAATGATTAGCTCACTTCAACTAACATATAACAAAAGACGTCAAGCAGCTATTACCAATGAAATTTTAGAAATAGTTTCTGGAGCTAACGCCCTTCAAGGAAACTAATTCTTTTTAGTTGGAGAACACCTTTTTATGCTTGATGATTTAACCCTAAAAATAGATAAAGCCCTTAAAAAAGTTACAGGTCAAGGGCGGCTAACCGAACAGAACATTTCCGATACAATGCGCGAACTTCGCAGAGTATTGCTTGATGCCGATGTAAACTACAAAGTTGCAAAATCATTTATCGATGATGTAAAAGAAAAGGCACTTGGCGAAGAGGTGCTTGCTTCTGTTTCACCAGGGCAGCTTATAACAAAAATTCTTTACGACGAACTAACTACACTCATGGGTGGAAGTAGTTCCGAGCTAACACTAAATCCATCGGGACCAACAATAATTTTAATGGTTGGTTTACAAGGTTCTGGAAAAACTACTTTTAGTGGAAAGCTTGCAAAGTATTTGCAGGATAGAAAGAGAAAAGTTCTACTTGCAGCTGCCGATGTTTATCGTCCGGCTGCTAAAGAGCAGTTGAAAACTCTTGGAAAGCAAATTAATGTTCCAGTATTTTCCATAGACGAAAGTAAAGATGCAGTTTTAATTGCCGAAGAATCAGTAAAGCATGCTTCCGAAAATGGATTGAATACAATTATTATTGATACTGCGGGACGCCTTCACGTTGATGAAAATTTAATGGACGAAGTTAAAAGGATTAAAGCGGCAGTAAATCCGACAGAAATTCTTTTTGTAGTTGATTCCATGACTGGGCAAGATGCAGTAAATTCTGCAAAAGCGTTTCACGATGCAGTAGCATTTGATGGTGTTGTGCTTACAAAACTGGATGGTGATTCACGCGGTGGTTCGGCTCTATCTATAAAAGCCGTAGTTGATGTTCCAATTAAATTTACAAGTCTTGGCGAAAAACTAGACTCAATAGAAATATTTCATCCCGATAGATTAGCTTCAAGAATACTAGGTAAAGGAGATGTAATCTCTCTAGTTGAAAAAGCTCAAATAAATTTTGATGAAAAAGAAGCTGCCGATTTAGAAAAAAAATTACTATCCAATAAATTCGATTTTGAAGATTTTCTTAAGCAAATAAAAATGATTAAGAAAATGGGGTCGTTAAAATCTTTGCTTGGAATGGTGCCTGGATTAGGTACCCAACTAAAAAATGCTGATGTTGATGACAATCAACTTGTTAAAGTTGAATCGATTATTCAATCTATGACCAAGATGGAGAGAGCAAATCCTAAAATTCTTAATGGAAGTCGTAGGATGAGAATTGCAAAAGGTAGTGGTAATTCAATTCAGGATATAAATAGATTAATAAAGCAGTTTAAAGAAATGGGCAAGATGATGAAAATGTTTAAGGGAAACAAAGGGATGAAAAACATGAAGAAATCTTTTGGTAAAAGAGGTAAGTTTAAAAGATAATATTTTACCTCACACCTTGCAGAAATAAAAAAATCTGAAAATTTAATAAAAAAGTTGTAATTTAAAGTTTAATTTATAAAATATATGTATGGAGGTTCTTAATTGGCTGTTAAGTTGAGATTAAGAAGAATGGGAAAGAAGAGACAACCTATTTATAAAGTGGTTGCCGCAGATGAACGATCACCAAGAGATGGTAAATTTATTGAAGCTATTGGTTTATATAATCCAATTACAAATCCTGCAACTGTTGATATTAAAGAAGATAGAGCTTTATATTGGCTTGGTGTTGGTGCACAACCAACAACAACTGTAAAAGGTCTTCTTTCAAAAAAAGGAATTCTTTATAAAAAAGAATTGATTAAATCTGGCTTGAGTGAAGAAGAAGTTATTGCTAAGTTAGACGAATGGTCAAAAAATAAAGAAGCTAAGCAGGAATCTAAAGCTGTAAAAAAAGCAGAAGTAAAAGCTAGCAAAGAAGAAGTAAAGGAAGAAAAAAAGATTGAAGAAAATGTATCAGTTGCAGAGGGCACTGTTGCTGAGGACGTAAAAGAAGAAAAATCTGAATAATTAGTTTTTCTTCTTAAATTGTGTGCCCTTTTTCTAAATTAAGAAAGGTATTCTCATGAAGGAATTCATCGAATTTATTTCAAAACACCTTGTTGATGCTCCAGATAGTGTGAGTGTTGAGGAAGCAATTAACGACGACAAAGCTATTGAACTTAGCCTTAAAGTTGGTGCCGACGATGTTGGCAAAGTAATTGGTAAGCAAGGTAAAACGGCTCAAGCGATGAGAACTTTACTAACAGCTATTGCTGCTAAGGATGGTAAAAGGGCAATTCTAAAGATTTTAGATTAAAATTGTTACCGCTTAACGGTACAGGTATTTGGAAAATTTGGAAGATTATTTTTTAATTGCTAAAATTATTTCTGTTTTTGATGATAATGGATATTTAAAAGTTAAATCTTTTTCTGACTTTCCAGAGCGTTTTTTTTTATTAAACGAAGTATATATTCACATCTTTGGAGATTATAGGAAGTTTTTAGTTGAAGATGTTGAGAAAATTGAGAAATATTTTTTGCTCAAATTAAATAACTTTGATTCCGAGATTGATGTGGAATTTTTAGTTGGGTCTTCTGTTTTTGTTGATAAAAACAATTCGGTTAGTTTAGAAGAAGATTCATTCTTTATTCACGATCTTGTTGGATGCAAAGTTTTTTTTAATACTAAGTTCTTTGGAAATATTGTTGATGTTTTAAGTTTAAATTCAAGTGATGTTTATCAACTTGAAGATGATAATGGTGTTGAAAGATTGATACCTGCAATATCAGAATATATTGAAACTGTAAACATCAAAGAGAAAGTAGTAAATCTTAAAATAGATTTTGATGAGCTGAGTGATGATGAGAATTGATATTATATCGGCAGTTCCAGATTTATTACAAAGTCCTTTAAACACAAGTATTGTTAAGCGAGCTCAAGATAAAGGAAAATGTGAAATCCAAATTCATAATTTAAGGGATTTTACACACGATAAGCATAAGCAAATTGACGATAAACCTTTTGGTGGTGGTCCTGGAATGTTGTTAAAACCAGAGCCGTTCTTTGAATGTATTGAAAAATTAAAAAGCGAACGAGATTACGATTATATTATTTTCACTTCTCCAAAAGGAAAAATATTTAATCAATCTTATGCAAACAAATTATCTCTTGGGAAAAACATTATCATAATTGCTGGTCATTATAAAGGCATTGATGACAGAGTTAGAGAGAGATTTGCAACAGATGAAATATCTATTGGCAATTTTGTTCTTAGTGGTGGTGAGCTACCTGCATTAATTATTGCAGATGCAGTAATTAGGTTGTTGCCTGGTGTGTTAAACGATAGTGTTTCGGCATTGAACGATTCACTAATGAATGATAATTCAGTTGAAGCACCTTATTACACTCGTCCCGCTGAATATAGAGGAATGAAGGTTCCAGATATATTGCTATCGGGGCATGATAAAAAAATTGCTGAATGGAAAGATGAAAAATCTTTAGAGTTGACAAAAAAATGGAAACAAATAAATACAACGGAGTAAATGATGGATAAATTACAAGAGATTGTAAAAGATCAGGTGAGAACTGATCACCCAAATTTCAAAGCGGGTGATAGAGTTAAAGTTCATGTTAGAGTTATTGAAGGCGACAAAGAAAGAATTCAGATATTTGAAGGCGATGTGATTGCTATTAATGGTGCTGGAGTTAGTAAATCTTTTACAGTTCGTAAAATGTCTAGTGGTGTAGGAGTTGAAAGAATTTTTCCTTACAGTTCTCCTAGAGTTGCTAAAATTGAAATTGTTAGAGAAGGTAAAGTTAGAAGAGCAAAACTTTATTATCTTAGAGAACTTTCTGGTAAAGCAGCTAGAATTAAATCTAAAAATATTAGATAGGTATTTGAAACTAAGCTCCAATTTGGAGCTTTTTTTTCTTGAAAGTAAATGAATATTATAATTCCTCAAAATATATTTTCTACACTTTTTGCTTTGGCGTTGCCCGATGGTGAAAAGGAAAAGCTTACAATTATGGATTCTTCTCTTATTGTAAAAGAACTTGAGAATAACAAAGACTCGATAGGAATAATTCCTTCGCTCGATTTGTTACGGCATCCAGAAATTTTTGTCTCTCAAAATTTTGCAATTTCGTTTGATGGTGTGCTTTCAAATTCCTATCTATATTTTAAGCAGGACCAAAACAGTTTGGATAAAATATTATTACGCGGTGATATTACTTCAAACGATTTAATATTGGGTAAAATCCTTTTTCCTGAGCAATATGGTATTGAACCAGAATTGCTACTAGATTCAAAACCTATAGATTTTGATAGCAACAATTATTTAATGATTGGAATTGAAAATGATACTTATCCTATTGTAAATAATGGAATTAGTTTTTCCGATCATATTGCAGAGTTGTTAAATCTACCTTATGTTAATTTTGTTTTAGCTTCATACAGTGAAGAGAGTTTGCAAAATTTTGAAGAGGTGATACAAAATGCGGTTGAGTTGCTTAATGAAAATATTCAAGATTATTTGACCAAGTTAAAACTTGATACCAAACTGCATGATTTTATAAGTAATAATTTGAATTCTCTTTATTACGATTTTACCGAAAATGAAAGAGAGGCATTGGAAGAATTAATTAAACTTCCGTATTACCACGGTCTGATTGAAGAATTGGTAGAAATAAAATTTGTTTAATCCTTCTAAAACTTCCAGCGTGAACCAACTGTAAATTGCACTACACGTGTATCGTTACCTTGCAATGCCGAAATTACATCTGCACTTGCAAAATTTAGCTCAAGAAAATCTACATCTAAACCAATTCCTAAACTCCAAGCAAATCCATCAAATCCACCAAACGTAAAACCGCTACGTATTGGAAATTGACTAATTGGTTTCCACTCAAACCCAATGGAGAAAAGAGGCTTTGTAGTATTGTTTAAAGAATTATTAAATCCTTGATTGTAACCAAGAGCTAAAAGCATTTCGCCAGGGAAATTACCATTTAAAAAACGGTCTAATCTAAAACTTACACCCAACCTAAGAACTGTGGGTAATGAGGAAGTAAAACCGTCTGAGTAGCTTCCAGTAGGCTCTAGAGCAGCTGATAGTGAGTCTGACATAGTAGAATCAGTAACATCTGTGATTAAGAACGAGCCATGCGATTCGTAGCTCACTGGTTCTGTATCCCAATTAACTGAACCGATATCTGTAATGCTTAATCCTAAAGTCCAAATACTATCTAATTTTGCTGCAAAGCCTATGTTGAGACCAAATCCAGTTCCTGCGGGTGATAAAAATGGAGAAATATTGGAAATCTTCTTTCTGCTATCCCAATCCCACTCAATTCCAAAATCTTGTGAAACTGCTAAGTTTGCCTTTAAATCATTTTTAATTAAAATGGAGTGGTCGCTCATTGTTGTTATTGTAGTTCCAATAGTTTCAATTTCAGAATAAGCATATCCATGAACGAGTTTAAGAGTAATACCTGCGGAGAATGAATCGAAAAAGCCATTAAATAGAGACGAGAAATCTCTAGCATACGAAAAATCGTATTCTCTTAGATAAGAGGTTGATAGTACAAAGTCATTCAAATGGTAAGTTCTTTCTAATTGGTTTCCAAAGAGAAGTAGGTCAACTAAATCTTTAGGCACACCAGTTCTTTGTCCAACAATATCATTAATCGAAAATCCAAAACTTCCAATTTCTTTACCAGGTGAAACTGAAATTGAAAAAAGATTAATTGCAGTACTTGTTTGAATTATATTTTCATTATCAAACTGTGAAAGCAAAGTTTCTTTTTCCGTTTCGTTTAAATATCTTCCTATAGTATTTCCATTGCCGTCATCAACTCCGCCAAAATAATAATCTAGTTCGTTAAACGACATAAAGTCGTTACCAGTAACGGCATTTATGCTTGGAAGTGGAAGGATTGTAGAAATTTCGATAGTTGTGCCTTGCATTGCTAAATTAGCTGGATTTCCTAAAATGGAATAAACACCAGTTGAAGTAACAGCGGTTTGGCTACCCATTGCCACAGTTCGGGCATCGGGGAAGCTAATAGTTCCACCATTTTGTGCAAAAATTATACTTGAAGATAAAATTATTGTTAAAATATATTTTCTATAATTCATTTATATACTCTATTTAATTGTTAACCCTATAGTTTACTTTACCATAAATTTTATAGTAGATTGAATCGGTATTTCTGAATTTAACAGGAATAATATCATCCTTGCTAGGTGTATCTAGTTTGATAGTGAAAAATAGATTTGGATTATTTATGAATGTTTTAGCATCGTCATTTCGTAATTCAATTGTTTGAACAGATTTTGTAGCCTCAGTAACGTAACCGTTATCATCAACTATTGGAGGTGCAAAAACAAGTTCGGAACTACTATTGTAGCTTGGTGGAAAAGGAAATAGTTTGTTGCCCATTTCATCCAAAACATATCCACTCATTTTTAATCCAATAGGAATTGAGTTTGAAAACTCTATTGTTAAAGCAATAGAATTAACGGCTTCAATATCTTCATCAGCAACACCAAGTGAATCTATTTTTAAAGTGTCGGAAAATGTTCCACCAGCAATGCCAATATCTAAAGGTATTTCGATATTAATTTTTCCAGATACGGAATCGGTATCCTCAATAGTTCCAGAAATATAATTTGGATTTACTATGGCAGAGCCAGAAAAAATAAAGCTATTTGGTATTTCATTTTGGAAGCTATTTATAAAATCGACAAATCCGAAGTCTCTTAAATCAAAAGTTGATGTTCCATTGCCAGATAGCTCTAAGCCGAAACTCATACTATTATTATCTGAACTACTAGAACCACTTAGTAATCCGTTAAGACCAATTTGCATTTGGGCAGATGAATTAAGAGTTAAAATAATTCCAGGATTACCCCAAATAAGTTTATCAAATTTTAATTTATCTTGTATCTCACCCATATCAAAATTAAAGTCCGTTTCTGGAATAGCAAACTTAACTGGAGTAATAATTCCAGAAATATGTTTTAGTGCAACATCACCAAAACTTGCTGTAAAACTTACACTATCATTTTTAGAAATTGTGCTTGGCTCTGTTGAAACTATAGATTTTACAGTTGCCGAGTAACTAATTTCGTTTGTTGGTACACCAGGTGTTAATGTTACTAATTTCCAATTGGATAGGTCATCATGCGAAACTATTTTTTCTCCTTCATTTCGTAATAACGAAATAACTTCGGTGTAAGTAGAACCATCCGATTTTTTTAGGTTGTTAATTATAATTTCAATATTTACATCAACATCTAAATGATTGCTAAGTGTAAGCGAGAAAGAGCCATCTTTGAAAATTGCCTGTTCAACTTTTATTGAATCATCAAATACAAAAATATCATCTTTTGTAAATGGGTCTTGCTCAGGTAAAATTGCTTTAACTTCCGAAACAACAACATTATTAAAATTTCCAACAATATTGGTTCCAGCATTATTTGGTATTTCAATTTTAACGCCATTGCTACCTTTAGAATATATTGTTCCTTCGTAGAAAAGAGAGTCTTCAATTGTTTTACCAGCCAAATCAAATGAAAGAGAATCTACACCTCCAG
Organism: uncultured Ignavibacteriales bacterium; assembly: GCA_947311785.1. GTDB lineage: Bacteria > Bacteroidota > Ignavibacteria > Ignavibacteriales > Melioribacteraceae > 1-14-2-50-31-20. Next base: position 23,820 of record CAMZLW010000068.1, on the reverse strand, counting down.
CAGCTATAGTTAGAGGTGTTGTGTGCGAGGCAATGGTTTCTTTACCAACAGCATTTTTAATTTTTATAGTTTTTAGTTTGAGTTGCACAGGCAAATTATTTGTAATTACTACTTTTAGTATTCCTTCGTCAAGTACGGCATAGTTAAAAGAGCTCATCTTAGGGAATGGTATTTCTAAATCACTTTCACTTTCAGGAAATATCATAGAATCGCCAGGAACAATAGAGGGTGCCCACTCTGTTACTAGAATATTTTGTTCTATGGGGTCAATGTCGTAAATTTTAATTGGACCAATTACTTGCGATTCTGATAATGAAAATCCGCTAAGAGTAAGATTTGTATCTACAAATATTGGGTCTATTATATTTTCTTTTTGAAAATAGAGTAGTCCAAGCGATTGTGGATCATCTGACGGAACAATTGTAGTATCTCCTTCAATCATATCACTTAAAGTAATTGTAGAGTCTGTAATAGGAAAGTGAAGAGGTACGTCCCAACTTGGAGCGTACATTTCGCTGGGGTCTGGCACATCTATGCAACTAAAAAAAGTTATAGTAAGCAGACCAAAAATTGTGTATAAAGGAACTAGTTTCCTTTTCATAATTCACCTTTAAAAATTATTATTATAACGAACATATCTTTATTCGCAGAACAAACCAAGCAACTAAATATTGTTGCTTGGTTAAAAATTATTTTATTAACATCATTTTTTTAGTGATGGACAAGTTATTACTAACCAAAGTATAGAAGTAAATTCCAGATGGTAAGTTTACAGCACTAAATTCTACTTCGTGATTACCTACCTCCATATTTTCGGAAACTAAAGTTGCAACTTTAGAACCGAGAACATTATAAACATTTATTGATACAAAACCAGTTTTAGCTAATGAATATTTAATCTTTGTAGTAGGATTAAATGGGTTTGGATAATTTTGATTAAGTGTAAATTTAGTAGGAATTTCATTATCATTATTATTTTCAACACTAACAATTTCATTACCTCCACCACCAAAAGTGGATAGGTGTTCTGCGGTAAAAGATAGTTCGCTTGCAGTAATTGTAGTGGTTATGTTATTGCTCGAAAACAAATCATTAGCAATATAAGCAAAAGCCAATGTTGCCCGTGTAAGTTCAATGCTAGTGATAAAAGAGATAAAATCTTCATGCAATGGAATTGTAAAAGTCATAGCATGCCCAGTGTTAAACCAAAAATGTTCCGTTATTGGGTCTTCTAAATCTACGGGGTCATAAACATCAACATCCAAAACTAAAAATAGTGCTTGGTCGTTTACAGGGTTTCTATAGTGTCCATCTAATGTAATTCCATTTAAAGTTATATCCAATCTAATATCATTATTTATTGCCCCTTCATCAATTCCAAAAGTTGCACCAACAATTGCATTGTATGCATGTTGTAAGTATGCTTGTGCTTCAGGCATGGTAAATTCAGGTATTGTGTAGTAGGAGCCTTCTGTAAAGCTACTACTATCAATAACAGTTATCGAAGTCCAAACATATTGGCTCGCTTGGAAACGAATTTTAAATTTAAACTCAATATTATGCTGTGCAAATGATTGTGAAAAAATTGCTAAAGAAAAAAGCAGTATTAAAATTTTCTTCATGATATTCTCCTTTTTTTTGATTTAATCTATTATTTTTATATTTAATTTACAATAATTATTACTTATATATGGTGATAGCTGTGTAAGTGTGTTAATAGTCACATTCACAATATAGCATTGTAAAGATGTTGTGTTTCCAATATTCAATTTAATTATTACTACCTACTATCGAAAAAAAATCTGAACATTTAAGTGCAAATGTTGGAAAACTATTTATTATTTGATATTTTCGCTTATCAAATAATTTGATTGGGGCGTAATGTTTTCTAAAATATATTCAAGTTCAACTTTTGGTATTGATGCAACTATTGTAGAAGTGGAAACTCATTTCGAGAAACAGTTACCCTCCATTGTAATAGTTGGGTTGCCAGATAGTGCTGTAAGAGAGAGCAAAGAGAGAGTTACGGCAGCAATTAAAAACAGCGAGTTCGAATTTCCTCTAAAAAAAATAACAATAAATCTTGCACCAGCGGATATCAAAAAAGAAGGAAGTTCCTTCGACTTACCAATTGCAATAGGAATTTTATCGGCAAACGGAGTAATAAAAAAAGAAGCTATTGAAAAAACAATTTTTCTTGGTGAACTTTCTCTTGATGGCTCACTTAGGAAAATAAAAGGAACGTTGCCAATTGCAGTTGAAGCAAAAAAAGTTGGTTTCAATAAAATTATACTTCCCATAAATTCTGTTAAAGAGGCTTCCATTGTTGAGGGAATTGATGTGTTTGGAGTTTCAAATTTAAAAGAAGTAGTTCAATTTTTGAATGATGAAATTGAACTTAAGCCAATAGAATCAAAACGCGAAGATATTTTTTCTCAAGTAAACAGATATAATCTCGATTTTTCGGATGTTAAAGGACAAGAGAATGTAAAACGCTCTCTTGAAATTGCTGCGGCTGGTGGTCATAATATTATAATGATTGGACCTCCAGGCTCGGGAAAATCGATGCTTGCAAAAAGATTTCCATCAATACTACCACCGCTAAGTTTTGAAGAAGCAATTGAAACTACAAAAATCCATTCTATTGCTGGAATTTTATCAAGCGATATTGCTTTAATAACAGAGCGACCTTTTCGCTCGCCACACCACACAGTTTCCGATGCTGCATTAATTGGTGGTGGTTCGTTCCCACGTCCGGGCGAAGTTTCGTTTGCTCATCACGGAGTATTATTTTTAGATGAGTTTCCAGAATTCAAAAAAAATGTTTTGGAGGTTATGCGACAACCAATGGAGGATTATAAAGTAACTATTAGTCGTTCAAAAATGTCGTTAGAGTTTCCTGCAAATTTTATGTTAGTTGCAGCAATGAACCCATGTCCGTGCGGATATTTTACAGATGCCACAAAGGAATGCACATGCAACACTGGAATGATTCAAAAATATATGGCAAAAATATCGGGACCAATGTTAGATAGAATTGATATTCATATTGAAGTTCCTGCAGTTAAGTACAAAGATTTATCTTCTACAGAATCTGGTGAAACTTCCGAAGAGATAAGAAGTCGTGTGGTTAAAGCACGTAAAGTTCAAACAAATAGATTTAAAGAATTCCAAAATATTTATAGCAATGCAGATATGGGAACAAATGAAATACGAATGTTTTGCAAATTAGATAGTGCTGGAACGGAATTGTTAAAAATGGCTATGACAAAGTTGGGGCTATCGGCACGTGCTTACGATAGAATATTAAAAGTGAGCAGAACTATTGCAGATATTGAGGGAAGCGAAAATATTTTGGCTAATCATATTAGTGAAGCAATTCAATACAGAAGTTTAGATAGAGAATTATGGATGCACTAACTTGGTATTTCAACTTCCTCGTCTTTAGATAGTTTTTTCTTTTTGTGAACAATATAACTTTTGGAGAACCAGCCAACAAGAATTCCAACAATAAGCATTGAAACAATTGCTAGTGAAACAGAAATTGAATATGACCACAAAAGAAAATTAATACTAACAACTTGAGTATTTTGCACTAAAAATAAAGTTGCAATTGCAATAAGCGATAAAATTAAAACCAATTTGAAATTTGAATTATTCGGCACTTCGCTTCCTTGTAATATGGCTTCCGTTTGAAATATAATCTCCAATCCAACTAATAAATTTTAAGTTGTTTTCAATTGCCTTTGTTCTATCCGATTTTTCCATTTCGCTATCCAACAATTGAGCTTTATAAAGAAAATCTTCAGCACGAGTTAGAATATTATAATTTTCTCTAAAAACGGATTTTGTTTCCACTGTGTAAAGACCTTTTTTTCTTAGATTGGAAAATGTAGCTAGTTGTTGCATTCGCTCATCGTAATCGGTTAGCTTTTTAAATTTTACAATAGAGTGATATCCAATATTGTTTAATTGCCAAGTTGCAATGTCTTCTCTTCTCAATTCGTATGCAGCATCGGCAGCAATATTTAAATAAGTAATAACTGAATCTAAACTATCCATCTTAACATATTTTGTCGCCAAAGCCTTTGCACTTTTATACTGTTTCCAAAGTTCAGAAATTGATTTCATTTTGTAAGTAGAATTCTTTTCTTCTTCTTGCAGTATGTTTTTAATAGGTTCTGTTTGTTTGGATGTTGTTTTTGTGCTATCAACTTTTTCGGGAATAGCTTTATTGTTTTCGGTTAGATTACTATCGTTTGTAACAGCAGATTGTTTTTTGATATGCCTAATATCTTTCTTATCATTTTGACAAGAAAAGAGTAGTAAAAGTAGTAGTATGAATAAAAAGTTTTTCATTTCCCTCAATAAATAAATTTTGCGTAAATAAAAATACAAAAAAGAATCAAATTTAAAAAGAGAAAAGACCTATGGTACACCAACAATTTTACAGCCTCATTTTCAACAGCAGTATTAGTTTCTTTGTTGTATAGATAGTTAAGTAATCCACCAAGAGTTCTCTCAATAGTTTTAGCCGCCGTTATCATATACTTTATTTTAGATTTTCTAGCCCTTTTAATCCAACTTAACAAATGTTTTTCGGCGTTTAATCTATTCATTGAATCACAATCCTTAAATCCCATATATAGTTCATAAGCTTTTTTCAACGGGGGAAATTCCTCAAAAAGTATTTTTGCTCTTTGAGTTTGTTGCTTTGTCCAGTTATATTTCCTTTTATATAAAAAGTATCTTGAACGAGCTAAGAGTTGTTTCTCTGAGTCTCCATTAGAATATCTTTTTAATCTAAAAACTTCATCATCACCTTTTTTCTCTTTTAGCTCATTTTCTCTTTCGATTGCTTCCTAACGTAAGTTGATTCTTACTTGTTGCATTGCATCTGTTACTATTCTTTTAACATGAAACCTATTATAAGTTCTTATCGCATTAGGTACTATCTGACGAGCCTAAATCCATTGTTATCTCTTTTATTCCTACTAAACGAGTAAATGATGCATATTGGCTTATTGCCTTTGTAACTACTGAGGATTTTGTTCCTTTTATTATTGCTGCCAATGAACCCTTTTTGCCCTTGCCGTCTTTGTTGTAGAGTATTGTATAGAGAGCACCATCTATTAGACCAGTTTCATCTATACCCATATTTGTCCCTATATTTTTTGGAATGACAAAAGCTTCTTCCTTAAACATCTTTTCATGCTTTTTATAAAACTCATTAAATTCTGATATGCTTTCTTTATAGGCTCTTCTTAACTTTTGGGGTTCTGTTTTATGAGGTCTTGATATACTTTCAATTTCTCTTTTCAAAAAAAATAAAAACTCCTTTGAGTATTTTACTCCTTCTGAACTGATATCAAGTTTTCGCATTATTATTCATGCTGTGCCTTCTACTTTCCACTTTCGTCTTCTAAATAGGAGGGTTGTTTTTCTACCTCGAATAGGAAAGTCTTCTCCCTCTTCTACTTCAATTGTTTGTATTGTGAAAAATTCCAAAGTTCCTGGTGGTAGAAAAAATCCTATGAATTCTTCTAAGTCCATTTCTTACCTCGTAGTTAGTTTTGAAACTACCAATTTACTTTTTTGCCACTAAAATTGTTAGTGTACCGAAGTTAATTTTAATGCAAATGTGTTAACATCGGGAGTTTATTATTAAGTAAATCATACAAAATTTTAATAACTTTGTAATCTTATTTTTTAATAATTGTGTGATTTATGAATATAGCTTTTGTATCAAGTGAAGTAGTTCCTTTTGCCAAAACTGGCGGTCTCGCTGATGTTTCTGGTGCCTTGCCAATTGAGTTAACAAAACTTGGACATAATGTTAAAGTTTTTATGCCCAAGTATTTTTCAATTGATGAAAAAATATTTAACCTTCAACCCGAGTCGTGGCTAGGCGAAATTCCAATACGCGTAGCAAACCAAATACACAATATAAAAGTTTTCAAAGGGCTATTGGATGATTCCAAAACGGAAATTTATTTTATAGATTATCCACACTATTTTCATAGGCACTCTCTTTACACAAATGATTTTGACGAAGATGAAAGGTTTATCCTTTTTTTTAAAGCTGTTATTGAGCTTATGCAAAGGTTGGAGCAGCAGTTTGATATTATTCATTTAAACGATTGGCAAACTGGCTTAATCCCTTTATTGATAAAGGATAATTATAGTTGGGATAAAACATTCAATAAAATTGCAATAATCTGAAGAAGAAAATATCTCTGTTGTTAACACCTCTTGGCTCATTGCCTCTGTAACTACTGAGGATTTTGTCCCTTTTATTATTGTTGCCAATGAACCCTTTTTGCCACTAAAATTGTTAGTGTACCAGACCTTCTTAATTGCTTCTAAAATTTGAAAATAATTTTTCAACTGCCTCAATTACAAAAGTATTATTCTCCAATATCTGTTCTTCAATTTTGGGGAGAATTTCTTTAATTGCGTTGTTATTAAAAAAATCAGTTTTTAATTTTTCTTCAATTAAAAAATTAAACCATTTTTTCGACTGTTGTTTCCGTCGTTCAAAAAATACTCCAGAATTTTTTGTGATATTTGTAAATTTGAGAACTTCATCCCATACCTCTTTTATTCCTTCATTATTAATTGCAGAACAAAGTGTTACGGGAGTGTGCCATCCATTAGTGTTTTGCGTTAAGTAATGTAGTGCGTTTGAATACTCGGTTTTAGCTAATTCAGCTTTCAGTTTATTATTTCCTTCAGCTTTATTTATTACAAGTGCATCAGCAATTTCAATAACTCCACGCTTAATTCCTTGTAATTCATCACCAGCACCGGGTATCATCATAAGCAGAAAAAAATCCACCATAGAGCGAACTGTAATTTCGTTTTGCCCAACACCAACAGTTTCAATTAAAATTATATCATATCCAGCAGCTTCGCAAACAGTAATAGTTTCACGACTTTTGCTGGTTACTCCGCCAAGCGTTGCACCAGAGGGGGAGGGACGAATAAAGCAATTGGGCTCACGCGATAAATTTTCCATCCGAGTTTTGTCGCCAAGAATACTTCCTTTTGTAATGGATGAACTTGGGTCAACTGTAAGGACAGCAACTTTATGCCCCTCATTAATAAGGTATAAACCAAGTGCTTCAATAAATGTGCTTTTGCCAGCACCAGGAACTCCAGTAATACCAACACGAATTGAGTTTCCAGACTCAGGCAGCAATTTTTGGATTATTTTATTAGCCAACTTAAAATGCTTTTCCGAGTTGCTTTCAATTAGTGTAATAGTTTTAGCCAAAAGTGTTCTATTATTATTTAACACACCATCAACGTATTCATCAATTGTTGGTTCGTATCTGCTAATATTTTTAATCTCTGAATTAGTGGATTGAGCAACACCTTTTTTTATATTAACTGCAAACTCTTTGCCACCGTTTGTTGGAACCCAATCTGGTTTGTATGATTTGTTATTGTTCATTAGCTTAACTTAGATATGAGACACAAGATGTAAGATATCTTAATCTCGGTTCTGTTTTTTTCTGTAAATTATTTTAATTCTGTTTCCAAATATAAATTAAAAAGCTAAGAATTATTATGGATAATATTTTAGAGTGCATTTTTATGAAAAATATTCTTCATTTTGGATATTTACGAAAATGGTTTATTAAGAAATGAGTAAATTTAAAATTCGGATTATTTTTCAAAATTTCAAAAAAAACATCCTATAATAATATTTACGTAACGAGGAATAAATGAGCATCAAAAGAATATTTGTTGAAAAGAAGGAAGGATTTAACGTAGAAGTTTTATCTCTAACAAGTGAGATAAAGGAGCAACTTCAGATTAAAAAATTAGAATCATTACGAATTCTTTATCGCTATGATGTAGAAAATATATCGGATGAAATATATAATCTTGCTAGAACAACAATATTTGCAGAACCTCCGGTTGACAATACTTTTGATGAAGATTTTAAGGTTGATGAAAATTCCAAAATTTTTGCAATTGAATATTTACCAGGGCAATACGACCAGCGTGCAGATTCCGCTTCGCAATGTATTCAGATTTTAACGCAAGGCGAACGACCAAATGTTAAATATGCAAAAGTGGTTATTATCAATGGGGATGTGTCTGAAAACGATTTGGAAAGAATAAAAAAGTTCATGATAAATCCAGTTGATTCGCGTGAGGCAACAAACACAAAGCCTTCAACACTTATTGACGAAACAATTATTCCTTCAAACATTGAAGATGTAGATGAATTTATTTCTATGGATGAAAATTCTTTAAGTAATCTTTTGCATAGTATGGGCTTGGCAATGGATTTAGATGATTTGAAACATTGTCAAAATTATTTTTGTGATGTAGAAAAGAGAAATCCAACAGTAACAGAAATGAAAATATTGGATACATATTGGTCAGACCATTGCAGGCACACAACGTTTTCAACCACTATTACTGATATTAAGTTTGAAGATGGAAAAATATCCAACAGAATTAAAGAGACTTACGAACAATATCTAAAAGATAGAGAGCAAGTTTATGGGGAAAGAATTGCTCAGAAAAATGTGAACTTTATGGATATTGCAACACTTGCTATGAAGAAGTTAAAGCAAGAGGGAAAGCTTGCTGGTTTTGACGAATCGGAAGAAATAAATGCTTGTAGCATTGAAGTAAAGGTTGATATTGCTGGGGAAGATGAGGATTGGTTGGTGATGTTCAAAAATGAAACGCACAATCATCCAACTGAAATTGAGCCATTTGGTGGTGCAGCCACCTGCCTTGGCGGTGCAATTCGCGACCCACTTTCGGGGCGTGCTTATGTGTATCAAGCTATGCGTGTTACTGGTGCTGGCGATCCGCGTCTGCCAATTGAGGAGACAATGGAAGGTAAGCTCCCACAGAGAAAAATCACAACCGAAGCTGCTCACGGATATAGTTCATACGGAAATCAAATTGGCTTGGCTACTGGTCTTGTTGATGAAATTTATCATCCAGGTTATGTTGCTAAACGAATGGAAATTGGTGCAGTAATTGCTGCCACTCCAAAATACAATGTGGTTCGCGAGCAACCAACACCTGGCGATGTAGTTGTTTTACTTGGTGGAAAGACTGGACGTGATGGATGTGGCGGTGCCACTGGTTCTTCTAAGGCACATACAGAAGATTCAATAATTACGTGTGGTGCAGAAGTTCAAAAAGGAAACGCACCAGAGGAACGAAAAATTCAAAGGTTATTCCGCAATCCAGATGTTACACGAATGATTAAGCGGTGCAACGATTTTGGTGCTGGTGGAGTATCAGTTGCAGTTGGTGAACTTGCTGATGGATTGGAAATAAATCTTGATATGGTTCCAAAAAAATATGATGGACTTGATGGAACAGAGCTTGCAATTTCAGAATCGCAAGAGCGTATGGCGTGTGTTATTACTAAGGATAATGAAATTGCATTCAAAGAAGCAGTAGCAAAAGAGAACTTGGAAGCCTCGACAGTAGCTGAAATTAAAGAGGAAAAGCGTGTAGTAATTTCTTGGCGTGGAAAAATAATTGTAAATATTTCTCGCGAATTTCTTGATAGCAATGGAGCCACAAAGAATAGCAAAGTAAAAATAACAGAGCCATCAGAAAAAAAATATTTTGATAAATCTGTAACTGACAATGTTAAATCGGATTGGTTGAAAATGCTTGCAAGTTTAAATGTAGCAAGTAAAAAAGGATTGGTTGAACGATTTGATAATTGCGTTGGTGCTGCTACTGTAAATTATCCATTTGGTGGAAAGTATCAGCTTACTCCAACCGAAAGTATGACTGCAAAAATTCCTACATTAAAAGAGGAAACCACAACTGGAACAATTATGAGTTATGGGTATGACCCATATTTATCAAGCTGGTCGCCATACCACGGAGCGGTTTATGCTGTTGTTGAATCGGTTTCAAAAATTGTTGCTGCTGGCGGAAATTATAAATCGGTGTGGTTTAGTTTTCAAGAATACTTTGAAAGGCTTGGTGAAAACTCAAAGAGATGGGGAAAGCCAATGTCTGCCTTACTTGGTGCGTATTATGCACAACAACAATTTGAACGTGCTGCTATAGGTGGTAAAGATAGTATGTCAGGCTCATTCAAAGATTTGGATGTGCCACCAACATTAGTTTCTTTTGCTGTGGATATTGCAAATCTTAAAAATATCATTTCACCAGAGTTTAAATCTACAAATTCGGCGGTGGTTTTTATTCCAGTTAAAATGGATGAAGATATGTTGCCTAATTTTAATTTGTTGAAATCTAATTATTCTAAAATTACTGAATTAGTAAAAGCTAATAAAGTAAATGCAATTCACACAGTTAGAGGAAGCGGAATTGCAGAGGCAATAAGCAAAATGTCCTTTGGAAATAAAATAGGATTCACTTTTAATTCTGATTTTAATAAATCTGAATTATTCAAATCTAATTTTGGTGGCTTGGTTGTTGAGCTTAAAGAGAATGTTGAAATAACCAATTTATTTAATGAAAACGATTTACAAATTCTTGGTAAAACTACAACAGAGAAAAACATTACAATTGCTGGGGTTAAAATAGATTTGGAAGAAGCAATAAAAACGTGGAGTGAACCTCTCGAAGATATTTTTCCAACAAAAATAGAATGCAAAGAAGAAGAATTTGAAGAATATAAATATGAGAGTAAAAATATAATTGTTGCCAAAAATAAAATTGCAAAACCACGGATATTAATTCCAACATTTCCTGGCACTAATAGTGAATACGATTCGGCAAAAGTATTTGAGCAAGCGGGAGGAGTTTCTGAAATTATTCCAGTAAGAAATTTAACTCCTAAAATGATTGATGAAACAATTAATGAATTAGCAGAGAGCATCAAGCAATCGCAAATAGTTTTTATTCCTGGTGGCTTCAGTGCTGGTGATGAGCCAGAGGGGAGTGGTAAATTTATTGCTGCAATATTTCGTAATCCTAAAATTAAAGATGCAGTTATGGATTTACTTAAAAACCGTGATGGACTTATGCTCGGTATCTGTAATGGCTTTCAGGCTTTAATAAAATTGGGACTTGTTCCATACGGTGAAATTAGAGGAATTAATGAAACAACACCAACGCTTACATTTAATAAAATTGGACGACATGTTTCAAAAATTGTTTACGCTAAAACTGTATCTAATCTTTCACCTTGGTTAAGCAATGTTGAAGTTAATTCAGTGCAAGCAGTTCCAATATCGCATGGCGAGGGAAGATTTGTAGCAAACGATAAATGGTTAGATAAACTGCGAGCAAGTGGACAGATAGCAACACAATACGTTGATTTCAATGGCAATCCTACAATGGATATTTTCTTTAATCCAAACAGTTCCGATTTTGCGGTTGAAGGAATTACATCACCAGATGGAAGAGTGTTTGGCAAGATGGGACACAACGAACGTCTTGGAAAATATGTGGGTCAGAATATTCCAGGCAATAAAGAGATTAAATTATTCCAAGCTGGTGTTGAGTATTTTAAGTAGAAATGGGAACGCTGATTATCATGATTATTACGAAAAAGCGTGATAGACCTATTGCTATTAAAAGCCATCGATAAATCTCAATCGATGGCTTTTTTAATATTCTAACAAAATCTATCTTTAATAATTCCCATCAACTTAATAGTTGCTTCTGGAATTTTTGTTCCGGGTCCGAAAATTGCTGAAGCCCCTTGTTCGTATAGGTATTCGTAATCTTGGGCAGGAATTACACCGCCAATAATTACAATTATGTCTTCGCGTCCAAGAGCTTTAAGTTCTGCAATTAATTGTGGAAGCAATGTTTTGTGTCCTGCCGCGAGCGAACTCATTCCAACAACGTGAACATCATTTTCAACCGCTTGCATTGCCGCTTCTTTTGGAGTTTGGAAAAGCGGGCCCATGTCAACATCAAAGCCAAGATCGGCATAAGCCGTAGCCACAACCTTTGCACCGCGGTCGTGTCCGTCTTGCCCAAGTTTAGCAATCATTATACGGGGGCGTCTTCCTTCCTCGTTTGCAAATTCGTCCGTTAATTTTATAGCTTCTTTTACACTCATATTTTTCTCGGAATTATATTCACCACTGTAAACGCCCGATATAGTGCGTGTTACAGCTTTATATCGTCCACTTGCTTTTTCAACGGCATCAGAAATTTCACCTAATGTAGCTCTATAGCGTGCTGCAATAACAGCCATTTCAAGCAAATTACCTTCGCCAGTTTTAGCACATTTAGTTAAATTATTTAGTGCAAGTTCTACCGCCTTACTATCGCGTGATATTTTTATTTTTTGAAGTCTCTCAATTTGCGATAATCTTACTGCTGTATTATCAACTTCTAAAATATCAATAGGTGCTTCTTTATCCAATCGGTATTTGTTAACACCAACAATTGTATCTTCGCCAGAATCTATGCGGGCTTGCTTGCGTGCAGATGCTTCTTCAATTCGCATTTTAGGAATTCCAGCCTCAATGGCTTTTGTCATTCCTCCGTAGGATTCTACCTCAAGGATGTGTTCCCAACCTTTTTCTAATAGTTCGTTTGTTAAAGATTCAACATAGTAAGAACCAGCCCAAGGGTCAATTACTTTTGTAATTTCTGTTTCATCTTGCAAAAATAATTGGGTGTTACGGGCAATACGAGCCGAGAAATCTGTTGGAAGTGCAATAGCTTCATCCAATGAATTTGTGTGCAGAGATTGCGTATGCCCCATTGCCGCTGCCATTCCTTCAATACAAGTTCTTACAATATTATTATATGGGTCTTGCTCGGTTAAACTCCAGCCAGATGTTTGCGAGTGTGTACGCAACGACATCGATTTTGGATTTTTAGGATTAAACTGCTTAATCAGCTTTGCCCAAATTAAACGTGCTGCACGCATTTTTGCAACTTCCATAAAAAAGTTCATCCCTTGTGCCCAAAAAAATGAGAGTCGTGGAGCAAATGTATCTATATCTAACCCAGCAGCAATACCAGTGCGGACGTATTCTAATCCATCGGCAAGTGTATAAGCCATCTCAAGATCTGCCGTTGCACCAGCTTCTTGCATGTGATATCCAGAAATTGAAATGCTATTATATTTTGGCATTTTTTCTGATGCAAATTTGAAAATATCTGCAATTATTTTCATAGACATTTGTGGCGGGTAGATGTAAGTATTACGCACCATATATTCTTTAAGAATATCATTTTGGATAGTGCCAGAAAGGAGTTCAGCCGCAACACCTTGTTCCTCGGCAGCAACAATATAGAATGCAAGTATTGGTAAAACCGCTCCGTTCATAGTCATTGAAACCGACATTTTATCGAGAGGGATTTTGTCAAATAAAATTTTCATATCTTCAACAGAATCAATTGCAACGCCAGCTTTCCCAACATCGCCAACAACACGCTCGTGGTCAGAATCGTAACCGCGATGTGTTGCAAGATCGAAAGCTACCGAAAGCCCCATTTGACCTTGTGCCAGGTTGCGTCTGTAAAAAGCATTACTCTCTTCGGCAGTAGAGAAGCCAGCATACTGACGAACTGTCCATGGACGTGCTACATACATCGAGCTATATGGTCCTCGTAAAAATGGAGGTAAGCCCGACATATAATCGAGATGTTCAAAATTTTTGATATCCTCTTGTGTATAAAGGGGTTTAACCTTTATTTGCTCCATTGTGTTCGATTCAAAATCGGAAATCTTTTTTTCTGTTTCTTCTGAAAAGTTATTTTCCCATTCTTCTTTTGAAATTTTATCGTTTTCTAATACTAAATCTATTTCTGTAAAATTTGGATGTTTCATTTTTTCTCCGAAAAAATATTTATTCTAACAAATTCAAAATATCATAGCCAAGCATCATTCAGGTAATCTTTTATCCGAAATCACAGAATGACAGTGTGATATAAGTTATTCAGAATTACTAATTAGTCTTTTAATTATTGAATATGCATCTGCACCAATGTAAATAAACTCATCAACTCCAGCATTTTTATATTCTTCAATTTTATCTTTAGGATATCCTGCTAACACAATAGTAACACCGTTAATTTGTGTTTTTAATTTTTTTGCCAATTCTGGAACTAACTTTTCATAGTTGCCATCTGTAGAACATACAACAACAATTTTGCTATTTGAATTAATTGCTTCTGTAGTAGCTTCATCGCTGGTAGTAAATCCGTTTGGATATTTCACATTAAATCCGCCAACCTCAAAGAAGTTACGCGAAAAATCTGCACGCCCTTTAAATTCTTTAAGGCTACCCATTGTTGCAAGAAATACCGAGGGCTTATTGCCAGTAGTTTTCTCAATTGCTTCTGTTTTAATTCGCAACTCTTCAAATGGCTCCGCAGCTCGTCTTTTTATTATTGGAATAATTTTTACTCTATCCAAGTCATTTACGTTAACTCTGCACGAGTTTGTAATTTCACCAAGTGTTGCTCCTTGTAAAATTGCGTCAGCAGCAACATCAATGCTATCTTCATTGCATTCTCTTGATAAAACATCTAATGCCTTTAGAACACTCTCATTCTCTTCGTGGCTTTTTGAAACTCTAAATTTTTGTAAAAAATCGGCTCTTCTTTTTTGAAGCTCTTTGCTTTTCACTTTTCTTTCAGCAAGTAATTCTTCTGTTGGATTTGCATACATATTTGTTCCAACAATAACAGATTTCCGCTTGGCTATTAGCTTTGCTCGTTCTGTGTAAACTTCTTCAATCTCATTTTGGATGAAATTATCTTTAAGCGATTCAATCATTCCACCATTCTTTTCAATTTGTTGGAATTTTTCCCACGCTTTTTTTGCAATTTTTTCCGTTAAATTTTCAACAAAGTAAGAGCCACCAGCAGGGTCAATTGTATTTCCAAAATGAGCTTCTTCTTTAAGAATAATTTGAGTATTACGTGCAATTCTTCGTGAAAAATCATCTGGAGTTGAAAATACAGAATCGAAAGGGGCTACTTGCAAACTATCAATTCCACCCATAATAGCCGAGAAAGTTTCGGTTGTTGTGCGTAGCATATTTACATAAGGGTCAAATTTAGTTTTGTTAAACTGAGATGAAATTGCAAAAATATTTATTGCTTGCGATTTTTTATTTCCACCAAAAGCTGAAATTAAATTTTTCCAAAGCACTTTTGCTGCTCGTAATTTTGCAACCTCGGCAAAAAAAGATGAACCAATACCAAGAGTTACTTTTATGTTTTGTGCAGCATCGTTAATGTTTGCACCTAAATCAATTAGCTTTCGTAAATATTCTGCGGTAGTTGCAAGCATAAATGCTAATTCTTGAACTCCGTTTGCACCACTGTTTACATAGGGAAGCGAACTTACGTTACAAGTTTTAAGCATAGGTGCATTTTTAATTTTCCAATCCAACGAAGTTTTAATTCCAGAAATTGCAGAATTAACAGGCACAGGAAGCTCACCTTCCAAAGCCCAATATCCAATAGGGTCGGCTTCAACAGAGCCTGTAAGTTTTGAAATATCGATATTGTTTCTTTTGCAGTAGGCAGATAGTATTGATACAAAAGGAACTGACGAAAATCCTGTGCTAATAAATATTGGATGTTTTGTAATATCAATTCCATCCAAAGAACGCGAAAGACTGCTTAAGCCAGAGATGGAAAGCCCGCCATTTCCAACATCATTTGTTTCTGCGTAGTCAGCATCCAGCCCAAGCTTGCTAGCTTTATCGAGAGAAATGTAAATACTATTTTGGCCTCTGTTAAGTGCATCTTTAAGAGCTGTGTTAAATTCATCCGCATCGGAAAGCTCAATCCTTTGGTTTATCAACCACTCAGAATTAAAGTAACCTGCAACATCAGATGCACGTGTGCTACCACTTCCCGGATATTGGTCAAGCAATGAGTTCTTTTGCAAGCTCTCTCGCGTGTATATAGGATTGAGGTTAATTCCCTCAATAGTTTTTGTAATTAGTTTTTTTTCAAAAGATGCACCTTTCAAATCTTTTTCTACTTTTGCTTTCCATTCATCGTATGTGGGGGATGGAAAGTCTTTTTTTAACTCCACTGATTTGGGGAGTTCATATTGATTTGTTTCACTACTCATATTTATCCTTTAATATTTATCTTTGACTGTTTTACAAAATCTATGCCAGTTTTATTACGAGTATAAATTTAAGAAATGTTTTGTTTACTGTTTGAAGTCGAGTTATTAGTGATGAGTTCACTATAATACGGTAATATATCATTAACCCCACATTTTAGGGGTTGTGTGAAAATTAAAAAATTGTTATGCTGAATTTTTACGCTGAGTTCATCGAAGTGCATTGTAGCATCTCTTTTGCAATATATTTGAATTATTGAGATTTTGGAATACTTCAATAAGTTCACTTCGAGAGCCTCAGTGTAGCACAGCACACTGCATTTCGGGAAACTCACTTCGAGAGCCTCAGCGTAACACAATGCACCGCAAGTTTAGAATGACTTTGCACACACCTTTTTAACGTAGGGACTTTTGGGACTATACTCAGTAATAACAAAAATATTGTTTATGGAAAAATAATTCTAAGAAGTTGGAATTATGTTAGCACATTATTATCCAATCTCCAAAAGTGTTTCCCCTTTTTCAACAGAGGAATTCTCTTTTGCACTAATTGATTTTATAATTCCAGAAGCCGAAGCACGTATTTCGTTTTCCATTTTCATTGCTTCAAGCAGAATTATTGGGTCGCCAATTTCAACATTATCACCAACTTGCTTTAGTATTTTTACTATTAAACCAGGCATCGGAGATTTTACAATTTCTGTTCCACTCTCTTTAGCTTTATTCTGTAAATATTTGTTAGCTTTCTCTTCGAGAGTTGTTCGCACAGTTGTATTATATGATGAGCCATCAATTGTAAAAGTATAATTTTGGCTATCCAACTTTTCGGAAGTAATTTGATAAACATTGTTGTTAACCTTTAGTAGGTAGGAATATTTAGACAATTGCGAAAGTTCAACCTCAAAATTTTTACCGTTCAGTTCAACTTTATAGTTACTAAAAATTTTAAGCGAATGCTTATTGTCATCTATTGAAACCATGTAATCACTCATAAGTATCCTTTCCCCATTTATTATCTGGATTGCATTCACGCTTAAATGCTTTTGTCTTTGAATCTTTATCCTTTAATAGAGCTGATAGAATTGCTGCAACATCTTCGTGTTTATTTTCTAATTCATTTCTCCATTTACCAGGTAGAAGCGGTATAAATTCTCTGTCGAGAAAATTATTATCAAATGAACCTTCAGCAAATTCTGGATGATTTAATATCCATTGGAAGGAATGTATGTTAGTTATAACGCCAGCAATTTGGTATTCGCCCAAGGCTCTATTCATACGGGCAATTGCTTCCTTTCTATTTTGTCCGTGCGTAATTACCTTAGATAACATTGGGTCGTAGTAAATTGAAACATCTGAGAGAATGTCAATTCCTCTATCTACTCTTATTTCTGGTCCAGAGGGAAGACGATGATGCAAAATTTTACCAGTTGAAGGAGCAAAATTATTATCAACATCTTCTGCATAAATTCTACACTCAATTGCGTGTCCGATTATTTTTAAATTTTTTTGTTGGATTTCTAACACATCACCTTGTGCAATTTTAATTTGTTCCTTAACCAAGTCAACCCCAGTTATAGCTTCGGTTACAGGATGTTCTACTTGAAGCCGTGTATTCATTTCGAGAAAATAGAAATTTTCTTTTTGGTCGTATAAAAATTCGATAGTTCCAGCATTATAGTAATCACAAGCTTTTGCAGCATTAACAGCAGCCTCAGTAACTTTTGTTCTTAACTTTTCTGTTAGAGTTGGGGCAGGAGCTTCTTCAACTACTTTTTGATGTCGTCTTTGAATTGAGCAATCTCGTTCAAACAGATGAATGTAATTGCCATGTTTATCCGCAAGTATTTGAACTTCAATATGTTTTGGGTTTTCAACAAACTTTTCGATGTAAACTGAATCATCGCCAAAAGATTTTCGTGCTTCATTTTTTGCACTTTCAATAGCTTGTTTTAAGTCTTCAATTTTATCAATTCTCCGCATCCCTTTACCACCACCGCCAGCAGAAGCTTTTAGCATAATCGGTAATCCAATTTCAAGCGAAGTCTTTTCTGCATCCTCGTATGATTTTATCCCCTCTGTTGTGCCTGGAACTATTGGAACATTGTTCCTTTGCATTATTGTTCGAGCAGTAGTTTTATTTCCCATCATATCAACAGATTTTGAGGATGGTCCAATAAAAATAATATTTGCAGCCTCGCACTTTTCAATAAATTTTGAGTTCTCGGAAAGAAATCCATAACCTGGATGAATTGCATCAGCACCAATTTCTTTTGCAAGAGTAAGAATTTTATCGCCGTCCAAATATGATTCAGCAGCAACAGAAGATCCTATGTGGTATGCTTCATCTACAACTCTTACATGCAACGAACTTTTATCAGCATCGGAATAAACTGCAACAGAAGTAATACCCATTTCTTTACAGGCTTTTGCAACTCTTACAGCAATTTCTCCACGGTTGGCTATTAGTATTTTTTTTATCATAGTTTATTGTTCTATTTAGTTCAACTGGATAATAAATAACTGTTTCATTGTTCTATTGCTACATTGTTGAAAAGATTTATAACAATTTAACAATGAAGCAATTTAGCAATCCATGAATCAAGCAACTCTAGAAAAAAGCACTAAGTTATAATGGAATATTACAATGCTTTTTATTTGGGTTACTATCAACCTTTGTTTTTAATAGCTGCAAAGCATTTATCAATTTTAGCTTTGTCTCACTTGGTTTAATAACATCATCAACATATCCTCGTTCTGCCGCTATATATGGATTTGCGAATTTAGCAGTAAATTCCATAAGCTTCTCATCCAACTTTGCTTCTCTATTTTCTGCATCATTAATCTCTTTTTTGAAAATAATTTCAACTGCTCCTTTGGGTCCCATTACTGCTATTTCTGCAGTAGGCCAAGCAAAATTAAAATCACTTCGGATGTGTTTCGAGTTCATTACATCGTAAGCCCCACCGTATGCTTTGCGAGTTATTACGGTTATTTTAGGAACAGTAGCTTCGGCAAATGCAAAAAGTAATTTAGCACCGTGTTTGATAATTCCACCCCATTCTTGTTCAGTGCCTGGAAGAAATCCAGGAACATCCTCCAACACAACAAGTGGAATATTGAAAGCATCGCAGAAGCGAATGAACCTTGCACCTTTAGCAGATGCGTTTATATCCAATACACCAGCAAGGACAGAAGGTTGATTTGCAACTATGCCTACAGACATTCCTCCAATTCTGCCAAATCCAACAATAATGTTTTCTGCATAATTTTTATGAACTTCTAGAAACTCACTATCATCAAGTAGAAGATTAATTACTTTATTCATATCGTATGGCTTGTTAGGATTATTTGGAATAATATTATCTAATGCTGGTATATTTAAGTCTTGTGAAAAGTCAAAACTCTTTTCTTGAGGTTTATCTTTCCAATTAAGAGGAATGTAGCCAACTAATTTGCGAATGTTTTGCAGAACTTCAATTTCACTTTCAAAAGTAAAATGAGCAACACCACTCTTGCTGGAATGAGTTTCGGCACCGCCAAGGGCATCAAAAGTTACCTCTTCGTGCGTTACTGTTTTTACAACATTTGGTCCTGTAACAAACATATGGCTTGTATGATTTACCATAAATATAAAGTCAGTAATAGCGGGGGAATAAACTGCACCACCAGCACACGGACCAAGTATAGCAGAGATTTGTGGAATTGTTCCAGAAGCTAATGTGTTTTTCAAAAACAAATCGGCATATCCGCCAAGACTAACAACGCCTTCCTGAATTCTTGCACCGCCCGAATCATTAAGTCCTATAACTGGAACGCCAATCTTTAGTGCCATATCCATTATCTTATTAATTTTTTCTGCGTGAGCTTCCGAAAGGGAACCACCAAAGACCGTAAAATCTTGGCTAAAAATTGCAATTGGTCTATTGTTAATTCGTGCAAAGCCAGTAATAACACCATCGCCAAGAAATTTTTGTTTGTCGAGACCAAAATCGGAGGAGCGATGTTTTACAAACATATCCATCTCTTCAAAACTTCCTTCATCAACAAGAAGTGTAACTCTTTCGCGAGCGGTTAGTTTTCCCTTATCGTGTTGGCTTTTAATTCGTTTCTTACCACCGCCAAGTTTTGCTTCTTCTCGAAGTTTATCTAACTCATCCATCTTTTTTTGAATCATAATTACCTTACCTTGTTTTCATATTTAACGTAAATTATTTTATTCTAACAAGAGTTTCTATTACTAAAATAGAAAAAACATAAATGATAAAAAAATGTATAGGAAACAATTAATTTATAGAAGGTTTTGCATAAACTAACAAGATGAGTCATGCTGTGTTACACTGAGGTTATGCATAGTCTTCTTATAGACCGAACTTATACTCTATGTCTGTTTTTCATTATTCCGCATTATTTATATACGTCGTTACTAAATAAATTGGTAACTTTACAAGTTAAATCATTTTTTGTAGCATTTAATTTGTGAGCATCTAAAATGTTTGAAAAAGAAATAGAGTTTATTTATAAATACAATCTTAATAAAATTAAGCACTTGGGTTCGTTTATTACATACGAACAATTAGTTTCAACCAATATACATCCAGCATTATTGCAATACCTTTCGGCAGAAATAGATTTTTTAATATACGAGGATAGACAAAAATTATTAAAAGACTCACTCTTCGATTATTCTGGCGACAAAATTGTTGAATATTTTTCTAACATTGGTGAAGAGATAAAGCGGAATAAAAAATTTTCGTATGAGTATTTAAGCAAGCTATTATTACACGCATCGTCATTTAATGTTAATTTTATTGTTAGACCTAAATGGTCATTAATGCAATTTGTTTTTGAAAATGAAAATGAATCAACAAAGCAAATTATAGAAGTTAAACAGATTCTAAATTATCTATACTTCTATCCCTACTTAAAAAGATTGTTAATTAATTTCTTTAACAAAAAAAGATTAATTGCAATTTCAAATTCTGAATTAAAAGAGGTGCTAGACAAGATTGATAAAATAAATTACGAAAGTAATTTTGAAAAAGTTCTTGATAGTGCATTAACAAGCATTGCCGAGTTTATATACATGGGCGAAGTTCAGAACAAAAAGACATCAAAACAATTTGTGGAATTATTTTTAGCAGATAAGGGGCTTAGTCACTTAGAAACAATTCTTGCCGAAAAATTTGGTGCCAGTGCTGCAGATAAGCACGATATTGCCGAATTCCAAAAAGTAATAATTGAATATATTTCTGAAGATAATTTATTAGATGATGAAATTGAAAATTCTGAAAAAGTAGATTCTCATTTTGATGATAAGCAAAATGAAGATATTGCTAATTCTGTAGATGAAAATTCTTCTATTAATGAGGAGGTTGATACTACAGAAGATAATGAGGAAGGGGAGAAACCAGATTATGGTATTCTTGACGAAGCAGCGGAAAGTAAATCCGAAGAGGAAGAAACAGAGGTTGAAGAATTAGATTCTGTAATGAGCAAGGAAGAAGAACCAAATAATGAGAAAAAAAAATCTTTCCTAGAAACTCACATTGAGAGTGTAGAAGAAGATAGTGATGATACCGATGAGGACCTTCCACCTGACTTTGATGAAGCAACAAGAACAGATGAAGAAAACATTGACGAAATTTATGGATTAGCTGTTGAAGAAAAAACAATAGATTCTGTTGTTGATGACGAAGTTTCTCTTCCACGTGTGGAAATATTAGATGATAAAGATGACCCTTTTGAAAATGAGATGGATATTTCAACTGATGAAAACACTATCCTTTATGGTGTAACAGAGGAAGAAGCGAATAGCCACGAGAGTGGTTTTGTAGAACAAGGTACATCAGTTACGTATAAATCGGAGGAGCTTACTCCAGCAGATAATGATGTTGAAATAAATGAAGAAGAAAAAAACATTGTAGATACAGAAAAAGGAATTGATGATTGGCCTTCGGAGTCATCAGAAAATGGAAGTGAAGTTGGTATTTCAAATTCAGCTGATAATATAGTAGATGGTATAGAAGAAGAAAACACTAGTGAAGAAAATAACTCGACTGTTATGGATGAAATTGACGCACTATTAGATGATGACACTGATGTGCTTGAAGATAATACTGTTTCACAAAGTGAAGTGAATATGGGTGAAATAGAAATTGAAGATACTCAACCGATGCTATTTGATGAAAGTGAACTTGACAGCAGTTTGGATAAAAATGAAGAGACAGAGGATGAAGAAGTAGTTGAAGATACCGAAGTTGCCATTGATGAACCTGAGCAATCAATTGATATCTCATTACTTTTAGAGAATAAAAGAATTACAAAGATTATAGAAGTTGTATTTGATTATGATATGGAAGAGTTCGCAAATGCAATTGATAAAATATCAGAGTGTAGAAGCGAAACCGAAGCCCACACTGCAATAGATGAAATTGCAAGAAGAAATTTTGTTGGTACAACCAACAAAGAAATAAAGATTTTTAAAAATATTATTTCAGAATATTTTAAATAAAAGAGAAAGTTGATAATTTAATGATTATAGATTACACTAAAATTTATGTAAAAGCTGGTGATGGTGGTCCTGGAGCTGTTGCATTTAGAAGAGAAAAATTTGTAGCCAAGGGCGGTCCTTCTGGCGGTAACGGTGGTAAGGGTGGCGATATAGTTTTTGTTGCTGATAATAATTTAACAACACTTTTAGATTTTAAATATAGAAGAAGACATCTTGCAGAAAATGGTGGCAGTGGAGAAAAATCGCGAAAGGATGGAAAATCTGCAGAGGACGAAATTATTAAAGTTCCAGTGGGAACCGTAATTAAGGATGCAGAAACAGAAGAAGTTCTGCAAGATCTTGATGAAAATGGCAAAAGAATCATTTTCTTAAAAGGTGGCAATGGCGGAAAAGGGAATAGTAATTTTGCAACACCTACAAATCAAGCACCACGTTATGCCCAGCCTGGCATTGCCGGTAAAGAGATGGATATAATTCTTGAATTAAAAATGCTTGCAGATGTAGGTCTTGTGGGATTTCCTAATGCAGGTAAATCTACTTTTATTTCTGTTGTTTCTGCAGCACGTCCTAAAATTGCTGATTATCCTTTTACAACTCTTGAACCTAATTTGGGTATAGTTAAGTATAAAGATTTTAGAAGTTTTGTTATTGCAGATATTCCAGGTATTATTGAGGGGGCCCACGTTGGCAAAGGGCTTGGGCATAAATTTTTAAAACATATTGAACGTACAAAAGTGCTTTTAATTTTAATTGATGCAACTGTAGAAGACCCACAGAAAGAGTATGATGTTTTACTTAATGAGCTTATAGAGTTTAGTGATTTAATGAAAGATAAAAAGAAAGTGGTTGTATTTACAAAAGCAGATTTACTAAGTGATGAAGAGAAAGAAAAACTACTTTCAAAAAAAATGAAAAATTATGCTGGAACTCCATATCTAATTTCATCTGTTGCACAAATTGGCACAGCTAATCTTATTGATAATCTTTGGAATTTGGTAGAAGAATAAAGCATGTAGATACTTCTTATCTTAAATTTTCCCCTTGCATAAAGTTTTATAATTATATAGTTTAAACATAACTAAAAAAAGATGGTAACTAATTACAAGAGGTAGTTTTTTGAAAAAAGGCACCACAAATATTTTACAACCCAAACCAACACACCAATATTTTTCTTGACATTAATTCACAAAATTATTTTTTTTCGCTATTCGCTATTCGCTATTCGCTATTCGCTATTCGCTATTCGCTATTCGCTATTCGCTATTCGCTATTCGCT